>JBKHFA010000247.1:0-5275 GCA_046540615.1 Armatimonadota bacterium | reverse complement strand
CGGTACCTCGACACGCCGGCCCTCTTCGGCGGACACATACGCGGCGTAGATGACCGCGACCACGTCCCGCGCGAGCATCCAGCCAGACAGCGGCTCGCGGTCATACGCGACGCACTCCGCGAAGTCCTGGATCTCCTGCGGGTAGCCCGAGGCCCAGTGCTCGTCCGGCGAGGCGAAGTTCCAGCCGGCGCGCGTCGAGAGCTTCTCCGCGATATACTCGTCGCCGAACGCCTCCTCGTCGGGCCCGTAGACCATCACCTGGTCATTCGGGTTGAGGTTGCACTCGATCCGGCCGCGCGAGCAGAAGACCTTCACGTAGTTGTATATGCCGCCGAGGACCACGTCGGAGCTTGACACCTCCGCCACCGACCCGTCCTCGAAGGTGATCAGGATCGATCCCCAGTCCTCGCAGTCTGCGAGGTTCCCCGTCAGCGCGCTCTCGCTCCTGTTGTACGCGTCCATCTTCATCAGGCGGCCAACCTCGGCCACGACGGACTTCGGCCGGATGGGGCTTCCCTCACGCGCGATCCCCTCCGCCTGCTTGAGGTAGAGTACCCCGCCGACCGGGTGAGAGCCGGTCCGCAGCAGCGAGCCTCCGCCGGCGCGCGACCAGTACTTCGCGTAGCTGGCGTGTGAGCCCGAGTGCGACTCCTCGGCCACCATCCGCATGACCGGTCCGCTCCCGCCCTCGATCAGCCGGCGGGCCTTCTGCACCGTCGGCGCGTAGACCCAGTTCTCCGCGTACATCAGCGTGATCCCGGAGTGCTCCAGTTCCATCCCGATGTACTCACACTGATTGAGCACCCACTCCATCATCCGCGCCTTCGGCACGGTGTCGCCGATCAGTTCGTCGTCATCCTGACCGACCTCGCCGCAGTAGCCCGTCAGCGGCTTCTCGACGATCACGTGCTTACCCGCCTGAGCGGCCTGCACGATCCCCTCGGCGTGGACGTACGTCGGCACACACAGGTCCACCACGTCGAGATTCTGCTCGTCGCTGAGCATCGCGCTCAGGTCTGAGTACACGCGCGGTATGTCGTGTTTCTCCGCGAACTCCGTGCGGCTCCCCCTGGTCTTCGAGGTCACGGCCACCACTTCGACCTCGACCCCGCGGACCTCTCGGAAGGCCTCCACGTGGAAGTCCGCCGCGAAACCCGCGCCTACGATCCCCACGTTGATCTTCTCCATCATACCTGTCTCCCCGGTCATTGAAGCGCGTCCTGAATGTTCATGATCTGCTCGGCGATCAGCCAGCGATATGCGTCGAAGTCGCCCGCCGGCCAGAGGCCGTCGTACTGATAGCGCGGCATGACGTTGATGTTCTGCCAGATGTAATTCAGTTCCTTCTGCGCCCTGTCGGCGGCCGCGACCGCATCGGCGTCGCCGGCCGCCCGCGCCTCCTCGATCAGTTGCTCAAGCGTGTAGATGTAAAGGTAGTCGTCACGCCCCTCGCGCAGCGCCTCCCAGAGCATCACCGGCATCGGCGTGCCGTCCGGCTCATGCCGCACAAGAAAGTCCATCGTGGCGCCGGTGAGGTAGTTCATCGGGTCGCTGGTCGTAGACGAGTATATCCACGGGATCAGCGCCACGAAGCCGGAGCGCCAGAACCCGAAGCCGTAGGTCATCCGCGCGCCTCTCAGCGGCGTGTGATCACACTCCCCGACCGACTTGTTGGGGTAGCACCAGTACTGAACATCCCGCGCCGCCATGTCGGCCAGCACCGTCTCGCGGTCCGGGAGGAACGTCTGCGTGCACCAGACGTTCACGTGCGGTATCAGCGGCTGGAACTGCTCGTGATCGGGGGCGGCGGTCACGTATGTCGGCGCGCCGGCGTCGCTGATCGCCTTCAGCGTCACGCGCATAAGCTCCACCGAGTTCGGATCGCGCCCCGGCTCGTCCACCGGATAGTAAAGGAACTCCGGCCAGTCGTGCTTCTCCCGCTCGCTCTCGATGAACCGGGTCATCGCGGTGAGTTCCTCGGCATACTCCGGCGGAGGAATCTGCGCGTTCGACGTGTGCGGGCCCCAGCCTTCACCGACGTACTTGTGATAAATCCCGCTCGCGTTTATGTGTGTCGCGTAGGGCCCGGTGAAGCCGTATTCGTCGAGAAGGGCGAGCTTCTTCTCCAGCACCGTCCAGTCCGCCTCGAACTCCCCGTCCTCGTTCATCGGCGGGCACCATGCGCTGAGCACGAGATTGCTCATCCCGTGGTCGAGGAAATCCTGGTGCTCCATCTCCGCCCTCCGCAGCCAGTGCTGCTTCGAGTGCTCGTCGCTCGCGCGGTTCCAGTTGTCCACCGGATGGCGGTAGTACATCCCCCAGATCTTCTCCGGGTCCTCTCGCAGTTCGATCGGCAGCACGCGCAGGCGCACCGGGACCGCGCCCTCCGCGCCGCCGTCATCGCGGACGGTGACGCTGCCGGTGTACATGCCCGGTTCCGCGTCCTCGGGCACATGCAGCGTCAGCCAGAAGCGATGCGTAACGCCCGCATCGAGGCCGACCGGAGCCGCCGGGTTGTATATGTCTCTCTCGTGGAACATCCACATCGGCTCCAGCGCATCGGGCACGATGCGGTAGAGCCCCATCCCGACGTAGTTCGGCTTCGCGCGCATGTAGCGCACATGGCGAATGTCGATGGTGTCCGCGCTCACCGGGCCGATGTCGCTGGCGATGACCTCGAGGTCCTCGACTCCGCGGAGCAGGTTCACGGAGACCGTGACCGGCTCGCGCTCGCCGGGCGAGGCGAAGACGCGGACCTCGCGGCCGATCTCCTCGGTCCGAGGGACGGTGGTCGGCCAGACCACGTCGGTCCACGGTCGGCTGAAGAGCACCCATCCTCGATCACGGTCGGTTGGTGAAAGCTCAGGCATCGGCTCGGATTCGGGGGGAGGATCAAGCGTCCAGTCCTCCTGCACGTGCGGCGGCAGGAAGAACGTCCACTCCTCCAGCGGGTCGATGATCTCCCGCTCCACCCGCTCCCACTCGTCCTCGGGGGCCACGATGATCGCGCTCACCAGCCACCTGCTCAGCGGGCCGAGGTCGATGGCAAGCTGGCCGCTGTCCACCGATGCGGTCAGTCGGGCCGGCCGATGCTGCCAGCCCTCCTGCATCTGCACCCACGCGGTGGCCCGGTCGGCGGGCGCGTCCGCGCTGGCGGCATCGCGCGCGATCACCGTGAAATCCCAGAAGAAGTCGCGCGCCCGGTCGCTGGTTCCGCAGAGGAGGTAGACGCGGTAGTCGCCCTCAGGAATATCCACCACGAACGCGTTCTCCGTCTCGCCCATCACGCAGTCCTCGGTGACGGCGTTCGTCCACATCACCGGCGGCGCGGGGGAGCCGCGGCGGTCGCCCATCTCCTCGTATGCCCGCGCCTGCTCGCTGAGGCCCTCCGCGCTGCGCCAGCCGAAGCCGGCATCCTCGGAGTAGACGTGCTCGGCGGTCACGCGCGTGGCGCCCTCGTAGACCTTCGATTCGGCGGTGCCCATGTCGAAGAACCGGACCTGCCCCCACGCGCTGGATGCAGGCAGAAGGGCACCAATGCACAGCAATTGACAGGCAAACCTTGTCATCGTGCCTCCTCCTCGAAGGGCGATGAGATCACGCGCATCGGTTCACTGAGCGTGTAGTCGGTGCCGACGACCTCCGCCTGCACCTCGTACTCGCCAGGCGAGAGACCGCCGCCGATCTGCAGGGGGATCGTGCTCACGCCCGGCCCGAGGCGCGCACTGCTCTGCCGAATCGCCGAGCCGTCGTGGAGCAGGCGGCTGAGCACCTCCACGCTCTCGCCGTCCTCCATCCCGGTCAGCTCAACCTCCACTCGGATCACGTCGGAGTCGGCGTAGTGCAGGTGACTGAGCGGCTGCATGTTGATGATCGTCGGCTCCGCGTAACGCAGCAGTACGAGGTCGTCGATCCAGAAGTCCAGTACGTCGCCGTGATTGTAATTTGACTCCGAGATGTAGAACTGCACCGCCCTGACCTCTTCGAGGTTGGGGACATTCGACAGTTCGAAGCGAAAGTCCACCCAGCCACCCTTCTCAGGGCTCAGGTTCGTCTGCCACTGCTGGTTCCGGTCCGGTGAGCGGACGATGAAGCCCAGCGCGGTGTCCGGGAACTGCTCGCGCGAGGTCTCGGCGTAGAGCGAGAAGCCGATGAAGTCCCAGTCGCTCCAGTCCTGAATGTCCTCGGGCACCTGAAGATACGTCCGGGGCCACCCGATCGGGTAGTCCGGCTGCCCGGTCTCGTGGTTCACGTCGATGTGAAAGTGCATCGCGCGGCCGTCACGCGAGTGGGTGTCATCCGGCTCCATCGTGGCCTCGGCCGGCACCCACTCGGAGCCGGAGTCGCCGTCGGCGAGCGTGAGCGTTTCCATCGGCGGCTCGGCCGTCTGCGCACAGGCAACCGCCGAAGCGAGCAAAAGCAGCAGCAAAGGGTAGACAGATCGCATCATTCCGCCCCCGTGGGTCAGGATGCGTGCTGACAGGTGCTTCGCGTCACGCCTCGACGATTCCTCCGTTGGCGCCCCGGCAGGAGTTCGCTGCCGGGACCGAATATTCTCTTGAAACACGCGTTCGACTTCGTGTATACTGCTCGCGCGGGGATGCGAGCTACCTACCCTGGCGGGACACAGGTCCCCGCCCTGCAGAGGCATCCCAGAGCGCGATGGATTTCACCGGCTTCCTCGACAGCATACGCACGTCCCGCGGGTACCGCGAGCAGATCGTGTACGTCCGCGAGGTCCCGGAGCGGGAGGCGCGATTCGCCGATCCCGATGAGCCGCTCTCGCCGCCCGTCATGCGGGCGCTGAGCGGGCGCGGGATCGAGCGCCTCTACGTCCACCAGGCGCGCGCCATCGATCTCGCGCGAGGTGGGGGTGATCTGCTGGTCGTCACCTCGACCGCCTCCGGCAAGTCGTTGTGCTACCAGGTCCCGGCCATCGAGATGCTCCGCGAGGACCCGGACGCGACCGCGCTCCTTCTCTTCCCGACGAAGGCGCTCTGCCAGGACCAGTTCCAGTCGATGCGCAGGCTGCTGGATGAGACGGGCCTCGATGGCGTCTCAGCGGGCGTCTTCGACGGCGACACCCCCTCGGATTTGCGTCGGCAGCTTCGCGATGAGGGCTCGTTGATCTTCAGCAATCCGGACATGGTCCACGCCGCGCTGATGCCGCAGCACGCCCGCTGGGCGGACTTCCTCTCGCGGCTGAAGCTGATCGTGCTCGACGAGATGCACGTGTACTCGGGGATCTTCGGCGCGAACATGGCGAACCTGATGC
>JBKHFA010000246.1:0-5302 GCA_046540615.1 Armatimonadota bacterium | reverse complement strand
TGTAGATCTGCCACTCGTAGTCGTAGTCGGCGTCGGTGCAGGTGAAGCCGCCGGCCGAGTACCAGCCGCCGTCCATCCAGCCGTCGCCACCGTTGGCGGGGAATGTCTCGTCGTAGTCCTGGGCGTACATAAGCTGCGCCGTCGCGATCTGCTTGAGATTCGAGAGACAGCTAATGCTGTTCGCCTTCTCCTGTGCGCGCGCGAAGACGGGGAACAGGATGGCCGCGAGGATCGCAATGATCGCGATCACGACCAGCAGTTCGACGAGTGTGAAGCCTTTGCGGGCAGTGTGCATCGGGTAGGGCCCCCTTCGGGTAGGTTCTCTAACTACACGTGTGTGGTTGGGTTTGCGTGTGTCGTCAGTGTAGGCGAAGAGTATTAAATCCATGCTAAGGCAAGATTAAAATACACTTAAGAATTCCCACTCGTTCCGCGCCGTGGCCTCCGACCCTTGCAGGCCGCTCCGGACCCTGCGGCGAAACGCCCCTCATGCCAGCCAACTCCTGCAGCAGGGAGAGCGATCATTATGCGACGCCTCACAGCCGTCCTGTTTGCATTGACACTCGTGCTGCCCGCGGTCGCGCAGGACACGCGCATCTTCACCGTCCGCGATGACGACGGGACCGCCGACGACGGTCGCGGGCAGATCACCAACCCCAACTACGTCTGCCGCAAAACCCTCATCCTCGACCGCGACCCGGCGGAGGTGGAGCGCGCGTGGGTGCAGTATTACATGAAGGTCCGCCCCTACGACGGGGCCACGAAGACGCTCTACTCCGCGCCCGCCGAGGGCGTCGAGTGGACCGACCTCGTGGTGGCCGTCAACGGCGCCGAGGTGCTGCGCGACGAACTGATCGATGTCGCCACCGAGGGCTGGCACGAGTTTGAGGTCGATCCGGCGCTACTGCAGCGCGGTGAGAACCACGTCACCATCACCGTCTCCGAACCGGGGGATTACACCTACCTCGGGATCGACCGCGAGAACGACTACGGCCGCTCGGCCTCCAGCCGCGACCGTGGCGAGACGTGGCGCGAGGGCTGGCTGTCCTTCAACACCGAGGAGCCTGATGGCGGCGAGTACATGGTCCGCCTCAAGTACGAGGCCCCGGAGCCGCGGCAGGTGGGCTTCATCGAGCGCGCCGGCACGTACTCCGGATGGATCGAGATGGAGGACCTCTTCTCCGCGACCGAGGTCCATGCATCAGGCTTCCAGGCCATCGAGTGGAACCGCGGCGCGAACCAGCCCTCCGGCGACATGGTCGCGCACAACCAGGAGGGCCGCGTGAGCTTCCCGCTGGAGATACCCGCCGACCGGGACTGGAAGCTGTGGATGCGCGCATGGACGGACGGCTTCCGCAACGGCAGCTTCACCTTCAGCGTGGATGGCAACGAGGTCTACGACTCCACCGACCACGAGTTCACCTCCGACACGAACCTGCGCCTCGACTGGCTCGACATGGGCACGGTCCACCTCGGAGAAGGCACGCACACCTTCGAGATCGTCACCGAGGGACAGTGCGGGCACTTCTTCGACGTCTTCGTGCTGACCACCGACATGGCGCTGGCGCCGGATGTGAACGACCCTCTGCCGCGGATGACCACGATCGCCAGCCTCGTCGCCACGCCGGGCATCAGCGATCTTGAGCCGGGCCTTTACATGTCGCCGAACCCGATCCCGTGGGCTTCGCCGCTGGCGGGTGGCCCGCTGCAGACGCTGTGGGTCTGCGCGGATATCAACGAGCGCGAGATCGTCGAGCTTCAGCAGCGCATCGACATGGAGGCCGCGGCGGTCACCTCGCACGCCGGGTACATCCGCAGCGAGGGCACCTTCGGGCAGAACCTGTCGCTGGATCAGGGCGACGCGATCTACGACCGTCTCGTGAGCGAACCGCCGCTGGACGTGATCGTGCTGGCGCGCACGAAGCTCGACCAGCTTCCCGAGCACGCGGCGGAGGCGATCCTCTCCGCGGTCGAGGACGGCGCGGGGCTGATCGTGGTGGACTCCCGGCGGGATGAGGAGCCCACGGCCATCGGCGCGTTGCTTGACGAGACGCAGCCGCTGGACATCGCGGCGCTGCCAGGTCCCGTCGACTTCTACTCACTCGACCGCCCCGCCATCCGCGACCACGGGGAGGGCCGCATCATCACCCTCCCGTGGTCGATGTGGGGCACGATGCATACGATCGAGGAGTCTCACACCCTGCGCTACCCCTACTGGGAGTACATCTTCGCGCGCTGGATCGACTTCCTGCTGACCGCCGCCGATCGTGATACCGCGCGGGCGGCGACGGTCGAGGCGCCTGAGACCGTGGCGCCCGGCGAGCAGCCGACCGTGACCGTCACGCTCGATGGCGAGGCCGCGCAGGCCCGCGCGACGTGGCTGGCGCCCTTCGCCGAATCAGTGGCGCTCGACCCGGTGCCGGTCGCCGACGGCGCGGCTACGATCACGCTGCCGGCCTCCATCGAGGACGGGCTCCACCACGTCGCGGTGACGCTGACGGACGAGGAGGGCCGCGCGGTCGGCATCGCCTCGGCGCAGTACGAGGTCCGCCGGCCCACGCGCATCGCCGAGGTCGTCGCCGAGTGCACCGAGGATGGCTCCGCGCTGGTCTTCACCGCGACCACCGAGGGCCCGGACGACCTGCCCGCGCAGGCCGAAGTCTACGGCGCGCGCGGGCGCCTGCTCGGCAGCGTCGATGCGACCGTCGGCGGCGAGGAGGTGCGGGTGCCGCTGATCGACTCTCACGAGCGCCTCATCGAACTGCGGCTGACCGTGCCCGGCGAGGGCGGCCCCGCGCAGCGCGTGTACACGCTCACCACGCGCCCGCAGGAGGTCGTCATGGACGACTACCTGCCCTACTCCGGCGTCTGGACAGCGGTGGAGTTGCCGAACTATCTGCAGAGCGTCTACCTGCGCATCTGGGACGACCTCGGCATCCGCGTGATCCAGCCCTCGGCGCCGGTCTGGGAGTCGCTCGATCAGGGCTTCGCGACCGGCCATCCCTACCGCCTCACGAGCGTGGGCAACGGCAGCGTGGACGCCGAGGGAGTCCGGACCCCGTGCCTGCATGATGACGAGATGTGGGCGGAGGAGGAGCCGAAGATCCGCGGGGCGGTGGAGAGCAGGCGCGCGTTCTCGCCGATCCTGCTGGGCCTCGGCGACGAGCAGTCGATCGGCCGCGAGGAGGCGTGCTTCAGCGAACACACGCGCGCGGCCTTCGGCGAGTGGCTGCGGGAGCAGTATGCGTCACTCGACGAACTCAACGCGACCTGGGACACCGACTTCGCCTCGTGGGACGCGGTCGAGCCGTGGCGGCTTGCTGACGCGAAGCAGCGCCCCGGCAACATCGCGCCCTTCCTGCAATTCCGCAATTTCATGGCGCACACATTCGTGGAGAGCACGAAGATGATGCAGTCGTGGGCGCAGGAGGAGGCCGGCGACACGCTCATCGGCGGCGTGAACCCGTGGGATGAGGGCTGGACCACCTGCACGGTCATGTCGAAGCTCTTCCCGGTGCTGGAGTACGGACAGATCTACCCCCGCTCACACGATCGCGCCCGCTCGTGGTTCCGCGATCCGCGCCTGATCGGCACGTGGTCGGGGTACGCCCGCCCCGAGCGGCAGATCGAGCGCGAGGGCTGGATCCTGCCGACCTACGGCGGGACCTTCATGGGCTGGTACGGCCTCGGGCGGCAGCTTGGGTACAACACGCTGACGGGGACGCTGAACCTCGGCGATCGAGCGGAGTGGATCGGGCGGATCAATCATGAACTGAACTCCGGCGTGGGTAAGCTGCTGATTGAGAGCGAGCAGGTCCAGGAGCCGGTGGCGATCCTGCACTCGTGGCCGAGCCGAACCGCGTATATCGCGGCGCTCAGCGCGGAGGAGGACACCCCCGCGGGCGCCCTCGACCAGCGCTGGGACGAGTGTGAGGAGACCTTCGTAAGGCTGCTCAAGGAGCTTCGCGTGCCCTACCGCTACGTTGACGAGGACCAGGTGGCGGCGGGCGTGCTGGAGGGTTACGAGATGCTCGTGGCGCCGCGGGCGTGGGCGCTGCCGCAGGCGACACTCGACGCGGTGGCGGCTTTTGCGGCGGACAAGCCGGTGGTCGCGGACTCAGGTCTGGGGCGCTACGACGAACTCGGCCGCGCGCGCGACGAGGCGCCCATCGAGGCCATGGATGTGACGATCTGGGACGACCTCCCCGCGCCGCTGAGTGACGAGACGATCGCGCGCTTCCGGGAGGTCGTCGAGCGGAGCACGATCCGCCCGCCGGTGGACATCACCGAGGGCGACATCGACTTCTGGGTGCCGCGCAGCTTCGGCGACGCGCGGATCATGGTCGTCTTCGGCTCCGGCGAGTTTACGCTGACCGAGATGCCCGCGGGGCTTCACGCCTATGACGCCCGCGAGCACACGTCCCTCGGGCAGGTCACGGAGGCCTCCGCGCAGATGGAGCACGGGCCGGCGGTGCTGGTCGTCAGCGAGGACGAAATCACGGGCCTCGGCATCGAGGCGGAAGGCGCGTCACTCGGCGAGGCGGTCACGTATGCCCTGTCGCTCGAGAGCGGCAACGACACGGTGGCGCGCGTGACGGTCACCGGCCCGGACGGCGAGGAGCGCCCCTGGTACGCGGACAACGTGCGTATCACCGACGGCGCGGCATCGGGGAGCTTCACGCCCGCGCTGAACGACCCGGCGGGCACCTGGACCATCCGCGCACTGGACGTCATCACCGGCGAGACGGCCGAGGCGAGCGTGGAGGTGGGGTAGGAGCAACAGCCATTGAGCGATCCGCGATTTCTCGAATATGTGATTCCTGCTCCTGACGACCGCAGGCTGGAAAGCCTGCGCCACGACGGCGTGGATGAGAGGATCTCGTGATGCCGTTCCCCATCCCCTTTCCTTCAATCCCCCACTCCCAGCCGGATGATCATCGGTCTCACCACGTTCCCCACCACCGGACATCGCGACCGGCGGGGAGGACGAGACGACGGTGCGGCTGGCGGGGAAGGGGTAGCTCGGCTGGCCCGCGGCGTACACGCAGCGCCCCGCATCGATCGATGCGGGGCGCTCAGTGATCTCAGCAGTCGCTGAAGTGACCGTTACGGGCGGAAGATGATGCCGAGGCCATCGTAGGGCCGGTCGCCCTGCTCGAAGTTCTCGGGATCGGGAACCGAGAGCCACTTGCTGTGACCGTCGGCGAAGCCGAAGTTCGCGCCGCCGTTGTGGCGGTCGGAGATGTGGCTGTTCGGATAGAAGCTGTCATAGACCACGAAGGTGTTCCAGGAGCCCTCGATC
>JBKHFA010000245.1:0-5319 GCA_046540615.1 Armatimonadota bacterium | reverse complement strand
CGCTCGCCCACGATCAACCCCTTCGGGGCCGGCCCCTCCGACGGCAAACGACCTCCGCCTCACGTGTGTGCAGGGGGAAGGCCATGCGGAGGGGCGTATCTTCAGATGCGCCCGCCATTGGCAGTTTGTCGTGTCTCGCACTCGAAGGTTCCACCCCGGCCCACGGCTTCAGATGGGGAAACTCCTTCTGCGAAGAAGGAAATGCCATCCCCACGCCTGAATCAATCCTCAGGAGACTACCACAAGCACGGTGGTCCGGCCTGCACGACGCTTTCGGCTGCGATCGTGTTTGCGGGCTCCGCCCGGGGGTATATTCCACATACGGGCGCATCAGGAGGGTATACACGCAAATATGCGATTCCTGAGTTGGCTGCGACAGGCTGTGGCTGACTTTTTTAATGCCTCCGATGCCCGCGAGGCCGAGGCTGAGCGCGTCCGCCAGGAGTTGGAGAAGCTGCGCTCGCTCACCATGCTGGCTGTCGCCCAGGCGCGCCGCACCGAACTCGAATTGCGCGATGCGCTCGGCGCCGATTCCGGAGACCGCGCTCGCCTGGCGGTGCTCGTCCCGCGGCTTGAGGAGGAGCGCGCCCGCGCAGACAACCTGATGCAGCAGTACCGCGCGCGAGAGGCCGAGGAGGAGGAGCGCCTCTCCCGCCTCGGGCAGGTCCAGCTCGCCGATGAGATCAACCAGAGACGCCGCGACCTGCGAGGAACCGTGGACTTCGCCTCACAAACCTCACGCGAGGAAGAACTCATCGCGCTGGAGGACGAGGCGCGGGCCGAGGCCGTCCGACTCGACGTGCTCGAGGCGCTCGACACCGACGGCGCGGTCGATCTCACCACGCCCGAACGCGACGGCGTGGAGGACCTGAGGGCGCGCGCGAGGAAGCTGCTGGAGCAGACCGAAGTCGATCGCTCCGAGGAGGCGTAGCAGGCGGCCTCCGCGGCGGGTGAGAATGCTGTCGTCCGTCTCGTGAAAGGAGGTAGTGCCGGTGGATCTCCTGGCGTGGTACAACCTTATTTTCGTCGCACCGATCGGTCTCGCCGGCGTCTACCTGGCTCTCAGCGCCACCGGGATCGGCGACCTCGGCGGTGACGCGGACATCGACACCGACGCGGACTTTGACCTCGACCACGACGTCGATGTCGATCTTGACGCGGATGCCGACTTCGACACGGATGTCGATGTTGACGGAGACATCGATCTCGACACCGAGGCCGACTTCGACGTGGACCAGGATCTCGACCTCGACCATGACGCGGACGTCGATGTCGAGGGTGACCTTGACCACGAGGTCTCGACCGGCCCCGATCTCGGCGCCGAACACGAGGTCCACGAGATGCCCGCATCGACTCACGAGACGTCGCTGCTTCTGCGGGCGCTCTCGATCCTCGGCTTCGGCAAGGTGCCCGTGTCCATCCTGATGACCACCCTGATGGTCATCTTCGGCGCGACCGGCCTGATGGCCAACGGTCTCTTCGAGACGGTCGTCCCGTGGTCGTGGGCGCCGAGCATCTACGTCTGGCCGTCGCTGGCGCTGGCGGTGGGCGCGTCATTCGGGATCACCGGCAGCGTTGCGCGGGGCCTCAACCGCCTGATGCCCACGAAAGAAACCTACGCCGTCACCGAGGAGGAGCTTGTCGGGCAGGTCGGGGTGTCGGTCTACGGCATCCGCGACGACGGCCGCGGGCCCGTCAATGTCCGCGACAGCGGCGGCACGCTCCATCAGGTGATGGGACGCAGCATCGACGGAGCAGTCCCCAGAGGCGCCGAGATTCTTCTCGTGCGCTACCACAGAAAGGGGGATTACTATGATGTCGCCACGTCACCACTGTCGGCGATCGAGCAGGGCGCGCGCGAGAGCGTGTCCGGGGAGGTCGCATCCGAAGACCAGCCGCGCGCCACGCCTGCTGACGATGATCAGGCGGTGCGTAACGCTCGGTCGCGAGCTGCCGACGAAAGTACATCCTCCACCGAAGCGTGAGGGCGCACCTTACCCGGCGCAGGTCGCGAACGGTCGTATCTCAGGCGCGCAAGCGTAAAATGAAGAGATGGAGGGGTTTCAGATGCTCCTTGCCATTGGCATGGTGTTGGTAGGCCTCGGGCTGCTCATCGGACCGTGGACGGGGCTGTTCGGCCCGATCTCCTACGGCAGCCAGATCATCCTGACCCTCATCGGCGCCGCGGTACTGCTGATCTCGGGCATGCTGATCATCATCGCACGCCTCTACCAGAAGACCAGCGCCAACGAGGCGTTCGTACGCACCGGCATGGGCGGCCGCGCGGTCGTGCTCGACGGCGGCGCGATCGTCATCCCGGTGGTCCACAGGACCATCCCGGTCGTCCTCGAGACGATGAAGCTGGAGGTCGAGCGTGGCGGTGAGGACGCGCTCATCACCCTCGACAACCTCCGCTGCGACATACGCGCCGAATTCTACATCAAGGTGCAGGGCGTCAAGGATGACATTCTCAACGCCTCCCGGTCGCTCGGCGATCGCTCGGTGAACGCCGGCGCGGTGCGGGAGCTTATCTTCGAGAAACTCGTTTCCGCGCTCCGCTCGGTGGCCGCAACCCGCGAACTCGCCCAGCTTCACGCCGAGCGCGATGACTTCGCCACCGCCGTCTCCGACCTCGTCCGCGAGGACCTCAAGTCCAACGGCCTCACGCTCGAGTCGGTGACGATCTCCCGACTCGACCAGACGGATACCAGCAGGCTCAACGATCAGAATGTGTTCGACGCTCAGGGCCTGCGCAAGATCGCGGAGATCACCCAGCAGGCTCGCGTGGAGCGCAACATGTACGAGCGCGATGCCGAGCGAAGCATCACTCAGAAGGACGTGGACACGCGCAAGGAAGTGCTGAACCTCCAGAAGGACGAGGCCGAGGCCGAGGCGACGCAGCAGGCTGAGGTGCTCATGATCCAGTCGCAGCAGCGCCAGGAGGCCGAGACCTACGAGATTCAGCAGCGCGAGATCGTCGAGACCCGGGACATCGAGAAGGACCGCCAGGTGCAGCAGGCCGGTGTGCAGCGCGACCTCGCGATCAACGTCGCGAAGGTCAACGCCGAGAAGGACCTCATCTCCAAGCAGCAGGAGCAGCAGACCGCCGACATCATGCGCAACCAGGCGATCCAGACCGCCGACGTCGAGCGCGACCGCGCCGTCGAGATCGCCAAGCGCGAGCGGCAGGTCGCCATCGCCGAGGCCGAGCAGCGCCGCGCCGCCGCCGAATCCGAGCAGCTCATCGCCGAGGCGCAGCGCGAGCAGGCCGAGCAGGAGGTCTTCACTGTCGAGAAGGTCGCCGGCGCCGACCGCGAGAAGCGCGTGCAGGTGATCGCCGCCGAGCAGGCCGCCGAGCAGGAGAAGATCGGCCAGCAGATGGAGGCCGACATCACCGCATACAAGCGGTCCAAGATCGCCCAGGGTGAGCAGGAGGCGGCCACCCGTCTCGCCGAGGCTATCCGCCTGAAGGCCGAGGCCGAGCGCGATGCGTCCCGCCTCGCCGCCGAAGGCGAGCAGGCCAGGCAGATGGTGCCGGTCAACGTCAACCGCGAGCAGGTCGCCGTGGACGCCCAGCGGGTCCAGGACGTTGACGCCGCACAGGTCGAAGTCCTGCGATCCGAACTCTCCGCCAAGGCCGAGTACGAGCAGATCTCGGTCGAGCTTGAGAAGGTCCTCGCCGACATCGAGGCCCGCAAGGAAGTGGGCGTGGCGTTCGCCAACTCCGTCGGCGGCGCGCTCGGCAAGGCCAACATGAACCTCTACGGAGACCCGAAGATGCTCGGAACCGCGCTGGACTCATTCGCGAAGGCCGCCGGTGTCAGCGCATGGGCCGACGGACTCGTCAGCACGCTGCCTGAGGGCACAATCGAGGCCGCCGCATCGACCCTCACCAACGCCTTCCCGAAACTCGGCGGCGTCATCGACTCGGTGATGGCCGAGAAGAAGGAAGCGTCGGACGAGGCTGAGCAGGCCGATCGCCCCGACGAGGAAAAAGCCGCGCAGACCTCCGGCGCCGAGATGGCCGATGGCCCCGACCCCGACGCCGAACGCTGATCCAACATGGAGTGAGTCCACCGACGGGGGACGCGATGATCGCGTCCCCCGCGTCATGTACACGCGCCTCTGGTGGCGCTGCGCCGAGAATGTTTCACGTGAAACATTTGTTCGCATGCCAATCCTCGCCTTTGCGGGAGGCGATCGCCTGCATCTGGCGAACCTCCCACACACACTCACATACGCCGCGAAGGGCGGGAACTGAGATGATCGAAAAGTTCACCATCAGCCGCGACGACTCGACCTACGAATGCTTCCCGGACGTCTGCCTCACCGACACCGGCCGCCTCATCATCACCTACCGCGAGAGCGACAGCCACTCGGCCGGCGAGTACACGCATCTGCTCTTCCGCACCAGCGATGACGAGGGCCGGACGTGGTCGGAGAAGACGTACATCGCGCACTCCGAGATCGAGGGCGGCGAACTCTTCAAGTGGAACTGCCCGCGCATCAGCCAGCTTTCCGACGGGCGCATCCTCTTGATTTGCGACGGATTCATCCGACGCCCTGGTGATGTCGACTCCAGGGCCGAGTCAACCACCTGGATCTGGACGAGCAGCGATGATGGCGAGAGCTTCTCCGACCCGGTGGACACCGGCATCCCCGGCATCGTCCCCGATCAGATCGTGGAACTTTCGTCCGGCCGCCTGTTGCTTGCCACCCACCGGCGGCTCACCGACATGGCCCCCAACATCTACCAGCAGATGGTGCATATCTCTGATGACGGCGGCGACACCTGGCGAGGCCCCGTCACCGTCTGCTGCACCCACCACTACGACGCCTGCGAGGCCTCGATCGTGCAGATGCCCGGCGGCGAGGTCGTCTGCTACATGCGCGACAACTCCCGCACCGGTCGCCCCGGACCGAAGTGCATCTCCCTCAACGATGGCGAGGACTGGCTCGGGCCTTTCGACACGCCGATGAACGGCTGCCATCGGCCGGTCTCCGGCATCACGGCCTCAGGCCACGTGATGGTGCTTTACCGCCATCAGCCGGGCCGTGGGCCGTTCGCGAAGAACCTTTTTGCCTACCAGGAGAGCGTCGATTCGGCGCTCAGCCCACCCCGCGAGGAGCAGACCGGAGTGGTCCTGCCGCTCGACCACGATTCGAGCGATCACTCCGATTCATCGTATTGCGGCTGGGTCGAGTTGCAGGCCGGTCGCTTCTTCGTCGTGAATTACATTAATGACGATGCGCCGATGGCCCAGATCCGCGGAATGTATTTCACGGAGGACGAATTCTGAGCGTCTCTCGTCAGGCGCC
>JBKHFA010000244.1:0-5327 GCA_046540615.1 Armatimonadota bacterium | reverse complement strand
CTCGGGCGGGGGAGGCCGTCGTTCGCATCTACCTACAAAATCCGGTCGCACCCGCCTGCCCGGGCCATCGCGAAGAGGTGCCCGGCGTGTCCACGACGCATTCTACCATCAGAGTGGAGTTCAACCCGGTGGAACGCGGGAGGGCCGGCGCAATGAGGGCCGCAGGCGTGATACTGATGGTAGTGCTCGCCGGGCCCCTGGCGAGCGCCGAGATCACCACCTTCGCCGACCCGCATCCGCGCGGGAACGTGGTCGAGTACCGGCGGCTTACGCACGACCCGGGCCTCCGCGACCACGCGAACTATCACAACACCAACTGCTTCAGCCCCGACGGCCGCTACGTATGCTTCACACGCTACGTCGCCCCCGACCTGCACCACGTCGATCCGCAGCAGATCCGCGTCATCGACCTGCACACCGGCGAAGACCGGCTCATCGGCATCGGCTCCTCGCCGCGCTGGGCCCGGCAGCACAACTGGCTCTTCTACGTGCGGACGAATCGCGGCCCGGATGACTCGTGGGAGGCCGACTCCGAGGTTATCCGTCACGACATCGCGACCGGTGAGGAGTTCGTGGTGACGCGCGACATGCAGCGCCTCGGCTCCACCGACCGCCTCGACCGCTGGATATTCGGCAATCGCTGGCGCTACGACAATCCCGATGACACCCCGCGCAAGACCGTCCGCGCACAGATTGAGCCCGACGCCGATCTCGAGCAAATCTGCGGGATCAACCAGGCGAACCGCCCGCTGTGCAACCCGGGCCACGATCTGATCAGCAGCCGCTGCCACCTTGACGGCCCCTTCGAACACGCGCGCATGTGGATGGACTACGACGGCTCCAACCAGCGAACCGGCGTGCCGATGGTGCAGAATGCCCACTGCGCGTGGTCAGGCGACGGGACGTGGCAGCTTGTCGGCAACGGCCGGGCGCGCGGGCGACTGTGGAGCGAGCCTTTCCCGAGCAACCTCCATGTGCTCGCGTGGATGTCATTCGGCGACATCAGCCCCTGCGGGCGCTCCGGCCGCTGGATCTGCGGCGACTACGCCGTCGCCGACCTGCGCACCGCCGACGGCGTCGATCTGCCCCGCGCGCCGTCCTCCCTGTGCTACCCGGCCAGCATCATCGACCACTCCGGCCCCTACGACGCGGACCCGAAGGGCTCTCCCGATGGCACGAAGATCAGCTTCGTCTCCAACTACCCCTTCGACACCGCGCCGCACACCCGCCTGATGGAGACGCTCGCCGACCAGGACAGTGTGCGCGTCGAAAGCACCGAGGGCTTCCCGCCCTCAGGCGAGATCGACGTGCTCACCGAAGTCATCGCCTACGCCTCGAAGACGGACAGCACCTTCGAGGGCATCGAGCGACATCGCTACGCGACCGGCGGGCGGGACACGCTCAAGGGCGGCCTCGACGTCACGCTCTTCGACGCGCGACTGATGACCGAGGATGAGCGGGAGCGGGCGGTCGAGCCGTGGCCGTGGCTTGCGCGCGCCGTCGAGGAGGCCGGGATGGGCGAGGACTGCCCCCTGCTGCACCAGCGGCAGACGGACGTGTACATGAGCGTGATCCGGCTGCCCGACCCGCCGTGGTTGCGCAGCGAGGACGGGCAGATCGAGCTTATTCCCGGCGAGAACCACCGAGAGACCTTCGGCTACCATCTCCTGCGCGACGGAGCGCCCGTGACCGATGAGCCGCTGCGGCCCGGCGGCGAGATCACGCTGCAGCCGGGTGCGTGGCAGGCGGTCGCGGTCGAGTGGAGCGGCCTCGAAGGCACTCCCAGCGGTGAGATCGCCGTCGAGGCGGAGATGCCGCTGAGCGTGCTCCCGGCCATCCCCGATGATTTCTCGTGGATCAACGAGCAGTGGAGCGTGGGCGATCGCGTTTGCAGCGAGGACGAGGCGCTCGCCGCGGAGCAGGCGACCCGCGAGTTTGCGCAGCGAGCGGAGGGCGTCTTCCGCGTTGAGCGCTACGAACGCGGCGCGCCGGCGTATGCCGAGGACGTGAACGCGGACGGCTTCGCATGCCGGCGGGACAGCTACGAGGACGGCACGCTGACGGTGCGCGAGATCTGGCAGCCGATGGCGTCGAGCGACGCGCGACTGAGGACGCGCGAAATCTACGCGCCCGACGGCTTCATCACCGAGACGATCAGCTTCGGCTACCCGGAGTCGGACGGGCCGCCGGTGGCGGTCGATCACTGGTGGTACGATGAGGGGATGCCCGTGCGCCGCGAGCGCTACGGCGGCGCCATGTGGGAGAAGCAGGGCGACGCCTGGGTGCGGACCGACTGAGCGCCTCGAGGACGGCCGGGCTGTCGGGAAGGACCGGGGCCGTCATGCGGGGAATACTCTGATAGGCAAGGCTGAAATCGATGTGTTCCTGCGAGGGTGATTCTGATGCGTCGCGCACTGTGCACCATGCTCGCGCTGACGACGTTGCTGGTCCTGACTCCGATGCTCTGCGCTCAGGAAGGAGATGCGCCGATGCCCGGTGATGTGCTGATAGATGAGGACTTCGAGGATGGGATGGACAACTGGTGGGTTGAGGGCAATCAGAACGTCTGCGTCGAGGACGGTCGCCTGCTGGTGGAGTCGGACCCCGCTGAGGATTCCGACGATCCGATCGTCTCGACGATCTGGTGTCACACACCGATCGAGGGCAACACGCGGATCGAGTTCGACGCCCACGTGATCTCCTCGAGCACGGACGTCAACAACATCAACTTCTTCTTCTACTACTCCGACCCGGACGGCACTCCGCTTTACGAGACGCGCGAGGACCGCGCGGACGGAGCCTACGGCAAGTATCACGAACTCGACGGGAACATCATTACGTTCCTGAATGAGACGCGCGGCGCCTACGGCGACATCCCCGAGGGCGAGTCGCGGGCGCGCATCCGAACCCGTCACTGCCCCGACTTCGTGCTGCTTGGCGAGACGTTCAACTATCACTGTGAGGCCGGCAACACCTACCACGTGGAGATCGTCAAGCGCGACGACTTCATTGAATTCTGGGCGGATGGGCAGTATCTGCTGGGCGTTCGCGACCCGAACCCTTACAACGAGGGTCTGATCGGCCTGCGCACCTTCAAGACGGTGCTGTGGTGGGATAACGTGAAGGTGACGGCGATCGAGTAGCGGCAGCACACTTCGCAATATCAGTCATTCGCGTGGGGCAGGTGTTCCCGGGCGGCCGGAAACGCCGGCAGGCAGGAATGCCTGCCCCACGGAACGACAGATGACGCGTCCCCGTGTTCGCACTCCCGCCCGGTCAATCACTGACGCCCGCCGCTCATCCTTCGAAAAACGGCTCGATCTGCATGAAGTCCCAGTACACCTCGCCAGGCTCAGCATCTGAGACGGTCAGACGCCCCTCGGTGGCGGTGGCGCGGAAGACGCGGCGGTGCATCGTCCAGTACACATCGCCGAATCCGTCGTAACGCCGGGACCACGCCATCGAACGAGTGCCGGCCGCCGGAGACGGCGACTGGGCGCGGCAAGAGCTTGCCTGCTGCCCTTAGTCGTGACACGGAACGAGGGCGCAGGAGGACCGGCGGCGGCCCGCGCGGAATGAGTCGAAAAGCATCGTGTCGCGGAGGGATGACTATCATGCCGGAGGAGTTGACGGTCGAGCGCATCGACATCGCACACCTCGGTGAGGAGCACTTCGCGAACTGCGTCCTGCGCGCCGGACGGGAGGGCGACCGGGCCGTTGCGTGGGGCGATCGGATCATCGAGATGCCGCTGACCGCCGACGCGCCCGTGCGCGAGGTGGTGGCCCCGGTGCCCGATCAGAGATACTCCAACGGCGGTTGCGCACTGGATGTCGATCATGATGGGTTCGATGAGATCGTCGTCGCGCGCGGCCCCGTCCCGGGCACCGAGCAGGAGAATCCGACCATCGAGGTGTTGTGGTTCGACGAGGTGCCGGGCGAGGAAAGCTGGCGGGAAAACGTGCTCGCGGAGATCCCGGTGAAGAACGCCTGGCAGGCCCCTCACGACATCGTGCCTCTCCGAACCTCGTTCGGCGGCGGCATCACGGGCGTGGTGCTGGTGATCGGGCGCGAGACGCTGGCGTGGTACGAGGCGCCATCACTCCCGGAGAAGCGATGGACGCGCTACGAGATCGGCCGCCTGCCGGCAGAGAGACAGTCGGGGATCTGCGTGGGCGACGTGGCCGGAGGGTCGCGACCGGATGTCGTCTGCGGAATGTTCTGGGCGGAGTGTCCGCGCGACCCCCGCACGGACGGCTGGGCGCTGCACCGCTACGGCGACTTCGACAGCAACGGCTGGGGAGGGATGGCGAAGACCGCGGTGGCGGACATCGGTGGCGACGGGCGCGCGGATATCATCGCCACCGAGGCGGAGATACCCGGCGGTCGACTCGCGATCTTCCGTCGCGTGGGGGATGTCCGCGATGAGACGTGGGAGTGTCATGTGCTCACCGATGCGCTCTACGCCCCGCACAGTCTGATCGTCACGGACATCGACGGGGACGGAGTGCGGGACATCGTGGTCGGCGAGATGGAGTGCGCGGGATGGGACTTCGAGCGCAACGACAATCCGCGCATCATGGCGTGGCTCGAGCGCGGAGACTTTCAGTTCGAGCAGGTGACGCTGGCAGAGAATGCCGGGATCCACGAGATGACGCCGGCATCAAGTATCACGGGAGAGACGATGCTGCTCGGCTGCGACGAGACACAGCCGCAGAAGCTCGAGGGGATGGAGACCACGGTGTATATGCTGCGCGTGACGACGTGAGCACGGGCGGAGGAGCGGCGAGGGCGGCGAAACGCGAACCGGATGGTAGTGCTCCTCGGAATCATTCGCGGCTGATCCGTGCCGCGGCGCTCGCCTCGACCATGCCCTTGTGCTGCCGCGGCCGGCGATTGGCGATGTATACTCGAAAGCGGGCGGAGGTGCGCTCCCGCCCGCTTCCGGTGTGGCCGGGAGGCCGTCAGGCAGCCTGCTGATCGCGGCGCTCGAAGCTCAGCGCGCCGACCGGGCAGGCGGCGATGCACGCGCCGCACTTGATGCAGTCGCCATCCGCGACGATGCCCCGGTCAACATACGAAGTGATCTCGATGTCCATCGGGCAGGCCCGCTCGCACGCCCTGCAGCCGACGCAATCGTCGCTGATGTGCAGCGGCTTCTTGCCGGCGCCGGCCCACTTGCTGATCGTGCCGATCGGGCAGAAGGCGCACCAGCTTCGCGGCTGGTAGATCATCCCGAGCAGGATCGCGACGACCGTGGTGGCGGTCAGGAACGTAACGAAGAATCCGCCAAGCGCCGCCCAGTCGCCCCACAGTTGCGTGATGCGGT
>JBKHFA010000243.1:0-5338 GCA_046540615.1 Armatimonadota bacterium | reverse complement strand
CGCCGAGCAGGTAGCCGTCCTCGATCTCCATCGTCGGGCGGTAGGTGAAGCTCAGGGTGATCTCGTTGTCGCCCTCCTGCACGTGCTCGGAGATGTCGATGGTCTCGATGTCGTCATCGACCCACCAGCCCTCCACCTCCGAGACCTCGTTGCCGTTGACCGTGATGACGTAGTCCTCCGGGTTCTCCAGCGCGAGGCGGCAGCTTCCGGGCACGTCCGTCACGTGGAAGCTCCAGCGCAGGTCACAATGCTCGCGCGGCGCGGTGTCCACCACGCCGGTCTTGTAAAGGTACCACGGCTGATGGCTGCTGCCGAAGCGTTTGCCGAGGTCGTAGCGCGCGCGGATACGTTCGTCGGCCTTCAGCACCGGCACCGGCTCCGACCACTCTTCGTCCTCGACTCGGAAGCGGCAGTAGTCCAGCGGCAGCGTGTTCGGCTCCGTCAGTTCGATCTCGAAGGGTCCGCCGATCTCGTCCCGCGCGACGATGTTCATCCGCTCGCGGAACGGATGCGCGTCCTCCACCTCCACGCCGAGCGTGAAGAGCGCTGACCCCGTCGGCTCCAGCCACACGTCAAACGCCAGCATCCCGTCGGATTCCCACGCCGGAATCGTCCGCCGCTCGCCGGTCCGCGCGTCCCACTCGGTGACCGGCGCGTGGGCGTCGACCCGCACCCGCACGCTGTGACCGACCTCGCGATCGTGGCTGTCGAGGAAGAGCACATGCCCGCCATCGACCTCGCGCAGCATGCTCCACGCGTAGTCGATCGCCCGGTCTTCCTCGAGGACCGCGATTCGCCGCGGGATGATATCCTCGACCGTCGCGACCAGTTCCTCCGCGTCGCAGCAGCAGATGCGCGTTTGCGTGGCAAGCTCCGAGGGGCGCGGGTCGGGCTGCGCGTCCACCCGCTCCGCGACGTCGGCCACGAAGAGCACCTCGCCACCCGCCTCCACGAACGCCTCCAGCAGGTCCATCGTGCTGGAGCGCAGGGTGATCGACGGCGGCACCACCACGAGGCGGTAGGTCATCTCGCCGATGCTGATCTCGTCGCCATCGACCTCCGCGTACTTTGCCATCAGCGCCTCGTCGCCGAAGTCCCAGTCGAACTGCGCGTTGCTCAGCGTGTAGATGACCGCCTCAAGCTGCTCCTCCAGCGCGTCGATGCGCTCTGTCCCCGCGGTGTCGCCGGGCAGCCCCCAGCCGCTCTCGACAGTGTGCACCACCAGCACGTCGCGCACCGGCGTGCCCTGCGTGAGCATCACGCTGAGCCGCGCGAAGTAGTCCTCGACCTCATTGTAGTAGGGCCACCACGGCGAGTGGTCGCGGATCGAGGCCGGGTAGTCGCGCTTTGCCCCGCCCGCAAGTGAGTAGTGCGTCAGGTGCGGGCAGCGGAAGTTCACGCCGCAGGCCCACTGCCAGTCGCCGGAGAACTTGTGCCCCTCCAGCGGCCAGTCCCAGCCCGTGCAGCCGTAGGTCTCGCTGAGCACGCGCTCGTGGCCGAGCTGGTCGGCCACCGAGGTCGCCTGCTTCGCGGTGGTAAGCTCGTTCATCTGGTCGCGGAGCATGTCGATCCCCGGCCACTGCATCCACTCGTAGTGCGGCATCACCGCGCCGTCGGCGTGCCGCTGGCTGGCGATGGTCTGCTCGGCGAGCATGTGCCCGGTCGCGGCGATGTTATGCTCCTCGCACCACTCGCCGATCTGCTTCGAGAACGCCTCCACGAAAAGCTCCATCGCGGTCTGGAAAAAGTCGTGGCGGACGCGAGAGTACCCCTCATCGGCGAGCGGCAGGAAGAGTTCGGGCAGGCGCTCCTTGAGGTCGTACCCCCGCCGCGCCTCGAACTCGTCGGCGAAGATGCACGTCCACGGGACGCGCGTGGCGGTGTGAATCTGCGCCCCGTAGCTCGGCTCATCGGTGAAGACCGCCGGGATGATCGTGCCCATGTCATCATCGTAGCGATCGGCGTACTGCTCGTGGGTCACGCGGATGAACTCCGCGACCGCCGCGGGGTTCATCGTGTCGAGGTAGCCGCCGTCGTTGGTCCAGCCGCTCGGCTCCTGCATCCCGGGGCAGAAGAACACCGCGCGGTGCTTCGGCTCGGCCTCGGCGGCGGTCATGATCTCACCCGGCCCGCCGAGCATCTCGTAGGAGACCAGCCTGCCCTCGTCGTCAAGCTCCACGTCGAAGACCGCGTGGACTTTGTCGGTGGCCGGATCTGGCTCATCGAAGTTCATGCTCAGATACTTCAGGCGGAACTCGGGATGTTCGCGGGTGACCAGCCCTCCCGCCGGCCCGGACGGCCAGCGATCCTCGTCGTACATGTACGCGTGCATGTCCAGTTCCCGGCACTTCTCGACGCAGGCGCTGACGCACTCGAACCATCGGTCGGAGAGGTAGGGGGTCTTGAGGCCGTAGCGGCTGTGCATGAAGGCGCCGCCCATCCCGGCATCGTGCATCGACTGGATCTCGGCCTGCAGCCGCTCGGGCTCAAGCTCGGAGTTCCACGACCAGAACGGCGCGGAGCGCCAGATCGCAGACGGGGAATGCCACTCATTCTCAATCGACTTCAGATCGCTCATCGTCAGTCTCCTCGGGCGGCACGATTGATCGCACGACAGGTCGGAGGGATAGTTCGACGTGGGCGTGCCGGGGCCTTCATCCAGATGGTGTCTTCCACGAGCGCGAACTTGCGCCGTTGGTCGTTCTCCCCCTCTCCCGCCTGTCCCGCCCGTCGTTTGGGCGGGACCAGGGGGAGGGGGAAAGCGATGTCGTTTATCGCAGGGGGAGGGGCCGCCGTTGCCGTTGCCGCCGCTCCTACCCCTGCACTCCCCGCCCGCATGTGTTACAATGAAAAGACCGACACTGACGCACCGAAGGAGCCGCACCATGACAGAGAACCAATCCGACGCACCGCAAGCCGACGACGTCGCGCCGGCGTCTTCATTCGCGACCGTCCTCAAGGGGATCGTCAACCGCATCTACGCCGATGGGGAGAAGAACTTCGGCTTCGTATTGCATGGCGAAGACGAGTACTACTTCGACCCGCGGCTGCTCGCATCCGAGGAGCGGCCGAAGCGCGGCGACCGCGTGTTCTTCACGCCGAAGCCGCCGCTCAAGCGCGGGGCAAAGCCCGCCGCGGCCTGCGCGCTCGTCAAGGATCGGCCCGCCATCGGCACGGTCGTGAACATCCTGCCGAACGGGAAGTCGTGCTTTCTGCAGGTGAAGGACGAGTTGGGGAATCACTTCAACGTGTACATGGCGGTCAGCAAAGAGCGCATCGGCGAAGTGCAGATGGGCGATGAATTCCGCTTCATCGTCGGCGAGAATCCGTCTGGTATCTGCGCGGCGAAGCCGGTGAGGGTGGAGTATTGATGTAGCCGGTGCTTGGTTGTCTTGTGCGGTTGCGGGCTTGTTGTCCCCCCGCATTCGTGATATGCTACCAACGATTGACGATGCCCGTAAACCCACGTGCGGAGCGGAGGAACGTGATGGAGACAATCCCGGAAGACAGTGGTATTGAGGTCCGTTACGTTCACGACAAGGACTATCGTATCGTGGCTGCTACTGACGTGGCTGGAGGTCCTACGCCTCGCGGCGATTTGATGATGCATTTCTTCGTGGAGCACGCGGGTTTTCCTGAGGGGGCCACTCCCCACGTGGTCGCCCATGGACGTCTGAAGCCGTCCCCCGAGTCCGATCCGCACCGCCTGCTGGATAGGCGCTTCCAAGTCGGGGTGCTTCTCTCACCGGACGCCGCCGAGCGCATCGCGAACTGGATGCTTGAGCAGGCTCATGATATTCGAATGCGTGAAGAAGACGAGGGCGTCCTGGAAGAGGGCGAGGATAATGCGTGACAGACGGTATCGGTGGTCACCAGGTGCATCCTCCACCACATCATGTATGACGACGGGTCGCGAGCCCGCCGAAGACCGTGGCGTCTCGCCGAGGCGCCAGGACGAACATGAGCATGACAGCTCAT
This sequence comes from Armatimonadota bacterium, assembly GCA_046540615.1. Classification (GTDB taxonomy): domain Bacteria; phylum Armatimonadota; class Zipacnadia; order Zipacnadales; family UBA5352; genus UBA5352. The sequence goes on along the minus strand of JBKHFA010000243.1, from coordinate 1,360 downwards.
CCGAACACATCGTACCTGAGCATGTAGTGCGCCCAAGCGTCACCTCCGCGGCAACATCTGACAGTGCACGACAAGCGTTCGAACCGCGCCACACGCCGGGGGCGAACGACCTGATCTGGACGCCTCAACTCGAGCGCGACCACTTTCTCCAGCGACAGGCTGAGTTCGAGGCCCGCTACGGGGACAGGTACGTTGCTATGTGGCGTGGTGAAGTGGTGGCTGTGGCTGAAACGGCGCTGGAGGCGGCAAAGACCGCACGGGAGCGTATCGGGCGACAGGTAAGCCTGTTCATCCATAATCCCACTCAACCACTGTGAAACTCTCGTTCTCTGGGGCCCCCGGATGAATCTCGGAGGATACGCATTCTACGACAATGAAGAGACTCCCCATTTCCCCGCGCTGAAGATTCAGTTACAGTTCGTAGAAAGTGTTCAGGTGAACGCGAGGATCGACACCGGAGCTTCGAAGACTGTCGTTCCGAAGTTCATGGCAGATCAGGTAGGGGCTTACACTTCCGGGCGGAAGCTTCCCATGACTGACGCGACGGGAACCATCTCATACTTCACCCTTTATGTAATGCGACTCACTATCGTCGAGGAGTCATGGTTGGACCAGTTAGGCCGCGATTTCTGGAACCTTGAAGTCGCCTGCTCTCCCCGCTCTCCTGGCGTTCTAATCGGCAGAGACGTACTCAGACAGTGGCGGATCCTAATGGACGGTCGGACAGATACCTGTTCGTGGTTCTTCTGACGAAATCAGTTGGTGTGTTGACTGAGTCAGAAGACGACCCCATCACCATCATCGGCGCGGGGCTTGCAGGCTCGGAGGCCGCGTGGCAGGTCGCGCAGCGCGATGTGCCCGTGGTGCTCTACGAGATGCGGCCCGAGCGCATGACGCCGGCGCATGAGACCGACCTGTTCGCCGAGTTGGTCTGCTCGAACTCGCTCAAGTCGATGCGCCTGACGTCCGCGCACGGCGTGCTCAAGCAGGAGATGCACATACTCGGGTCGCTGATCCTCCGCTGCGCCGAGGAGAACGCCGTCCCCGCCGGCCAGGCGCTGGCGGTGGACCGCGAGGCATTCGCGCGGATGGTCACTGAGACCATCTCCGCGCACCCGCTCATCGAGGTCCGGCGCGAAGAGGTCACCGCGATTCCCGAAGGCCCCGCGATCATCGCGTCCGGGCCGCTGACCTCCGATGCGCTCTCCGAGGCCATCGCGGACCTCACCGGCCGCGAGCGGCTCTACTTCTACGACGCGCTCTCGCCGATCGTCTCCGCGGAGAGCATCGACCACGAGATCGTCTTCCGCCAGTCGCGCTACGACAAGGGCGACGCGGATTACATCAACTGCCCCTTCGA
>JBKHFA010000242.1:0-5366 GCA_046540615.1 Armatimonadota bacterium | reverse complement strand
AAGACCGCCGAGGTCTGCTCGGCGATCTGGTTGTAAAAGGTCATCATGCGGTCGGCCATCAGGGGCTGTCCGGCGCGCCCGCTGTCCTCAGGCCATGTGCCGGGGTCCAGCGCCATGCACTCGTCACACTCGCAGAATCCGCTGCCGTCGTTCGGCGACACCGAGCACATGGTGCGCCCGTCGTGCTGCTCGAAGTAGTCGATGCAGCTTTGCGCGAAGATGTTAATGACCTCGGGGTTGGTGGTGCAGACCTGGCCGCCGTGGCGGCTGAGGTAGTAGCGCGTCACGCGCCGCCCGTCCACGAGCGCGTAGTACTCCGGGTGCTCGTCGGCGTACTCGTCGATGGGCATGTGGCGGAAGAACGCGTGCGAGTGGTAGGTCGAGGTGCTTTTGCCAAGGCGGTTGCGCCGCCCCCACATGCCGCTTGCGACCTGCTCGCCATCGACCTGCGGCCCGTAGGGCAGCGTGCGGTAGATGAAACGCGGCGCCTCATCGTAGTTCAGCGCGGGAATCGTCAGTTCCTCACGGTCAGGCACGATCGTTCCGAGTTCGTCGTGCCAGTACCACCGAATCCCCACCTGCTCCTCCAGGAAGTCGTAGACGGCGTTCATCGTCCCGCACTGCGTCGGCTTGGTCGTGCCGGGGATCTCCTCCGGGTGGATACCGTCGTCCATCCCCACCAACACCAGGTCTTCGCCGAGCGTGCGGATCGCGAACGCCTCCCGCTCCAGCGCGGCGACGTCCACGCCCGCGTCCTCGGGCAGCGCCGCCTCGCCCACGAAGATATGCTTGAGCGCCGGATCGGCTTCGGTGGCGATCGGCAGTTCGACGCCCGTGGCTTCGGCGAGCCACGTCTGCAGTTCATCGGCGGCCATCCGCGCGACTCTCGTCGGTCCTTCGCCGAGGACGATCTGATAGTCGCTCTGCCCGTCGGCGACGATGGTCAGCTCCTGCGCTCCCGCGCAGACAGTGGTGGTCATCAGCATTGCGATGAAGAGCAGTCTCAGCTTCATGATGGCCTCCGGGCGGCGGCGTCATACGCGTGGGAGCATTTCCACGTATTCCCGCCCGGCTCCTGCACAACTGCTGCACCACGACTGCCATCCCGCCAGTCACGACGTGCGGAGGAGGGCCTCCGCACCACGGAACGAAGGCGAAGTCTGGATGTGGTTGCCGGCGCTGACTTTACGTGGCACGGGCGTCCCGCCCGTGCGTTGTTCGGCTACCCAAAGCCCGGTGATCTCCAACTTCGAACGACCAACGGGCGAGACACCGTTGCACGAGACGGCTGTCGTGGCTTTCGTTGCCGCCTTAAGTTATAATGCGCGCGTTATCAGTCTGAGGAAGGAGACAGAAGAATGCCTGATGCAGGATGGACGCATGTCGATGCTGCTGAGCCAACGACCTACGATGACCGCCGCTCCGCCGATCTGATCGGCACCGACGAGATCCCGACCACCTCCGGCTTCAACGTCGGCGTGGCGTGGTACACCGCCGAACAGTTCGGCGAGCCGCAGGTGCATGACGACCAGGAGGCCGTCTACGTGGTCTCCGGCGAGGGCGAACTTCGCGTTGACGACGACGTTGTCCCGCTGACGCCCGGAACCGCCGTCTACGTCCCGCCCGGCGCCGCGCACGGCGGCCGCACGACCACCGATGAGCCGGTCGTGGTGGTGTACACGCACGGCGCGGTCTGAGCGCCGATCCACCATGAGCACCTCTGACGAGGATCGCTTCGAATCGAGGACGCCGCAGTCCGAGATGCGAACCACCTCCGCGATCGGCCTGATCGGAGGCAGTTCGTACATCGGCCTGGTGCTCAGCCTCGTGCGCTCGATCTTCGTCATGCGCCTGATCGGCCCGCGAGGCCGGGGAATCCAGCGTCTCGCGGGCATCTGGAAGGGCTACCTGAGCAACGTCTCGATGCCGTGGCGCAGCGGTCTGAGCAAGGACCTGCCCATCAGCATCGGGGCCGGTGACTGCGAGCGCGCCGCCGAGGTCGAGGACGCCGGCTTTTTCGCCACCGCCGCGTTCACGTCACTCGCCGCCCTCGGCATGGTCCTCTACGCGCTCTTCATCTCCACCGCCGGTTGGGAGCACCGCGTGGCCTTCGCCATCGGTGGCGGCCTGCTGCTTGCGGACGACATAACGTCGCTCTACTGGGCGACGCTGCGCTCGTGGGGGCGCTTCCACCTGCTGGCGCTGGGTGAGATCATCCGGGCTGTCTCCCAACTGGTGCTGATGATCGCGGGCGCGTGGCTGCTCGACGTCACCGGCGTGATGCTCGGGTGGCTCGCGGCGGGGCTGCTGGTGCTGGCCTACCTCGACGTGGCCTCGAGGATCGGGGTGCGCGTGCAGGTGGACTGGCGCCAGGTCTGGAGCCTCCTGCGCATCGGCCTGCCGGTCGCGATCATTTCATTCGCCGACGTGCTGCTGCGCACCGTGGACGGAGTCGTGCTCGAGCGTTACTACGGCGCCGAACGCTTCGGGCTTTACACGCTCGCGATGCAGATGGCGACCTACCTTTTCAACCTGCCGCAGGCCGCCGGCTTCGTGATCTGGCCGAAGGTCCTGCAGTCATACGGCGGCGACGACACCGCGCAGAAGCGCCGCCGCGTGCTGCTGCCGACGGTCGGGCTGGCCGCCGCGATGCCCGTGATCGGCGGGATGGCGTGGATCATGCTCCCCTCGCTGGTGGAGGTCGTCGTCCCGGACTTCCTCCCGGCCGTCCCGGCCGCGCAGATACTGAGCCTCGGCGCAGTACTCCTCGCGCTTCCGATGGCCACCAACGCGGCGCTGGTGGCCAACGATCGCGAGCACATCGTCATCGGGGCGAAGGCGATCGGCGCGCTCGTCGCCGGCGGCGGCACATGGTACATCGTTACGACCGGAGGCTCGCTGCGAGCAGTCGCGGGGATGGCGTGCGCGGGGTTCGGCGCGGCCGCGCTGCTCTCGCTGTGGGTCACGCTGCGCCAGTTCGAGCCGCGGCGACCCCGGCGCCTCGGTGAGGTCGCGCTGGCGATCGCACCGACCATCTGGGTGCTGGGCTGTCTCTGGCTGGTCGAGTGGCTGGCGCCACGGACCGGGCTTACTCTCGGCGCCTTCAGCGGCGCAGTTCCCGCGCTGCTGGCGTTCCTGATACTCAGCTTCCCATGCCTGCTCTACGCCCATCGGCGGACAGGCGTCGGGCACGACATCCGCCGCATCATCCGCAACCGTCTCGGACGCTGATCGACTGGAGGATCAACGATGAACAAAGCAACGCTGGAGCTTCTTCGCGAACTCACCGAGGTCAACGGCGTCCCCGGCTTTGAGAGCCGCGTCGCCGCCATCATGCGCGAGCGCCTTGAAGGCGTGGCGGAGTGTTGCACCGACAATCTCGGCAGCCTCATCGCCCGCCTCGACGGCGCATCCGATCGCCCGCGCATAATGCTCGCCGGGCACATGGACGAGATCGGCTTCATGGTCAAACTCGTCACAGATGATGGATTTGTGCAGTTCGCCTCCCTCGGCGGCTGGTGGGATCAGGTGCTGCTTGCCCAGCGCGTGACGATCGAGACGTCGAAGGGGCCGGTCGCGGGCGTGATCGGATCAAAGCCCCCGCACCTGCTGCCCGAGGATGAGCGCAGCAAGGTGGTCAAGCGACAGAAAATGTTCATCGACGTGGGCGCGAAAGACCGTGAGGAGGCCACCGAGACATTCGGCATCCGCCCCGGCGACCCGATCGTCCCCGTCACGCCCTTCGAGGTCATGCGCAATGACGACCGGATGCTCGCGAAGGCGTGGGATGATCGAGTCGGCGTCGCGCTGGCGATCGAGGCCCTGCAGACGCTCGACGGCGCGGGCCACCCGAACACCGTCTTCGGCGTCGGCACCGTGCAGGAGGAGGTCGGTGCGCGCGGCGCGGAGACCGCCTCGGACGTGGTCGATCCCGACGTGGCGCTGATCCTCGAGACCGCCATCGCGGGTGACGTGCCGGGCATCAGCGACGACGAATCCAACGTGGAACTGGGCGGCGGCGTGACCATCTACGTGCTCGAGGGCTCTGCGATCCCGAACCTGCGCCTGCGCGACCTCGCCATCGACCTGTGCGAGGAACATGACCTCGACTATCAGTTGACGGTCCTCGAACGCGGCGGGACCGACGCGGGCCGCATCCACCTGCATAACACCGGCGTGCCGAGCCTTGCGCTGGGCGTGCCGACTCGGCACATTCACACCCACGCGGGGATCATCAGCGCGACGGACTACGAGACGACGCTGAAGCTGATCGTCGCGGTGTGCGAGGCGCTCGACGAAGAGGCCGTCGCGGGAATGAAGACCTGCTGACGGCCGGCACAGGACGGAGCGTGGGCGTTGCCGGACAGCCGAAACGACGCACGGGCGGGACGCCCGTGCCACGTAACGACAACATCGTCCGGCCTCCCGCACAGCAGGCCTCCGCCCCCGGACGTCGAACTCATTCCGCGAGGAGGCGACGATCATGCGCACCTGTCTGAACACCGCAACGACACGCGGCAAGCCCCTCGACGACGACATCCGCCTGTGTGGAGAAGTCGGCTTCGAGGGCATCGAGATCGACACACAAAAGCTCGACGACTACGCCGAAGCCGGCGGGACGCTCGCCGACCTGAGCACCCTGCTCACGCAGACCGGTGTGACCTGCGCGGGTCTGATGGCATTCGCATTCAAGCCCTTCAGCGATCACGAGGAGGAACTTGAGCAGATCCGCCGCTACGCACCCGCGTGCCGCGACCTCGGCGGCCGGATACTTCTGTGTTACATCGCGGAGCAGCCCCCCGGCGGCATGTCGCGCGAGGAGATCATCGAAGACGCGGCGTACGCCGCGGAGGGCTACGCCGAGGTGGCGCATGAGTATGACCTGAAGATCGCGCTCGAGCCGATCGGCGGCCGGGAGTTCATGGGCGGCCCCGACGACGCGCTTGAAGTCGTCGACGCGGCCGGCCACCCCGCACTGGGCATCATGGTGGACACCTTTCACTACTACAAGTCCGGCATCGCCCCTGAACATGTCGCGCAGCTTCCCTCCGATCAGATCCTCATCGTGCACATCAACGACGCCGAGAACCTGCCCACTGAAAGCCTGACCGATGCTGACCGCATGTATCCGGGCGCAGGCGTCCTGCCGCTGCACGGCTACCTCGATGCGCTCGAGCAGACCGGCTACGATGGCTTTCTGTCGGTCGAGATCTTCCGCGAGGAGTACTGGCTGGACGACCATGACAGCATCGTCCGCAATGCGAAGACCGCTCTTGACGGCGTGCTCGAGGACCTGCGCGAGCGGAGGCGGGAGTAATGCGACCGGTGCGGATGGGCTTCGTCGGCGCGGGATACATGGGCCAACT
>JBKHFA010000241.1:0-5446 GCA_046540615.1 Armatimonadota bacterium | reverse complement strand
GCATCGCCGCGATGATCATGACCACAGAGGGCCTGATGGCCGAGATCGAGAAGGAAGACGACGAGGACTGAGCGAAGTCTTCCTCGGACGCGCAAGCGCACAATGACACGAACAAGCGAGGCGGGCCGACAGCGGCCCGTCTCGCTTTTCACACGCGCACTTATTATCCCGCAGATCGGATTCACCGATGCTCCCGATCCGAGACAGCATCAGGTCCAGGAGCTTCCCCGTCATCAACGTGGGAATCATCGTCGCCTGCGTGGGTGTCTTCTTCGCACAGGTCCAGGCGGGCGCCGCCGCGCAGGAGTGGGCGTTTCGGCCTGACATGCTTGTTCCGTCGCGCGGCCCCGGCTTCGGCGAGGCACTGACAGCGCTCTTCCTCTCAATGTTTATGCACGGCGGGGTCATGCACCTCGGCGGCAATATGCTCTTCCTGTGGGTCTTCGGCGACAACATCGAGGACCGCATGGGACACGGGAAGTATCTCGTCTTCTACCTTATCTGCGGCGTGCTGGCCACCATCGCACACTCGCTCTTCGCCCTCACGACAGGCATGGCGGACGTCGCGCTCGTCGGCGCATCAGGCGCGATCGCCGGCGTCCTTGGGGCATACTTCGTGCTCTTCAAGCACGCGCGGATTCGGACGCTGATCTTCCTTTTCTTCATCATCACCACGGTCGATCTGCCCGCGGGATTCTTCCTGATCTACTGGCTCGTCATCCAGGTGCTCAGCATCGGCGCCGGTCCGGTCGCCTACTTCGCGCACATCGGCGGCTTCGCGGCGGGCTACCTGCTTGTGCGGGTCTTCACCGACACAAGTAAACCTCGCCCGCCCGAGGAGCCGAGGCCACCGCGCGTGACGAACCTGCGGATCGAGTGAATCCAGCCGAGAAAGCAACAGAAGCCACGGCAGCGACGGCTCCGCGCCCGCCCTGAATGCAGCGAGGGTTCCATCGTGCGGTCGAGACATTCTTGATGTGGCGCGGGCTTCCAGCCCGCGGTCGTTAGCCCCCGCCCCTCACGCAGGTTCGTAACGCTCGTATTGCGCCGTGTACTGCCAGTCCCTGACGTACGCCTGCGTGTCATCCGGGACCTCGCGAGTCGTGATGCCCTCCTCAGCCGCCGCCCGCATGACCGCCGCCGCAACCTCCATCGCCACGTTTCGCAGCCGCGGACTGTCCGGGAGCACGAGGTCCTGGGCAAGGTCGTCCTCGTCGAGAGCGCCGTGGATCGCCTCCGCACAGGCCAGTAGCATGCCGTCGGAGATGTGGGTCGCGCGGGCCAGCCACGTTCCGGCGCCTATCCCGGGAAACGCGTAGAAGTTGTTGACCTGCGAGAAGCGGTAGGTTCGACCACCGAACTCCAGCGGCTCGAAGGGACTCCCGACGGCAACGATCGCGCGCCCCTCACTCCAGCGCACGACGTCATGCGGGTGGGCATCGACGTTCGCCGACGGGTTGCTCAGCACGAAGATGATCGGCCGCTCGTGCTGCTCCGCCATCATACCCACGACCGCCTCGGGCAGGGCGCCGGGCTGGCCGGACAGCCCGATGAACACGCCCGGACGCGCGGCCTGAACGACCGCCTCCAGCGACAGGTCACCCGCCGGATCGAGGCCCCACTCGCGGACGACCTCCGGCTCGTGGGCTATGCGACGCTTGTAATCAGGCAGGTCCTCGCGATCAGTCAGAACCAGCCCTCGCGAGTCGAAGACAAGCGCACGCGCGGAGGCCTCCTCAAAGCTCAGCCCGTCCGCCTCCAGGGCGGCGATGATCGCGGACGCCACTCCCACCCCCGACGCCCCCGCGCCAAGGATCGCGAAGCGCTCGCCGATCAGCGGCCGCTCGGCCCGGCGCAACGCCCCGAGCAGACCCGCATGCACGACCGCCGCTGTCCCCTGGATGTCATCATTGAACGACGGAAGCTCGTCGTGGTAGCGCTCAAGGTTGTCCCACGCCCTCGTCCGAGAGAAGTCCTCCCACTGCAATACCGCGCCCGGGCAGTTGCGCTTCACACCCGCCACGAACGCCTCGATGAACGCCTCATACTCCTTCGCGCCCAGACGCGGCCGACGCCGGCCGATGTAGAGCGGGTCCTCGCGCAAAGTCTCGTTGTCGGTGCCGACATCGAGGCTGATCGGCAGGCACTCAGTGGGGTCGAAGCCCCCGGCGGCGGCGTAGAGCGCGAGTTTTCCGATCGGGATGCCGATCCCGCCCACGCCCTGGTCGCCGATGCCGAGGATCCCCTCGTTGTCGGTGCAGACGATGATCCCGATCTCGCCCTCGACGGCATGTGCGAGGATCGTGTCGATGTTGTCGATGTTCTCCGGCGTGATGAAGAGCCCGCGCGCGCCCCGGAAGATGTGACTGAAGCGCTCGACGGCCTCACCCACCGTCGGCGTGTAGACGATCGGCGCAAGCTCCTCGAGATGCTCGATGAGCGTCGCGTGAAAGAGGGTCTCATTGCGATCCTGCAGTGAACGCAGGTAGATGTACTGCTCGATCGGCAGCGGCTTCGCCCGCAGGTTCGAGACCACCCGCGCGATCTGCTCGTCGAGTGTGCTCACGCCCGGCGGCAGCAGCCCCTCAAGCCCCAGCGCCGCGCGCTCTTCCGGGGGAAAGGCGCTGCCCTTATTCAGGTTCGGATCGCGCAGGACATCGAGCCCACGCTTTGTGACCGGACGAGGACCACTGCTCATCAAGGCACCTCCGCATAGTTGATGCAGCCATGATACACGACGAGAGGGGCGAGGGGCAATTCGAGGTCCGTGCGACGTTTGTGAGACCGAGGCAGAGCGTGACGGAAACTTGGACCATCGAAGTGGATTTGTGGAACCCTTCGCACGATCCGGTGTCTGAAGAAACAGTTGCACCATCAACCAATGCCAGCGGCGCCCGCGTCGTTGGCGATTGCTGCAAAAAGGAGGATGACCTCCATGCGCATCACACTGACCATCGCGGTGGCTCTGGCGATGATCGCCTGCACAGTGGCGTTCGCGCAGGACGCCGAGGCTCCGGCGGAGGCCGCTGAGGAAGCGGCTGCGGAGCAGCCGCAGGCCGCGCAGGACGGCGAGCGCGTGCAGGACGAGCTGATCGCGCTCTACCGCTTCGACAAGATGATTGAGGGGACCATCATCCCGGACGTCACCCGGGAGTTCGGCGGGCTTGACCTGATGATCCAGGGTGCCTATCAGGGCAGTCCCGTGGAGGTCCGGGACGGCGCCGTGCATCTCTCCGGCGTGCAGGAGACGCAAGTCCCCGGTGTCTTCTCAACCGATCCGGCCACAGACATCGTCAACTCCATGCAGGCCTCAGGGCAGTTGACAGTTGAGGCGTGGGTGACCCCGGCCGCAGACGACCTCACGGGTCCCGCGCGCATCGTGACCATCTCCCATGACACCGCTCAGCGCAACATCACTCTCGGGCAACACCGAGACGCCTATGCCTTGCGGATGCGAACTTCCGCGACTAACGGACAGGGCAACCCGGAGGTGCATACTCCCGAGGGTTCGCTGAAAGTCAATGAGCTTCAGCATGTGGTCGTGACATTCGACGGACAGACCACCGTCATCTACGTCGATGGCGAGTCGGTGTATGAGGCAGTCGATCGTGCCGGCACGTTTGAGAACTGGGATGATGCTATGCACCTTGGCATCGGCAACGAGATAACCGGCGACCGACGCTGGTTCGGCTCCGTGCACCTCGTTGCGTTCTACACCTACGCGCTCAGCCCCGACCAGGTTCGCATGAACTTCGACGCCGGCGTCTGAGCCTCGGGCCGTCAATCGCCGAACTGAACGGGCGGGGTCCGGGGGTCAGTGAACCACCGTGCCTCGCTCATGTACGCGGTCAGTCCGCGGGAACGACCAGCCGATCGGGCGCATGAGACCAGTACGCCGGCAGGCCCTCGCCGAGGCTCAGCGTGTAATCCTCGAGCGTGCCCGTGTCCGCGCGCTCAACCCGCGCCTGCCACGCGCGGCCCGCCATGTCCGCGGGCACATCGACCGCGGCGATGATCTCCGTCTGCTCGCCGCTCACAAGTCGAGCGGCCTCATTGCCCTCCGGGTCGAGGAGGATGACTCGCGCCGTTTCACCTGGGCCTGGTGTATTCAGTTCGAAGCTGAACTGCTCCGTCCCCGCGGGCACGTGGAAGAACATCGGCGAACTCTGATACACGAAGCGTTGCCGGCTGCCGGCGAGCGCCGCGTGGTCGTTCAGCAGCGTTACGCGGCCGCAACTACTCCCCGGATTCACCACCAGCACATGCACCCCGCCCTGCCCGGACGCCGCCTCAATCTCAGTGATCTCGCCGACCGGCGCCTCGCCCTTCACTACGAGTTGCTCGTCGGGGGCGTAAAGCTGCCATGCGGTCGGCCCGTCGGCCCGTCCAACCGCCCGCGGCTGCAGGCGCGCGCGGAAGGTTTCATCGGCATCGAGCACGGCGACGAACATCCCGCCGTGGCGGATTGAGAACACCGGCTCAGCGTCGAGCGGTGGCGCGTCGTCGGCCAGCGGCCCAACCTCATCGGCCACCGCGCGAAGCGGCTCACCCTCGTAGCCGTCCACCTGCATGATCCCCCAACTGCGCTCCTCGACCATCGCGCAGCGATCGTAGTTGGCGATGAACTCGTCCTCGGTGGCGCGGCGGAAGTCCACGATCTCGTCCATCAGCCGCCGGGCGGCCACCGGAGAGACCTCCTCCCCCACTCCGCCGTTGATCGCTGACAGGTGCGCGCACATCCGCGCGTGCTCGAGTCCCTTGCGGAGATACTCAACCCGCGCTGCGCTCACCTCGTCGCCGGCCGCCGCCTCAGCCGCGTCCGCGAGGATCGCCCCGGCAGGCTCGAAGATTTCCGGCGGGTAAACCACGTGCGCGAATGCCGCGAAGGCCCGGTAGCGCGATGCGCCCGCCTCCTGCTGGGCACGGTCGAAGCGCTCCGTGTCTGACATTGTGTACTCTTCCCAGTAGTCGAAGTAACGCTCGACGTGCTCGGCGGCCGGCCCGAATGCGGAGTAATACTCGTCGAGCACCTCGTCCACCGGCCTGTCAGCGCGTGTATGCAGGCGATGCAGGAGGTAGAGGTTGGTCCCCTGCGCGGCCCACTGACCGGTCAGCGAGTCGAAGTCCGTCGCGACCATCGCGTTCTCCGCGTAGTGCTGGAACTCATCGGCAAACTGCCGCGCGAAGATGTGCGGCATCGTGTAACTGTCGAGGAAGTAGTTCGGCCGCAGGAAGATGCTCGCGCCGGTCTTCGCCCAGCCCGCCCACTGCTCCTTCAGCCACTCCTGCTCGCGCTCATTACGCGGATACCACCAGCCGGGCCACGGGCACATGCCGACCAGCACATTCGGGTTGAGCTTGATGTCTGACGTGGGCGCCGGATAGTAGTTCGTGTACGCGTAGCCAATCACCATCGCGTAGGGGTCTTCTTCCGCCGCCAACTGCT
>JBKHFA010000240.1:0-5542 GCA_046540615.1 Armatimonadota bacterium | reverse complement strand
TCTGTTCGGCGTGAGCCTGCGCAACATCAGGCGGAAGTGGATCGTGTAGGCGGAGGTGAGGCGCCGGAAGATGCGCGGGCGGCTGGCGTTGTGGGCGGAATCTTGTCGGTCAGAGCGACGTCAGTTGAAGGGAGGTGCCCACCGGTGCATCATCATGGACAGCGAGTTGTCGCCGCTGCCGCCGAAGCCCCCGGGTTCCCGTGGCTGATCGTCTGGCTCGTTGCCCGGGGCGAAGAGGCGTCTGAGGGGACCGGCTCATCCGAGCGCGAGGTGGAAGAGAATCTCGACGGGCAGATCCTGGCGATGCTGCATCAGGCGGGCGGGTCGATGCTGCAGACGGAGATCGCCGCAAATCTGAACGTCTCCACGGAGTGTGTGGCCTGTGCCCTGCGGGACATGGTTGACAGCGGCCGGGTGCACAGGAAGTGGGAGGCGGGGCGGTACACATATCGCATCGTTCATCGAGACGCTCAGCCTCAGACCTCGTGAAAGACCCCGGTACGTGGTAGTGCGAGGCCTCCTTTTCCGTGAGCAGTGACACAGACACCGACTTGATGGCGCGAGTTGTCGAGGGCGACGAGGAAGCGTTCGTCGCCCTTGTTGACACGTACCGCGAGCGCGCCGTCAGCATCGCATTTCGCTACCTCGGCGACAGGGCCAGCGCCGAGGACCTCGCACAGGAGGCGTTCGTGTGCGTCTACAAGAGGCGCGGGCGCTTCGATCCCTCCAAGGACTTCTCCCCGTGGTTTTACCGAATTCTGACGAACCTGTGCCTCGACCAACTTCGCCGCGAGGAGCACCGCGGCGGCCATCTGAGGCTGGTGTCCAATGGTGAAGGGCCCCAACCCTCGGCCGATGAGACCGCGTCCCCTGCCGCACAGATTGAGAGAGACGAGCTTTCGCACCGCGTGCAGGCCGCTCTGCTGCAGCTTCCCGACCGACAGCGCATGGCGCTGGTGCTTCAGCACTACGAGGGGCTCAGCTACGATGAGATCGCGCAGGCGATGGACTGCTCGCGAGGCACCGTGGACGGGCTGCTGTCACGGGCGCGATCTACGCTTCGCGAGCGCCTCGCAGATTTTCTTCAGAAATGACCGCAGAGTCTGAGCGTGTCATACGTATGCACTGATGGAGACAGAGAGATGGCAACGTGCAAAGCAGTGAGACAACTGATGTCGGCGTACATCGACCGCGAGTTGCCCCGGCCTCAAGCGGCTGAGGTGCGCTCGCACCTTGCGGGCTGCGTTGAGTGTGCGGAGTATCATGATGACCTCCAGGCGCTCGATGGCCTGCTCGATGCGGCTCCCTCCGCGGGGGCACACGAAGGCTTCGCCGCTGAGGTTCTCGCCCGTGTGCGGGAGCGGGAGGACGAGTCCGCGCTGACACGCCTGCGCCGAGCGGTGTGGCGGCCGATGTCCGGGTGGGCGGCAGCGGCGGCGATCGCGCTGGCGATCGCCCTTGGCTCGGGACTGGCGTGGGTCTCCGCGCCAGACCCCGCGCCGCCGCCGCGAGTGGCGGATGCGGGAGCCGTCGCGGAGACGTTCGGCCTCGACGTCTTCAGGCCGCTGGCCGAGGACACAGTCGGCGGCGCCTACGTGCAGGTGGCGTGGCCGCAGGATGGTGAGGGACGATGAGAACACGAGCGATCGTAGCCATCGCCCTCGCCATCGCGCTGGGTGTCGGCGCGTGGGCCGTCACGGGATACCTCGCGCGTGACACACACAGGCATCAGAGGATGCTGCAGGCGGGGACGCTTGCGGAGAAGCTGGATCTGACGGCGACGCAGCGCGAGGCCATCGAGGCTGTGAACATCGAGTTCCAGCGGGAGCGTGAGGAGATTCGCGATCGTCACCGCGAGCACAGATGGGAACTGGTGGACCTGCTGCGGGAGAGCCCGCCCGACCGCGAGCGCATCGACGGAAAGGTCGAGGAGATTGGCGAACTGCAGACGCAGATGCAGCGACTGGCGGTTGCGCACCTGCTGGACGTGAGCGCCGAGCTTGATGAGCAGCAGCGGGATAGGCTTTTTGAACTGATCGACGAGGCGATGTGTCCCGGCTCGGTGATGGGTGGCACCGGTCGAGACTGCTGAAGAACGCTGCGGCTCTCGCGGGGTCTGAGGACGCGGCCCAGGCTGGCGAGAGGGAGGTGAAATGAATGAGCAGGAATACGCAGGTTGCAATCGCTGTCGCGGCGGTGCTTCTGGCCGCGGTCTTCGTCGTCGGAGCAACACAGGCTCCCGGCACAGTGATGTCGTCGGCATCGGCGGACGTGGCGGCTGATGCACAGGTGAGCGATGCTCCGATGGGCTGCCACGGAGACGCGAAGGAATACTGCCACGGAGCCGAAGAGTGCCCCGGTCCCGACAGCGAGGATTGTGAGGGGCATGACCGCGATTGCGAGCAGAACTGCCACGGCGACGATGGCGATGGAAGCCACGACCGTCATCGACGGGGACGTGGCGGCTGTCACGGCTGATCGAGTGGTCGTGACGCGAGACGGGTCGCGAGGAGCGGCCGGAAGACGGTCGCTCCTCGTGCGTGAGACAGACCGCAGGACGGGACAGACCAGTATTCGGAAGGACCATCGCTCATGAAGCATCTGAGAAGAACGCTGATCGTGCTGGCGGTGACCGCGCTTGGGGCGGGGGGCGGCTGGGCGCAGGAGATAGAGCCGCTGACACTGGCGGAGAGCGTGGATCATGCGCTCGCTCACAACCCCCGACTCTCGGCGGCGCGCGAGCGCATTGAGGCGACCGCATCACGGATCGGCCAGGCGTCGGCGGCGATGAGGCCGCAACTTGACGCGCGGGCTGGATACACCGACAGCGAGCCGGCGGGGCGCGATCTGCGGAATTACAGCGCGCTGCTCTCGGCCCGCCAGCTCCTCTACGACAGCGGAGAGACGGATGCGCGGACCGCACAGGCTCGCTCACAGCGCGACGCCATCATCGCGGACCTTCGCGCACTTGAGCTGGACATTGCGAACACCGCGGCGACTGAGTACTTTGGCGCACTGCGGGCACGACGACTGGTGGAGGTCGCGGTCGAGGTCCGCGACCAGGCGCGCGAGCATCACTCGCTGGCAAAGGCGCGTTACGAGGCCGGGACGGTCGCCCGCGCCGATGTATTGCGGGCAGAGGTCGAAGTGGCGCGGGCGCACCTCGATGTAATCAGCGCGGAGAAGACCGAGGAGCTTGCACGCGCACGACTGCGAAAGACACTCGGGATCGGGCAGGACAGGGAGTTACGACTCGCGGACATCGAACCGACCTTCCCGCCGGTCATTGACCGGGCAACCGCATTCGGCGCGGCGAGGACCAACCGCAGCGAACTGATCGCCATCGACGCGGAGATCGCGGCGGGTGAGGCGGCGGTGCGCGCCGCGAAGGCCTCCAGTCGGCCGGAGGTGGCGCTGCAGGGCGACTGGGGTGCGCGGGAGAACGACTTCCCGCCGGGTGATGAGGCGTGGACGATCGGCCTGACCGCGTCCACGAGCATCTTTGACGGCGGGCTCACACGGAAGCGGGTTGACGAGGCCCGCGCGAATGTCCGCGTGCTGCAGGCGGATCGCGACGAGCAGGCACGGCTCATTGACCTAGAGATCGCGGAGGCGCTGCTGAATGAGCGCGAGGCGAGGCAGCGGATAGAACTCGCCGAGGAGGAGGTCGCGCTCGCGCGTCATAGCATGGAGGTCAGCAGCGGGCGCTACCGCGTCGGCGAGGCCACGCAGGTCGAACTGATTGACACGCGGACGGCTCTCAGCCGCGCGCTTGCCACTCAGGCGGAGGCGCTTTACGACTACCACCGAGCACGCGCGGATGTTGCCCGTGCGATGGGCCTTCTGCCGGGGACCGAAGCATACGAGGAGTTGCCGCAGGAATGAAAAAGGGCGGATGGGTAGCAGTCGGCATTGCAGCAGTACTCGTCATCGGTGGAATCATCTGGGCGATCGCGTTTCGTGGGAAGGGCGAATCCACGGGACCGCAGACGGCGGAGGTCGCGCGCCGAACGCTCTCGGTGGGCATTGAGGCCCTCGGGGCGGTGCAGCCGATGGTTGGCGCTGAGGTGCGCGTGGGGGCACAGATGTCGGGCCGCGTCGCCGAGCTTTACGCGAACGTGGGCGACGTGGTCGAGCGCGGCGAACTGATCGCGCGGCTTGATGACAGCGAGCTTGCAGCGCGAGTTGAGCGAGCGCGAGCGGACCTCGACGCCGCCGAAGAGAAGTGGGGCGAGGCCCGGGCCGCCGCAGGAGCGGCCCCGGAGCAGACAGCGTCCGCGGTGGAAGAGGCGCGCAGCAGCCTTGAGGCTGCCCGCGCGGGCCTGCGCCAGGTCGAGGCCGATGCCGGCGCCGAACCCGAGCGGGCGGAGAGCGAGGTGGAGCAGGCCCAGCGGACACTCGAAGCGACCCGAGCGCGGCTGGAGCAGGCCCGCGCTCGCGCGGAGGCCGAACAACCGACTTCGGACGCGCAGATCGCGCAGGCACAGTCGGCGGTGGAGAGCGCCGAGGCGAAGCTGGCGCGTGTCAATCGAGGGGCCCGGGCCGAGGAGATCGCCAGCGCCGAAGCCGCGGTCCGCCAGGCGGAGAGCCGCCTGCGCGAGGCAGGGCAGAACCTCGACCGCGCTCAGGAGCTTTTCGCGAAGGATTACATCGCCGAGCAGGAAGTCGATCGACGCAGGACCGAGCGCGATGTCGCGCAGGGTGACGTCGACGCCGCGCGAGAGCGACTGGAGCTTCTCCGGACGCAGTCGCTCCCTGAGGACATCGAGCAGGCGGAGGCGGACGTCGCGCAGGCACGATCGCGACTGGCCGAGGTGGAAAGTCGGGCCGTGGAGGTCGAGCTTGCGCGGCGCGACGTCGCCGCGGCGGAGGCGGACGTCGCGCGCGCCGAGGCCGGTCTGCGGACCGCACGGGCCAACACCAGCCGCGTACCGGTGAGCGAAGAGCAGGTCGAGGCCGCGAGGGCGGACGTGCAGCGCGCGGAGGCTGCACTCCGGAAGGCGCGGGCGCAGCAGGTGGACGTGGAACTGAAGCAACGCGCCGCCGATGCCGCTCGGGCACAGGTCGAGCAGGCGCGCGCGGCGTTGCGCGAGGCCGAAGCGAAGCTTTCGTACACGCAGATCCACGCGCCGATCTCGGGGGTGGTGGGCTCGGTCACCACCCAGGAGGGCGAAACGGTGTCGGCGGGGCTCTCGGCGCCGACCTTCATCACCATCGTGGACCTCGACCGGCTGGAGGTGCACGCTTTCGTCGATGAGACGGACATCGGACGGATCACGGACGGGCAGGAGGCGCTCTTCTTCGTCGATGCGCATCCCGACCAGGAGTTCACGGGCGAGGTCACGGCGATCTATCCGAAGGCCGAGATGGAGCAGAACGTGGTGGAGTATGACGTGGTGATCGTGATCGATGACACGCACGGTCTGCTCAAGCCGGACATGACCGCGAATGTCACGATCATGATGGAGGCGCGGGAGGACGTGCTGACGGTGCCCAACGCCGCCATCCGCCGCGAGGGCGGCAGGCGCGTGGTCTACGTCGA
>JBKHFA010000239.1:0-5558 GCA_046540615.1 Armatimonadota bacterium | reverse complement strand
GGTTGGGTTCAGTGAAGCTCGCGCCTCCCGCCAGGAAAGGCCGGGCTTGCGCAAGTTGCGCCTCGAGCGGCTCATCGGTCGTGCTGGCGATGGCGCTGCGAGTGTCGGAGATGTAGAGCGACTTGCCGTTTGCGAGCGCCTTAATGAAGAAGAGGCTCTCGGGCGTCAGTTCCTCGCTGAGGAGGACGCCGTCGGACAGGCCCACCACGCGCGGGCTGGTGGGATCCTCGGAGATCAGGCCGGCCTCGTGCCTGTCGAGGATCGCGCGAAGCTCAGTCAGCCACTCGCGGCCGGCCATCGTGATCGAAGAGACAGGCTGGCGGCTGCCTTCATGCTCGAGGAGCGAGGAGTAGCCGTTGAAGTCGGCGTAGTCGTACGCATCGAGCATGAACGCGGAATCGATGCGGTCGGCCCCGCCGAGTGCGATGCCGGCGGCGCCGGTGGCCTCGAGCAGTCCATCAACCTGCCTGAGCACCGAGGCGCCCCACGCGCCCCTCGGATCGGGGTTGGTCCAGAGCGCCTCGGAGGTGTCGGTCTCCCCTGCGGCGAGCGTTTCGCCCTCGGCGTCGTATACGATGGAGTCGCTGAAGCGCTCCTCGAGATCTTCGGACGCCGCGGCGAACTCGATCTGCAGATGCGGGATGATCTCGGCTTCCTCCGCGGACGCAATGTCGGCCTGGAGGCGCTCATAGCTGAGCGAGGTGCCGGATGCGGCCTGGTAGAGCGCGTCGAAAGCGCGGGTCGGGTCGAAGTATTCGCCGGTACGCTGGAACCACTCGTCGTACCAGAGCACGCGCGCGCCCTGTGTATACGCCGCGTCGAGGTCGCCGACGCGGTCTTGATCGACCATCGCGCCCGCGTAGGTCTCGGCGAAGTCTCTGGTGTGCGGCGCGAGGGCCTGGAGCAGCGCGTTGTAGTCGCCGGCCCAGCCGCCGATCAGTTCGAATGTCCACGTATACCTTCGGCCGCGTTCGCGTGGCCACAGATACGTGCTGACGCGGATGACCTGCTGTCGGTCGACGCTGACGATCACGTTCGTCTGCTCAGGATCGAGGACACCGAGCCACGTGTCGTCGGCGGACTTGAGGCGCACGAACGGGGTCTGCGCAAGATTTGCGGTCTTCTCCCCCACCGTGGCGCCGCGGGGTTCGCGCCAGGAGTACGCGCGCATGTCGAGGATCCTCGAGCGCGGGCGCAGCGCCAGGTGAACGGGCACACTCTCATCGCGTGGCTGGCGGACGGTGTAGGTGCACTCGAAGCGAGTGCGGTCGGGCTCCGCCGACGTCGCGACGACCTCAAGCGTGTTCTGCGGGGCCGCGGGGTCCTCGTAGATCAGGCGTGAGATGCCGATGGCGTCCTCGCTGGAGCCCTCGAGGGCTTCGGCTTCATCGCCGATGAAGAAACCGGAGCCTTCGGAGCCGAGGAATTCCCGATCTGAGACCACGATCGAGTTGAGCAGCCCTTCTTCGAACTGCGTGGTGACGGGCGGATAGCGGTCGAGGGTGAGGCTTTCGGGAAGCGCGCCGGCGCTCTCCTCGAAACATAGACTGTGCGCGCGCAGCCAGTTCTGCGTGGCGTTGTCCAGCACACTCTTCGGCCACCCCGGAAGTACGTAGATGGCCCAGTCGGCCATCTGCCGATCGCGGGTCACGGTCTGCAGGCTGAAGGAGCCATCGCGGAGCATGGCCGAGCGGGGAAGCGTGGCGATCAGTCGCGACCGATCCCGCGCCTCGAGCTGAGCGGTGGCGACGCCCTGGGTGTACTGCAGGTCGAGGCTCTCAGGCAGGGGATCGCTCTCGAAGACCACCAGGAAATGATCCGTGCTTGCCTGCGGCAGCGCGAATGCGCCGCTGAGCGTCACGGCAAGCAGGCAGATCATCATGCTGATGGTGCAGAGATGAGACGGTCGTATGCGGACATCGCGTCGCCGGCACGTGTGCATTGTCATTAAGTATCCTCAGACATCCCTGAAGTGGCACCGTCCTGCGGGTCGGATCGTGCCTCGATGAAAGCTCGCATATCTGGCGGAGTCCCCCGAAATGCCGCGGGTGCGGCAGCGCGGCGGAGCGGAAGGGATTTTACCAGCAGCGTCGCGTGCGGGTCAAACCGCGCGGCCCGCCGGAGACGACTCTCCGGGCGAGGGCGCCCGCAGTCCGGACAGGTCAGTCGCGGCGCAGGTCGTCGGCGGCGGCCTGCAGATCCTCCAACCCGTTGCGCATCGCGAAATCCGCGATCGCGGACTTGGTGGTCTTAACGTGGTATTCCGTCAGGAGGAGGAACTTGACCTCCTCGAGCAGATGCGCGACAGGTTCGGTCAGGTAGAGGGTGACAGCGACCTTCGGCCCCTCCTGCGCGGGCGGGCGGCCGACGCGCGACGTGCTTTCCCCCACCTTCTCCTTCGCCTGGCGCGCCTCTTCGCGCTCCGACCTGATCCGCTCACGCTCCGCGCGCGCCTCCGAAAGCTTGACGCGCGTTGTGCGGCCGCTGTTCGACATCGACTTCGCGAGGACGTCGTCCTCGCTCTCGTCAGATTGCCCGTTGCCACCGGGTTCGGCCTCGTCCACCTCGTCGACGACATCAGGTTCAGGTTCGTCCGCAGGTTCCGGCTCGGGCGCTTTGCGGGCGGGCGCGGTGTCGAAGAACACGTCCTCGGGGATCTCCGGGCGCTTACGCACGGTCGATCACCTCCTGGGCCAGCGCGCGGTAGGCCCGGGCGCCGGGGTTGTCGGGGCGGAAGTTCACCAGCGGCGTGGCTGCGACGGTGGCGTAGTCAAAGGCGACGGTCCGCGGGATGACGGTGTCGAAGACCTGGTCGCCGAAGTGGTGATGGAGACGCTCCTGCACCTCGTCCGCATGGACGGTGCGCGCGTCGTACATAGTGAGGAGCAACCCGAGGATCCTCAGGTCCGGGTTCGCGCGTTCGCGCACGCCCTCGACAGTGCGGAGAAGCTGCTGGAGGCCCTTCATCGCGAGGAACGCGCACTGGACCGGGATGATGACCTCGCGCGCGGCGGTGAGCGCATTGATCGTAAGAAAGCCGAGGCTCGGCGGGGTGTCGATGAGGACGATGATGCCCTCGGCAAGGCTCTCAAGCTTCTCGGCGAGTCGGGACTGGCGACGGTCGGCGCCCGCGAGGCTGGCCTCGGCGGCCGCGAGTGCGTATTCGGACGGCGCGACGAGCAGGTTCTCGATGGGCGTGGGCTGGAGAATGTCGCGCAGGTCAACGTCCGGCGACAGGAGCAGGTCGTGGGTAGTAAGTTCGACCTCATCGGCGCCGGAGATGGCGGTGAGGTTTGCCTGGGGGTCGAGGTCAACGAGGACGACCCTCTCCCCCATCTCGGCGAGTGCTGCGCCGAGGTTGAGGACGGTCGCTGTCTTGGCGACTCCGCCCTTCTGATTGGCGACGGCGATGGCGCGCATCGGCGTCTTCCTCCTTCGATGGTGCCGGTGTCGCTCGAGTGGCCGGGACCACCGGCGGGCTGTGAGTGCTGCTGCGATGCGGAGGTCGGGGCAAGCTTAGCAGCAAACCGGCACAAGGTCAAGCCGGTGAAGTAGCATGATGGCGAAACAGGAACGCATTATGCTGGCAAAACAGGGAAACGGGATAGCAGGAGAACGACATGATGCGACAATGGCAGACGATCACGGTGGGTGGTCGATCAGCGTCTCGATGCGATCGATGGACGCAATTATAATGGCAAAAATCAGTGACGCGTGCGGTGACGGCGGACGACTTGCAACAGGATCGGGCTTCGCCCGCCAGGATTTGACGGCAACGGCACAGGATGACGGCAAGGGCACGTGGACGGCAAAGAGCACGGGAGCGGCAAAGGCACAGGTGCAAGGGGAGTCAACGGCATGGGAAAGGGCGTGATCGGGATGAGTCCTGGCTGCTGTCGGCAGTCGTGCGTTGTGAGGAGCGCGCCTTTTGTGAAAGCATACGATTATAATGGCAAAATAAGAAACCCAGAGAAACAGGATAACAGGGTAACAGGAGAACGGGGAAATGGGACAACGGCAGAATGGGATAACAGGGGAAGGGGAGAAAAACAAAATGACAAAACGGCAGAGGCACGGAATGTACTCGCAAAGGGCCGCACGGTCTGAGATAGTCAATGGAGCGAATGAAGGGCGTAAGGGCCGGGAGAGGGAACTTGAGGGTGGCGGGCACGAAGATGGACACTTGGAGATCAATGGCTGGTGAAGCGCCTTGAAGTTCGCAAAGATAGACCGAATCCTCAGCCTCGACCAGGCGGCCGCATACCCGGGGAAGAAGACGATCGACATGGTCATCTACCTTGGGTGTTTTCGTGGCGAGGCGGTGAGGCTGTGGCTGCTGACCGCCGCGAGCGAACCGGTGGTCATGATCGACAGGCAGCAGTTCGAAGTCGCGTATGAGGTGGGGGAGAGCGCAGGCGGTCTGCGGTGGCTCGATCTCGGGGTCAGCGATGAGCTGAATGCGCGTTTCGGACAGCTTCGCATTGCGGGCATGACCCTCGCCGAGGCGCAGGAGTCGAAGCTGCTGATTACGCGCGACGTCGAGTACATGCCCGAGGGAAGCCTTGCGCAGGTCGAGGAGATGGTCTTCGGGATCAGGCGCGAGAACGCCGGCCGGACCGCGATCAGTCCCTCGCGCGTCGAGGTGGGGGAGAGCGCCACGCTGGAGGTGACGTACACCGCGGGGCCGGTGGGTCTGCCGGCAGGTGCATGGGTGCGATTCGCGGTTCCGCGCGCGTTCTCGACGCCGCAGACAGCGCACGCCGATTCGCCCGGGTACACGCAGGCGAGGCTCGAGGGCGCTGAGGGTTCGGTGGCAATCGAGTCGGTCGGGCTGTCCGAGGACTCGCACGAGCAGATCGACATCGTGTGTGCGCTGCCCGACGGCCTCGAGGCGGGCGGGCGTCTCGTGCTGACGTACCACACAGACGAGACCTACATCTTCCCATGGGAGCGCGAGGCGGTCGAGCGGCCGCTGTGGTTCTCACATGTTGCGCCGCTCGCAGCGGCGGTCGCGGTCGATGAGCGACGACGCTGGCTGGAGCTTGCGTGGGAGAACAGCCACTCGTTCGAGACGGTGGCCGGGCCGGCGAGTCGCCTGCACCTGATCCTGCCGGGGCGGGTGCATGAGGACGAGGAAGTCTCGCTGCACGGAATCTTCACCGACCGCTTCCGCAACGTGCCCTCGGCGCGCGGTATCCCGTCGCATATCCGCCTGACGATCGTGGACAGGGATGGGGAGCGGGGACTTGGGACTCCGCGCGGGCGGTTCGAGGCGCCGCATCGCTTTCGGATGCCGCTCGGGCATGTGGAGCGCGGCCTGTATCGCATCCGCGCATGGGACGCGGACACCGGTGAGTTGCTGGCGCAGAGTAATCCGATGGAGGTACTCGCGGAGGAGGACGAGCGCTTCAACGTGTACTGGGGCGAGATCCACGGGCACACCGAGATGAGCGACGGCACCGGGGGCTTCGAGGAGATGTTCCGCCACGCCCGCGACGAGGGTCGCCAGGACTTCGCGGCCGCCGCCGACCACGCCTGCTACTTCACCGACAACGAGT
>JBKHFA010000238.1:0-5590 GCA_046540615.1 Armatimonadota bacterium | reverse complement strand
CCAGGACCGGAGTCCGGGTCGTTATGCCGCGGGACCAGGACCGGAGTCCGGGTCGCAATGCCGCGTGGGGGTCAGGGCCGGAGTCCGGGTCGCAATGCCGCGGGGGGGGCAGGGCCGGAGTCCGGGTCGCAATGCCGCGCGGGGGGAGGGCCGGAGTCCGGGTCGCAATGCCGCGGGGGCAGGGCCGGAGTCCGGGTCGCAATGCCGCGTGGGGACCAGGACCGGAGTCCGGGCGCCCTCGCCCGGACGCTGTTCCGGCGCACGCTCACCTTTCGGATGTGCACTGCGCCGCGCAAGGGTGTATAATAAAGACGGTGACTTCGGGAATGCAGATCGTCCACACAAAGCAATCCGTCCGCGACGCCGTCGCATCCGCGCGGGCCGAGGGCCAGGTCATCGGCCTCGTGCCCACCATGGGCGCGTTGCACGAGGGCCATCTGGCGCTGGTGCGGATCGCCGTGGATCACTGTGACTTCGTCGTGGTGAGCATCTTCGTCAACCCGACGCAGTTCGGGCCCGGCGAGGACCTCGAGAGCTATCCACGCGACCTCGAGGGTGACGCGGCGAAGGTCGAGAAGCTCGGGGCGCGGCTCGTCTTCGCGCCGAGCGCGGGCGAGATGTACGCCGAGGATGCCTGCACCACAGTCAGCGTCTCCGCGCTGACCGAGGGCCTTTGCGGCGCGCACCGACCGGGGCACTTCGACGGCGTGACGACCGTCGTGTGCAAGCTTTTCAACATCGTGCAGCCGGATCGCGCATATTTCGGCCGCAAGGACTACCAGCAACTCGTGGTCATCCGCAGGATGGTTCGCGACCTCGACATCCCGGTGGACGTCATCGGCGTGCCGACCGTGCGCGAGGACGACGGGCTCGCGCTGAGTTCGCGCAATCAGTACCTCTCCGAACGCGAGCGGGCCGTCGCTCCGAAGCTGCACAGGGCGCTGGTTCGAGGGGCCGACGAGGCGCGGCAGGGCGCAACCGGCGCGGAGGTCGAGCGTATCGTCGCCGCCGAGATCGGCACAGAGCCGCTCTTCGACCTGCAGTACGTGCGCGCGGTGGACCCGAACACGCTCCTGCCGCTGGGCGATCGGAGCGGGCCGATGGTCATCGCCGTCGCGGCCTTCCTGGGTGAGACACGGTTGATCGACAATATCGCAGTTGAGGGATGATCGAAGTGCTGCGCAAGATCTGCTTTTCAAAAATACACGGGGCCACGGTGACCGAAGCTGAGCTTCACTACGCCGGCAGCATCACGATCGACACCGACCTGCTTGAGGCCTCGGGCATCCTGCCCAACGAGCAGGTGCAGATCGTGAACATGAGTAACGGAACGCGCATCGAGACGTACGTCATAGCAGGCGAGCGCGGTTCGGGTACCATCTGCCTCAACGGGCCGGCCGCGCGCATGGCCTTCGTCGGGGACAAAGTGCATATTCTTTGCTACGGACTCTTCGACGGGGAGGAAGCCGCGGACGTCGCGTTGAAAGTAGTACATGTGGACGAGAACAACAAAACAGCGGAGCGATGATGGCAGCAACAATCGCAGACAGTTCACATGAGGGCGCGGCGATCGACCCGCGCGTGGTCGAAGAGATCGTGCGATCGGCCCTGCGCGAGGACATCGGTCGCGGCGACATCACCAGCATCTTCACTATCCCACCGGATGTGCGCGCCCACGGCATCCTGCTGGCCAAGCAGGACGGCGTGATGGCCGGCGGCGCCGTCGTGGCCGAATGCTTCGGGCAGAATGAGCCCGGCTGCTCGCTGTCACGACTCGTCGCCGACGGCGAGCGCTTCAGCGACGGCGACCATCTTGGTCTCATCGAGGGGACCGCCCGGGGGCTGCTCGGCGCCGAGCGCGTGGCGCTGAACTTTCTGCAACGCCTCTGCGGCGTGGCCACGCTCACTCGCCGGTTTGCCGACGAACTTGACGGAACCGGCGCGAAGGTCACCGACACCCGCAAGACCACCCCCGGTCTGCGGGCGCTTGAGAAGGCCGCGGTCGTGGCCGGCGGCGGCAGCAACCACAGATTCGCCCTCTACGACGGCATCCTCATCAAGGACAATCACATCCAGCTTGCCGGCGGCATCACTCGGGCCATCCAGCGGGCGCGGGCCGGGGCCCCGCACACGCTCAAGGTCGAGGTGGAGACGACGGACCTCGGCGAGGTCCGCGAGGCGCTCGAAGCCGGCGCGGATATCATCATGCTCGACAACATGGACAACGACACGATGGCCGAGGCCGTCCGCATCGTCGACGGCGCGGCCATCGTTGAGGCATCCGGCAACATGACGCTCGACCGCGTGCGCGAGGTCGGCATGCTCGGCGTCGATCTTATCTCCGTCGGGGCATTGACACATTCGGCGGTGGCCGTTGACATCAGCCTTGAGCTTGAGCTGCTTGACTGAGCGGGGAAGCCGGGAGGAATCCGGATGAACGGCATTCGGAGGGCGATCGGATCGCTGGCGCCGCTGATACTTGTTGCGCTGCTGGCGGACGTGGGTGTGGCGCAGCAGAACGTCGCCGAGGGGCGGCCGTTCGAATGCAGCACTGACGTGATGGGTGGCTGGACGGGGCTCGTTGACGGGGTCGTCGACTCCGACAGCGCGCCGGGGTGCTTCGCCACGACCAACGACGGTGACTTCCCCAAGTCCGTGACGATCGATCTCCAGCGCCCCTGCAGCATCAATCGGGTCACGGTACACAATTCGGCCAACGGGAATACACGGGGCATCGCCATCTACTGCTCGGAAGACGGAGAGGAGTATGAGTTGCTCCGGGAGTTCATCTTTCCGGAGGGCGAGCCGCTCGTGCTCAATCACCGCTTCAACGACCGTCCCGCCCAGTTCGTGCGCGTGGAGTTCACAGACACATGGGGCGGCGGCCTCGGCGGCGACAACACGATCTTCTGTCGCGAGATCGAGGTCTTCGGCAGTCCGACAGGTGATACGCCCGTGGTCAGGCCGATGTCGGAGCCGGACGGCGATCCGCTGGTCACCACGCGCGAGCTGCGCCTCTTCCGGCGCTGGGCGCTTGGGAGCAACGGGGATCTGACGCTGGGGGTCCTCGGCGATTCGCTGGCGTCGTGCGAGGAGCAGACGTGGCCGCAGACGGTCGCTGAGGACCTCGCGCTCGCCCGGCCCGAAGAGGCCGATGTCTCGGTGACCGCGATGACCGAGCGGGGGCTCCGCCCCAGTCCCGGGTCGGGCTACGTGGGGCTGACTGAGGAGGCCGACCCGGATGTGCTGCTTGTTACCTTCGGGACCGACCTCGACGAGTGGGATGCGGCCGACTTCCGGAGGGGCCTGGCCGGGCTGGTCAACCGGCTCATCGAGGAGACCGACGCGCTGATCGTGCTGGTCGGCCCGGCTGTGGGCGATGCCGAGCGGATCGACATCGGGCGACGGGCGCTTCAGGAGATGGAGAGGCTCGCGGACCTGCTTTCCCTCCCGATGCTGCGCACCGAGGCAGCGATGGTGCAGGAGGGCCTGTCCGCCGATGAGATACGCGATGATGATGGCGCGCTCACCGAAGAGGCGCGCGCGGTCCTCGCGACCGCGGTTCTCGAATTGCTGCTGCAGCCGCAGACGTAACGTCCGGAGTGTGATGACGGGATGATGAGACGCCTGGTCGGTCTGGTCATTGGGTTCGCGCTGTTCTTCCCCGGGGCTCTCATCCTGCAGTGGCTGGTCGTGGATGAACTCGGGATCTACCAGGACATGACGCTCACCGATGCGCTACTGGCGATCATCATCATCCTCGCGGGGGTGGTGTTGTTCGGGCAGCCGCGGCGCCCGCTCACCGCCGAGGAGCTTGAGGAGCAGGCCAGGAAGATGGAACTGGCCTCCCGGCGGCTCGAGCAGGCACAGAGGCAGCACACGCAGGCGGTGCGCCAGCAGCGTCTCAACCGCCGGTCGGCGTCCACCCGGTCGAGTTCGGCCTCCCGGCGGGCGTCCTCCGCGCCATCCTCACGCGCCTCCGGCCGCACACGCCGCCCGCGTGAAGGGAGACCACGGCGGCGCTGAGTGGCGGGTCTCCCACGATTCGAACAGGCGGCCGGCGCCGAGCGGCGCCGGCCGCCTCAGTTACACTCCGCGAGAGTTCCTACCCGAGGCTCACTGAGCCCTCGTCCTCGCCACCCTCAGGCCACTCGACTTCGATCTCAAGCTGATACTCCTTTTCGCCGGAGCTTGAAGTTTCCTCCTCGAGTTTAACCTCCAGTTCCATCATGTCGGGGATATCAACGGTGACCTCCTCGTCGCCCTTCCTCAGGACAACGTTGTTCTGCTCGATACGGTCGGCAAGATCGCGCAGAAATGAGCACACGCGTGCCCGGTCGGCCTTTTCTTCACTCTCGAAGAGCACGACTTCCTCGCCCATGGTTTTCCCTCCACCTGATCGTGATGATGCGCCTGTTGTACACTACGACGCCCGGGGCCGCGCTTCCTGCCACGATTGCCCCGGGCGCGTGATGGGTCGTGTTGTTCGAGTGCTCAGGCGTCGAAGTTCTTGAGGAAATCGACGGCCGTCTGGATGTCATCGACCGGGTTCTCGCCGACCTCGCGTTCGATGGCGAAGTAGCCGTCGTAGTCGTGATCGTCACAGAGCTTGCCGATGAACGCGTCCCAGTCCACCCAGCCCTCGCCGAACGCGACCTCCTGCCGCTGGCCGTCCTCATGCACCAGCGCGTCCTTGGCATGGACATGGACCACGTACTCGCCGACCATGTCGAGGCCCTCGACGGGCTGGTAGAGGTCGAACCACTTCTCGCGGTCATACTCCTCGCCGGCCTCCTTCGCGTAGCGCGCGGGCCACAGGATCAGGTTGGCCGGGTCCCAGTTGATGCGGATCGTGTCCGAGCCGACGGTCTCGATGAGTCGCTTGAGCACGTAGGGCGGCTCCGGGCCTGTCTCGATGGCGAGCACCGCGCCGACGGCCTCCGCGTGCTCGGCGATCTGCTCGTGATGGCGGACGTGGTTGGCCCATCCGGGGTCGTTGACGTCTTCGGGCATGATCCCCACGTGTCCCTGCCAGATGCCGCATTCGAGGTCGGCGGCGAGTTCGAGCACGTCGCGCGCCTGTGCGATCGCCTCGGAGCAGTCGTCTTCCTCGAGGTGGACGTTGCCGCCCCACGCGGAGACGGCGGAGATCTCGAGTCCGAGCGAGTCGAGGTGTTTGAGGAGGTCTTTGCGATCCTGCTTGCTCATGTTGTCGGGGCTGAACGGCCCGCCGCCCACGGAGAGGTGGACGCCTGTGACGCCCATCTCGGCGATCTTGTCGAATCCGTCGTAGGGGTCATCCATGCGCAGCGAGTTGAGCATGACGGCTATCTTCAGGTCGGCCATGATGCGCCTCCAGTCATCGGTGTCGAGTTGCAGCGAACGTCTCTTCGCCGGCGAGGGGCGAAGACCTCCCGCGGGGGGAGGGTCGCCTTGAAGCGTACGGAGTCCGGGCCTCACCCCCGGCGATAAGCGACATCGCTTTCCCCCTCTCCGTTCCGGACGAGGGGGAGGGACGGCGGACGGCTGGCGGGTTGCCTTCTGCGGCCGTTCCGCCGTTCTGGCGGGGCCAGAGAGCGTGCGCTGGCGT
>JBKHFA010000237.1:0-5610 GCA_046540615.1 Armatimonadota bacterium | reverse complement strand
CCTGTCGGTGTTTGATATGTGTTATCTCTTCCCGAGAACATCCCGCCCTGAGTCTGGAGTCCAGGTGCCCTCGCCTGGACGCCGTTTTCGTCCGACCTCTGTAAACGACTCTCCGGGCGAGGGCGCCCGGAGTCCGGGTATTTGCCGAACGCTCTGGCTTGACCACGCCCCTGCGAGCGCGTACAATCCTTTCGCAGACCACGCGACTGACCGGAGGTACTCAGATGACACCACGCGAGCGCGTCCTGGCCGCGCTGAATCACACTGAGCCCGACCGCGTGCCCTTCGACCTCGGCACGACCTTCGTCACCGGCATCCACCGCATCGCCTACGACAATCTCACGGATGCCATGGGGATGGTCGATCTCGAGGAGAAGCCGCTGCTCGACCCGTTCCAGCAGCTTGCAATGCCGCATGAGGAGGTCCTGCGCGCGCTCGGCGTTGACACGCGAAGCGTCTACCTCAAGCTGCCGGGCCGCGCGCTGGAGAATCCGAGTGAGGACGACGAGTACTTCTACTCGCTCGACTCGTGGGGGCTGCGGCGGCGTATGCCGAAGGACGGCGGCCTCTACTACGACATGTTCGAGTTCCCGCTGGCCGGGATGGAGACGGTGGCCGAGATCGACGCGTATGACTGGCCCGATCCGCTCGCCGGACTGGACCTCGACGCCATCGAAGACGCCTGTCGCGAGATCAAGCAGTCCGGTGACTACCCGGTGATCGTCGGCGGCTTCGGCTCGGGGATGCTGGAGCTTGTGCTCTGGCTGCAGGGCTACGATCAGGGGTACATGAACCTGATCGTGAACACGGACGTGACCGAGGCGATCCTCGAACACGTGGTTGAGTTGAAGGTTCGCTACGCCGAGGCGGTGCTTGAGCGCGTCGGGCCGTGGGTGGATATCTTCTACAACGGCGACGACCTCGGCCTGCAGGAGGGCCCGATGATCCGCCGGGAGTGGTTCAACGACCTGCTGGCCCCGCGCTACGTCAGGTATCACGAGGCTATCAAGCGCGCGGCGCCGCAGGCGAAGATATTCTTCCACACCTGCGGTTCGGTGGTGGACCTGCTGCCGGACATCATCGAGACGGGGATCGACATCCTCAACCCGGTGCAGGTGAATGCGGCGAAGATGGGCGACACCGCGATGCTCAAGCGCGAATTCGGCGACGCGGTGACGTTCTGGGGCGCGATCGACACCCAGCATGTCATGCCCGGCGGCAGCCCGGGGGACGTCAAGGACGAGGTTCGGCGCCGGATCGACGACCTCGCCCCCGGCGGCGGCTACGTGCTGAACACCTCGCACAATATCCAGGCGGACGTGCCGGCCGAGAACATTCTTGCGCTGGTCGAAGCGCTGGACGAGTTCGGGTGGTACTGAGGGTGTGAACCCGCCCCGGCATTCGACGCAGTGACGGCCCATGAGGTGGTGAGGAGCGGTGGAGGAAGTCGCGTTCGTCATCAATCCGGTCTCCGGAAAGTCCGACGGCTACCAGCAGTTCGCCGTGGCCGCGGATGTGCTGCGGAAGCGTGGCATCCATGTCGTGAGTTATCAGACTGATCCCGACGAGGGTGCTCGCCCTGCCTGTGAGGAGGCGCTGGAAGCGGGCTTCCGCGAGATCTGGGTGATCGGCGGTGATGGGACCATCCGCGACTGCCTCCGTCCGCTGATGGACGCCGACGCGATCCTCGGGGCGCTGCCCGGCGGCACCGCGAACCGACTGGTGGGCGCGCTCGGCCCGTATTCCGGCGACATCGAAAAGCGCGCGGAGTGGATGGTCGAGCAACCTGCGGAGCGCGTGGATCTTGGCGAGTGCGAGGGAAAACTCTTCTCCGTTCACGTCGGCGTCGGGTTCGAGGCCGTCGCCGCCCAGAAGACCGAGGATGACAAAAGCGGCCTCGGAAGCTTCGCGTATCTCGTCGCGGGCTTCAGCGCGCTTCGCGAGGTCGAGCCTCAAAACGTCACTCTCCGCGCTGGTGACGAAGTCGTCTACGACGGTCCGATGATCTCCGCGCTCTTCTCGAACATGCCGCTCGAGTCGCTGATCCGCGGGGCGGGCGGCGATATCGGCGATCCGGTGCACGGAGAACTCAGCGCGAAAGTCATCACCGAGGCCCCCGGCTGGCGGATGTTCATCCGCTGGCTGCAGGGCATCGCCGAGGCGCCGAGCGAGTCGATGGTCGTCAGTCACACTGCGCCGGAGTACACTCTCACGCTCGAACGTGACGCCGAAGTACACGCGGATGGCGAGATGCTCGGCCGCAAAAGCGCATTGAAGCTGCGCTGCCTGCATGACGCCCTCCGCGTCCGCGGCCTGCAGCGCGACGATTCGGACTCCGATGGTTCATAGCGCGCACCTCCGGCTGACGGTGAGCTTTTCGCGTTTGCAGGATTGGGGCCGCGCCGCTGATCTGCACCCCGCCCGCCGAATTCTGAAAAGGTGAAAAGCTGGCGTAACGCGTGGAGGAGGGAACGAGCGTTCTCATAGCGAAGAGGAGCACTCGCGAGACCCCACCGTTGTCGTTACGTGGCACGGGCGTCCCGCCCGTGCGTCGTTCGATCTACCGAGACTTTGCGAATTGCCACGATGCCGAGGGGGCACACATGTCAGAAAACACACTCTACTTCGGAGACAACCTCGATATCCTGCGGCGCTACATCGATGATGAGAGCGTCGATCTGATCTACCTCGACCCGCCCTTCAACTCCAACCAGGCCTACAACGTGATCTTCGAGGAGGAGAACGGGTCGGGCTCCGGCGCGCAGATTGAGGCTTTCGACGACACCTGGCACTGGACCGTCGAAACCATGCGCACCTTCGAGGAGTGCGTGGAGCAGGGCGATGTGCGCGTCTCCGAGACCCTTCGGGCCTTCCGGCGGATGCTCGGCGACACCGACATGATGGCCTACATCGCGAACATGGCTCCCCGCCTCGTGGAACTGCGACGCGTCCTCAAGCCCACGGGGTCGATCTACCTGCACTGCGATCCCACCGCCAGCCACTATTTGAAGATCCTCATGGATGCGATTTTCGGCGCGAAGTCGTTCCTCAACGACATCTCCTGGTGCTACCGAGGATACGAACATAATCAGTCCTACTGGAACCGCAAGCACGACAGCATTCTGTATTACGCGAAGGACCCTGATTCTCACTACTTCAACCCCGATCCTGTCAGAGAGCCACTATCAGAGAACACTATCAAGAAGTACAAACACGAGGACGAGAAGGGCCGCTACAGACTTCGCGGACGTAACATCAAGGACAGCCCCTTTCGACACAAGACCGACCTGAGTCCGCAGCAGGAAGAGGAGCATCCTCATCTCATCTACAGACAGTACATGTCCAAGGGGCGGCTGCCACGTGATTGGTTCATGATCGACTACCTAAACCAAGCGGCGAATGAACGCCTTGGCTATCCGACGCAGAAACCAGAAGAACTGTTGGAACGTCTCGTTGCGCCAAGCAGCCAAGAAGGCGACGTGGTGCTCGATCCGTTCTGTGGCTGCGGGACGACCATCGCGGTTGCGCATCGGCTCAAGCGCAACTGGATCGGCATCGACATCACGCACCTCGCGGTGAACCTGATGAAGTTTCGGCTGCAGGACACATTCGGCGAAGAAGTGCGCGAGGAGTATGAGGTGGTCGGCGAGCCGACCGATCTCGCGGGCGCGGGGGCTCTCGCGCTCGACGACCGCTGGCAGTTCGAACTGTGGGCGCTGGGGCTGGTCGGCGCTCGCCCGACCGAGAAGAAGCGCGGGGCCGACCAGGGCATCGACGGGCGCCTCTACTTCCACGAGCCCTCCGGCGGAGCGCCGACGCGCCAGATCGTCATCTCGGTGAAGTCCGGGAACGTGAGCGTCTCGCAGATACGCGACCTGCGGGGTGTGGTCGAGCGCGAGGAGGCGGCCATCGGCGTGTTCATCACGCTGCAGGAGCCGACCCGCCCGATGCGCGAGGAGGCGGCGGGGGCGGGCTTCTGGTCGCCCGAGCACAACCCGGAGGAGAAGTTTCCGAGGCTGCAGATACTGACGATCGAGGAACTGCTGAACGGAGCCACCATCGACTGTCGCTACCTCAAGCATGGCTCCGCAACCTTCAGGAAGGCCCCGAAGAGTAGCAAGCCGCAGGCTCCGACGCCGAAATTGGACCTCGAGGAGTAGTTCCAGCTCTTCACGTTTTCAGGATTCGGCGGGCGGGTCACCGGCCTTCGCAACACCCGACCCGCCCGCCGAATCATGAAAAGCTGAAAACCTGACTCTTTTGCGCCCCTGCGCGGCTTCTGATATAATCCGAGCGAACCTGAGAGATTTCACGAGTCGAGACCCGCCGGGTCTTCCCCGGCGGCGTTTATACAAGGAGAATCCGCAAATGCACCGGATAGCACTGCTCCCCTGCGACGGGATCGGCCCCGAGGTCGTTGCCGAGGGCCTGAAGGTCCTTGAAGTCGCCGCCGACATCTATGACGTCGAGTACGAGACCGTCGAGTACGACATCGGCGGAGAGCGCTTCAAGAAGACCGGCGAGGTCCTGCCCGCCTCGGTCCTCGATGAGATGCGCGAGATGGACGCGATCTACCTCGGCGCCGTCGGCCACCCCGACGTCGCGCCGGGCATACTCGAGAAGGGCCTGCTGCTGCGCCTGCGCTTCGAGCTTGACCAGTACATCAATCTGCGGCCGGTGAAGCTCTACCCGGGCGTCGAGACGCCGATCAGGGACAAAGGGCCGGAGGACATCGACTTCGTGGTGGTGCGCGAGAACACCGAGGGCCTCTACGCGGGCGTCGGCGGGACGCTGCGCAGAGGCACTCCGCATGAGGTGGCGACCCAGGAGGCGGTGTACACGCGCCGGGGCGTCGAGCGCTGCATCCGCTACGCGTTCGAACTGGCGCGGACGCGCGAGGAGAAATCGCTGACGCTGGTGGATAAGAGCAACGTGCTGACCTACGGACACGATCTGTGGCAGCGGGCCTTCGCGCAGGTGGGCGAGGAGTATTCGGATATCGAGACTGACCACGCCTACGTGGACGCGTGCTGCATGTGGATGGTGAAGAATCCGGAGTGGTTCGACGTCATCGTCACCTGCAACATGTTCGGCGACATCATCACCGACCTCGGCGCGATGATCCAGGGCGGGATGGGCGTCGCGGCGTCGGGGAACATCAACCCCGAGGGCGTCTCGATGTTCGAGCCGATCCACGGAAGCGCGCCGAAGTATACCGGGCAGAACGTGATCTGCCCGATCGCTGCGATCGCGGCCGCGGGCATGATGATGGAGCATCTCGGCGAAGAGGAGTGCGGCAAGGCGATCGACGCGGCGATCACGAAGGCGCTGGCGTCGGGCAAACTGGGCGACCTCTCGACGAAGTCCGGCGTCTCGACAACCGAGACCGGCGACCTGGTGGCGAGCCTGGTGGAGTGACGCGCTACGATCGCAGGCTGTCAGCTCGAAGAGCTGCGCCTGCGCCACGTGACGAAACTGGAGCGGCGCGCGGCCATCGAGGCCGGCGCCGCTCTTTGCGTACGTGGCGGGCCGGGGTATAATGTGAAGCGGCACTTAATGCGCGAGGACGGAGGTGCAGCGAGATGGCTCATGAGACCGTAGTTATCAGCG
>JBKHFA010000236.1:0-5664 GCA_046540615.1 Armatimonadota bacterium | reverse complement strand
CGTCGCCGGCGACGTCGATGCAGTCGCGATTCTCGGGATCGGTGCCCGCAGGGTGATCGCCCGGCCGCACTCGCAGGTGTCGGATGACCACGTCGTGGGTGCTCACGCGAAGCGTTCCGTTCCTCAGGCAGATCCCGTCGCCGGGCGCGGTCTGGCCGGCGATCGTGCAGTAAGGCTGCGTGACCGACATCGTCCCCTGCATGTCGATCACCCCAGCCACGCGGAACACGATGATGCGCGGACCTTCGGCCCGGATGGCCTCGTTGAAACTCCCGGGGCCGTCGCGGTCGAGGGTGGTGACCTCGATCACCCGCCCGCCCCTGCCGCCGGGTGTGTCGGCGCCGAAGCCTTCTGCGCCGGGGAAAGCCGGCAGTGCCATGGCATACGCGGCGGTGAGGCCCATCACAGCGCACACGGCTAGGATTGTTCCAGCGAGCCGTTGCATCAACATGATGCCCGCCTCCTGAACGCTATTGCAGAATGAGCCATCCGCGCGACTCGAGGTCGCCGTTCGCGCGGAAGGTCGGGAACCAGTTCGAGACCTCGAGGTACCGATGGTCTTGCACGACGTTCCGCACGAAGTTCATCTTCAGCAGCCTCGTCCCCGCTGCCTCGAAACCGATCGCGGCCAGCGGAATCGAGAACTCCACGGTGTATCCTTCGCCCGGAATGCGCGTCGCGGCGGCGTCGATCTCCGCGTTCCACTCCGAGTCGCCCTGCCACATGTCGAAGATGTTCGGGTCAGCCTCGGAGTTGACGATCACCTGGAAGTAGTCGTCGTCCTCGGTCGCGCGCGGATCGTTGAGCAAGAATTCCACCGAATCGTCCGACCAGACCCGCCCGTCGCGGCCGCTGGAGGTCACGTAGTAGTCTTCCTTCTCCTGCAGGCAGCGCGCGGCGACGTAAAGCCGCTCCCCATCGTGCACCATGCGGAAGGTCGTCTCGTACTCCGCCGGGGTGCCCTTCTGCAGCACAAAGAAGCTGCCGTAGATCGGAACCTGCTCCCCGCCGACGCTCTGCCAGACATCGTCGGACAGGTCACCGTCGATGGTGGGCGCGGTGTCGGTGCGCAGGGCCATCGCGACGCGGCCGGCTGAGAACGAGACCTCGTCGAGCAGCGTCTTCTCGCCGGGCGAGAGTTCGCGCCCGCCGAGGGCCTCGCGGGCGACCGCGGTCAGCTCCTGCTCGATGCGCTCAGGGGTGAGTTCGGCCGCGGCGCGCGCGCGACCGACGGCCGCCTCGGAGAGCGTGCCCGCCAGGAGCGACTTCGCGAGCGTGTAGGGGCCGTGCAGGGCCTCGTTGGCCTCCATGACCTGCCACCGATCGATCCCGCGCCACCGGCGGTAGAGGTCGAGGTTCCACTCGGGCCCGGTGACCGCCGCGAGTTCGGAGAGCGCCTCGCCGATGGCGGTTGTGTCGTCGGCGTGGGGGAGGGCCTCGGTGGCTGCACGGTAGCGGGCGGCGAGGATCCGCGTTACGCCGAAGCTGTCGGCGAAGTAGCGCACGCGGCGCTGGGTCTGTGCCCTCTCACACGCCGCCAGCGCCTCATCGAGCAGCGCCTGCCCCGCGGCGATCTGCTCCTCGGGCCAGCGGACGAACTGCTCGGGATCGCGGAAGAAATACCACTGCTCTTCGCCGGTCTCCGGGTCCGGGACGGTGATCGCGGAGGAGCCGATCTCCTCGCACAGCGCCACGTACTCGCGCATCGGCCCGGCGGCCTCGGCGAAGAAGTTTGTCACGAAGTCCTCGTTGAGGTCCTGCCAGTCCCGCGTCGGGTCCCACAGCAGCTTGCTGAACGCCCAGACCTTCCAGCCATCGAGGCCCCAGTTCGGGTAGACCTCGGAGTACACCGCGCGGGCGCCGTTCTCGTACGCGTGGCGCAGGCCACGCTGGAGGTGGGAGGCGTAGGGGTTCGGGATCGAGAAACCGCTGCCGAAGTACCACTCGTAGACGCCCATCTGCCGGGTGATCTCACCCCATGTCTCGACGTTGCGCAGGCGCTCGTCGCCCTCCTCCTCCATGCGGAAGACCGCCGGGGTGCTTACGTAGAAGGGCATGATGTTCGGCGCGACCTCAAGGCCCTCGTAGGGCGTCTTCGAGTACGAGTAAGCCAGCGTGCCGATGATCCTGTCGGGGTGCGTCTCAGCCACCTCATTCGCGATGCGGTTGGCGAACTGCCAGAAGAGCCGCGAGCGGTTCTCCTTCTGCCGATCTCCGACGTTCTCCGACAGCGCGAGGCAGTCCGGACAGTTGCAGTAGCCGCCGCCATCGTTGGGCGCGATGGAGACGGAGTTGAGGTCCGGATTCTCGTCGAACTGCGCGCGAATGTTCTCGATGATCTGCGCAATGCCGCCCTCGCTGGTCATGCATGGCTGCCAGCCTGAGGACGAGTTGCGCTTCGGCGGTCGGCGCTCGCCGTCGATCATCGGGAACCAGTCGGGGTGCTCTTCGCCGTAAACCTCGGGGTCGAGCAGCCGCCAGAGGTTGTGATGGAACGCGTAACGCGTGCGGAGACGGTTGCGGTTCTCCCACTCGACCGAGATCGGCTTACCCGACACACCGGCGCCGGTGGCCCGGTTGGTGCCGGAGAACTTGCGCATGAGGAAGGCGGGCTCCTGAACGTCGTCGATCGCGTCGAACCTGAGCGCCTCGCGCCGCGGGATGACCTCGCCGATCTCGCCGGGGAGGTACCAGCGCGCGCCACAGTGGTCCTCGAGGAACGCGTAGACCGCGAATTCGGTGGCGTGAGGCGTCGGTCCCGCGAGCACGAGATCGCCGCCCATGCCGCGGATGACGAAGCCATCCTGGTCGAGGGCGGCGATCTCCGCGCCGAACGCGTCCTCGACGGCCTGCGTCCGGCCGACGTGGATGGTGTGCACGCTGTCGGGCGCGCCCGCGACCATCTCCTGCTCGCCCGTGGTGACATCGTAGGCGCGGTAGCGCTCCTCGCCCTCGGTCATCACATCGAGGCCGCGGCCCGTCATCTCGGCGATGATCCGCGCGAGGTCGTTCGCGGCGGTCAGGTTCCCCGCGCGTTCGCCGGGCGCGACGAGGATGGTGGCCTTCGTCCCGCCATCGACGATGACGGCGGAGGTGTCCTGCGCGAAGGCGGGGGAGAAGCATGTCAATGCGACGAGCATGAGTGCGAGACGCCTCATCCTGATTCCCCTCCTGGGGAGTGTCACTGAATCCGCACATCCGGGGATGCGTACGATCAGACGCAGGTTCGCCCTCGCAAGGGCGAAGACCTGCGCCTGACGGTCGCGCTCGCCGACAATTGGCCGCTACTGTCCGATCTGCGCCTCATACATGCTGACGCTGTCGATCCAGACGAGGTTGCCGTCTCCCGCGCCCGACCCCCAGAGCCGGAACTCGGCGACCTCCGGCGCATCCTCGGGCACCTTCACGAGCATCGAGATCGTCGTCCAGTCCGCGCCCGGAGCGTCCGCGGAGGACAGACGCCGCTCGCCCAGTGTCGTGTAGAGCGAGAAGGACATCTCCTCGGGGTTGTTGGTCTTCGCCCGCGCCTGCAGCAGATACGTCTTCCCCGGCGTCACCGGGATCCGCTGCGACAGCACGTAATTGAAGCGCTCGTCGCCCTCTCCGATGCGTAACGAGCGCGCGCCCGTCTCGAACTGCTCCTCATCGTAGACCATCACGTCGCTTACTTCGACGCCCGGCGCGCTCGCCGACCAGCCGAAGGGGAAGGACCGTGCCGAATCGGGCCATGTCTCACCCTCAGCGGGCCCATCCCGCGACTGATCGGGGTTGATCGCAAGCTCCGGGCCGATGCGCTCGATCTCCGCCCCCTGGATGAGCAGCCCGCCGGCGATCTCGCCGGTCGTCGCCTCCGTCCACGCGTAGCCGCCGTCGATGAGCTTGCAGACCAGCACCCGGTCGTCGTCGGGGCTCAGCAGCACCGCAATCTGTCCGCGCAGGTCTTCGGATGCCTCCGGCATCGCGTCCTGCTGCGGCACAAGCAGCGGAGGGAGGGTATGTGCGCGCGCGGCGCCCATGTAATCATGCACACTGCTGACCTGCGTCTCGACGTCCACGAAGCGATTGTTCATGATAAGCTCGTCGCGACCGGCCGAG
This sequence comes from Armatimonadota bacterium, assembly GCA_046540615.1. GTDB lineage: Bacteria > Armatimonadota > Zipacnadia > Zipacnadales > UBA5352 > UBA5352. The sequence goes on along the minus strand of JBKHFA010000236.1, from coordinate 1,569 downwards.
CCGCCACCCACGCTGAACGCGGTCTTCGCGCCGAAGATGGTGTTGTTCGTGTACGTATTCTGCCGGCCGCCCCCTCGCACCGCGAAGGCGATGTCCGGCATATTGTACACGAGATTATTCGCCCAGACAGAGCGGTTGCTCCCGCACTCGAAGCCGAAGCTGCCCTCGATGGAGAGACTCCGCCCGTCCACGATGTTGTTGCTCACCATCACGTGGGGCTCACGGCCGCCGGTCTTCACTTCTATCACCGAGCGCCATCCTGAATTCGTGCAGATGTTGCCCGAGATGATCGCCTGCCGAGCTTTCGCGTAGAGCGCGGCTCCGGCGAGGCGCCTGCGTGGGTCGTCCTCGGTCTCGATCCAGATGCCGCGGAAGTACTCCCCGTCAGGCATCTGCATGTGATGGCCGATCCGCTCATCCGGGACGGGTTCGCCGCGGTTGAAGTCGCGGACGATGTTGTTCTGCATCGACACATTGTGCCCGTAGACGAGTATGCCGAGGATGTAGCTGGTGGTCACGCGGGCGAGATGGCCGCCGCCGAGGACCTGGTTGTCATGCACGATCGCCGATGGCAGATACTCGACCGCCCCGTCCGCGATCATGTTCACGTAGCCGCCGCTGAGCTGGATCGCGCGGATGCCGACGTTGCGGAGGACGTTCCCCCGCACGATCGCCCCGCCGGGCATGGGGCTGGTCGCGTAGATGCCGTAGCGCGCGTCGCCCGTGAAGAGGCTGTTCTCGACGCGCAGATCATGGACCTCGGAGTGCTGGTGGGTCAGGTGCATGTCCTCCGCCTCAAGGTGGCAGTCGAGGACCTCCAGCGTCCCCATCGGCCCCTTCTCCTCCACCCGCATCCCCTCGATGCAGACGAAGCCGGTGAGCTTCACGCCCTCCACCCGCAGGTTCGGCCGCGCCTCCATCGGAACGTGGTTGAGACTGATCACCGAACTGACGGTGCCCTCGGGCACCCCCCGCTCGTTGACCTCGGGGTCGGCGGTGGATTCGTTCGCCAACTCCGGCCTGCCGCCCAGGCCCCGGATTGTGATGTCTCCGTCGCCGACGATTCGGATGACATCCTCTCCGACACCCACCACGCGCGCGCCGGGGGAGAGCAGCAGCGTAATCTTCCCCTGCAGATCGAGGGGCTCGTCAAAGCGGTACTCACCGGCAGGGAAGACCAGCGCGCCTCCGGACGGCATCTCTTCGATCGCGGCGGTCACCGCGGGGTGCCAGTCGCCGTCTGCAACCCGGTCGGAGAAGTCGGTGACGTCCGCTCCGAGCGACACGGTGGATTGCGCAGCCGCGCAGCAGGCCGTGAGAATGAGCAGCAGAATAGTGAATCGTCCAATCATGCGCCTCATGTGTCACCTCCGGGGCCCTCCAGCCCCAGTAGTCTGATCGCGTTCTCGCGCGCGATCCTGTTGAAGACGTCTTCGGTGATCCTGCCGCTGTCGCGCCAGTCGATCAGCAACTCGCTCATCGGCAGCGGCTGGGTGGGGCTGCACAGGTCCGTCCCGTAGAGCAGGCGGTCCTGGAACTCCGTCACGAACTTCGGCCCGTAGTCCGGGT
>JBKHFA010000235.1:0-5698 GCA_046540615.1 Armatimonadota bacterium | reverse complement strand
TCGTGCTCTTCGATGAAGGCGCTCTCCGCGTTTATCGTCGGCAACTGGAACGGCGACGAGGGCTTCAGCGCCCACGAGAATACCGAGGCGTACGTCCGCGGCGGGGAGTTCAGCAACAACTACTGGCACGGCATCAACGACATCATCTACTCCCGCACGCACTTCGTGGACGTGGTCTGTCGCGACAACCGCTCGAAGGGCGTGCGCTTCAACGGCGGCATGCATTCGCTGACCGACTGCGAAGTCTCCGGCAGCCCGATCAACGTGGAGCTTCTCCCCTACCCGCGCGCGAACTTCCCCCTCGCGGCGCAGCACCCGCTGGCGGAGAGCCTCACGAACATTCGTAACACCGTCATCCGCTCCGCCGACGACGAGATCGGCGTATTCGTCGGTCCGGACTCCGAGGCGGTCATCGAGCACAGCCTGCTCGAGGGCGGCGCGCCCGTGATCGATGTGCAGTCGAAGGGCACCGCGTTCGTGGTGAACTCAGTGGTGATGGGCGGCGAGGAGGCGGAAGTCGTGGCGGCGGGCGAGTATCTCGGCGATCACAATCTCTACCATCCGGGGCGGTTCACCATCGCGGACGCGGAGTACGACGCCGACGCATTCGCGGAGTACCGCTCGGCGACCGGCAATGACGGGAACTCGCTGATCGGCGAGCCGGTGCTGGCGGAGGACGGCGCGCATCTTGCCGCCGGCTCCCCGGGCTACCGCGAGGCCGAAAGCGGCGCCTACGGGGGATACGCGATGGGGCCGCAGGATCGCACTCAGGCGTCGGCCTCCACCGGTGCCGGTCCTGTCCTCAGAGGAACGCTGCAGGACAGCCGGATGATCTTCGACTTCGAGGAGGAGAACGCGTGGTCGCGAACCTATCCGGAGCCCTCGGAGATCAGAGGCACGGAGGTGCCCGCATCGTCGGAACTTTCCACCGAGCAGGCGCGTTCGGGCGCGACCTCCGCGAAAGTCAGCATGAGCGCGCCCGAGGAAGCGGCGGAGGCGATCGCGCTAAAGCTCTTCACCGAGGACATCGACACTGGAGGGCCCGTCAGCGCGTGGAGCGCGTGGGTGTACTCGGAGGAGGCGCTCAGGTTCGATCTGCGTATCCGGGACATCCGCGGCGAGAGCTTCTACGGCCCTGCCATCGTCCATGAAGGAGCGGGCTGGCAGGAGCTTTCGTGGGACCTCAGTGAGACTCCGCCCGGGCGGATCGCGGGTGGCAATGAGAACCAGGCGCAGGACGCGCCGCTGGAGTTTGTCCTCACCACCTCGATCCGGCCGCAGGATGGGCAGACGGAGCTTGTGTACTACGTGGACGACCTTGAGTTGCGGCTCGCCGATTGATCTTGCGGGGCGCCGCGGAGTGGCAGGATCTCAGAGAGTGAATCAATCACACAGGAGGCATGCTGGATGCGACGCGCACTGACCCTGACAATCATTCTGCTGACCGCCACCGCCGGGTGGGCGCAGGTCCCGGGCGCGGACTGGGCGGGCGATGACGCAGTGACGTTCTACCTCGACTTCGAGGACACCACCTACGCGTGGAAGGCGGCGGGCAACCCCTACCAGTTCGGCTACAACTTCGAATTGGTGGATGGCGGGGTCCGCGGGAAGGCGTGGCGGAATACGCACAAACTCGGGTACATCGGCTTCGACGGTCTCGACAATGTGCCGCTGGAGGCCGGGACGGTTTCGATGTACGTCAAATCCGGTGACGCGAACATCTGGGGTGACGGGAAGCGCCACGGCATCGCGTCGCTGTGCCGGACGATCGAGGGGATGATCGATGACGAGAGCCTCTGGCCGGCGCAGGGGCTGGCGCTGTCGCTGCGTAAGACCGAGGCGGACACCATCGATCTGATCGCGCATGTGGGCGGCGATGAGTGGAACTGGGACGCGGAGGACGTCGTGGTCGCCTCGGTGGACGCGTCGGGCCTCGACCCTGCTGCGTGGCACCATCTCGCTTTCTCGTGGGATTTCGAGAGCCGCGACATGTGGCTGGCGATTGATGGTGAGAGCATCGAAGGCGAGATCCCGGCGGCGGTTGAGCGTCCGCACGAGTACCTTGCGGCGATCTTCGGCAATACCTATCACTACCAACTGGAGGACCAGCAGCCACTCGACGGAATGATGGATGAGATCGCGATCCTGAGCGCGGCATGGCCGGAGGCACAGGATCTGATGGCCGCCGAAGCGCCGGTGACGTCCGAGCGGCCCGAGGACCCGACGTGGACCGCGGAGGCGACGCTCTTTCCCGATGACGAGAGCCTCGCGCGGTGCGAGGAGGTCGCGCGTCAGCACCTGAAGATGATGCTCGAAACCCAGCGGCATGGCGGCTGGTGTCTCAACATCAAGTGGCCGTCGATGCTGCAGTGGACGGCGAAGTTCAGGATGCCTGAGCCGCGCAACATGATCTGGCTGTCGAAGGACTCGATGACCGCGCTGGGCGCGGCGCAGTTGCTCTTTGCGTATGAGGCGATGGGCGATGAGCGGTACTTCGAAGCGGCTCGCGCGACAGGCGAGATGTACCTGACGACGCAGAACGAGCGGTTCGGGCTCTGGCACCACGCGTATTACTACGAGGACGGGGAGTACATCCCGCAGGCCGGTCATCACGCGCTGATCCAGGATCACTGCCAGACCGGGCCGATCATGTTACTCGCCTACCTTCACCGGGTGACGGGAGAGCAGAAGTATATTGACGCGGCGAAGCGGGCCGCGGACTTTTTGATCACCGCGCAGAATCCCGGCGGCTCGTGGTCGCACCACTGGCTGCTGGAGACGCAGACCGGCGTCACGGCCCGGGGCGTCGAGCACGGCGGTGAGGTGAATGACTACGGCACTTCAGGCCCGGTGCAGGCGCTCTTGAACATGCACAGGTACACCGGCGAGGAGCGCTACCGGGACGCGGCCTTGCGAGGCGCGGACTGGCTGGTTGAGGCATTCATCGACACCGGGCAGGTCGCGGGATGGGCCGGGCAGTACGATGCGGAGAACCACCCGGTGGAGGCGCGGCATTTCGAGCCGCCGTCGGTGACGCAGTATGCGCCTCGCTGGGCCGCGGGCGGGCTCTACGCGGCCTACCGCGAGACAGGCGATGAGAAGTACCTCGCGCCGATCGAGCGGGTGCTGGAGTGGTTCGAGGAGAATGCGATTGAGGTTGACGGCGAGGATGCCTGGTGGTGGGATTACGACGCGGAGACCGGGCGGCCGATCCAGATGTACCACCAGCAGGTGTACTACATGGACGATCCGGAGCAGGTGGAGGCGTACATGGCGGCCACGGGCCGGGACACGTCACCTCAGCCGGCGGACCGAGTGAACGTGCCCGGACTGCGCGCGGAGTACGAGCGCGTGGTGGCGGGGACGGAGGACCGCATCCTCGACCAGCCAACGCGCGAGGAGCTTGCGGAGTATGTCGAGGCTGCCGCGCCGCGGTACGTCGCGAGTTACATCGAGGGCGGCTCGCCACCGCTGAATGAGCGGGTCGGGCTTTACACGTGGGAGTATCAGTCGGGGCTGGGCACGAATCTCGTGCGGCACCAGGTAGTGCGCTTTTCCGACCTGCTGATGCGCGCGCGGGCGGCCCGTGGCGACATTCCCGCGGATAATCCGCTCTTCCGGCGGATCGACGCGGGGATCGGATGGAACAAGGTCCTTCTCGACTACGATGATTGAGACAAACTCCTCGGCGGGGATGAAACAATTTGCCCCGCCGAGAAGACTAAGGAAAGGAGGTTCGTCACGCTTTACGCCGTGATGAGGCGTAACCAATTGTCAGGCGCCGGAGAATTGTATTCAAATACCCACGAGGCCCGCTTTCCCCTGCGGGCAGGACTCGTGTTGCCGTGTTCCCGCCCGGCTGAGATGAGGCTGCAATCATGAAAACAAGACCTTGGCTCCTGATGGGGGCAATCGCGATCTGCGTTGCCGCCGTGGCTCCAGCGTGTGCGCAGAAGGCAAAACTCGACGTACTCGCCAACGTGAGTCCGGAGAATGTACTGTACTTCGAGGGCACCGTCACACCGCAGAAGCTGACACCGCAGGGACAACTTCAGGTGCGCAACGAGGTTGAGGTGCTCGTCGAGTACATCGAGAAAGGCGGCAAGTTCCGCACCCTCCCCGACCGCGTCATCCCGACCTCGGGTGAGGCGTTCAAGGGACGGAGGCTGCTTGAGGACGAGGGCCTGGAGGGACGGGATTCGACACTGGTCGAGATCTCCGGCGCCGAGCTGATGCCTGAGGACGAGGGCGAAGCCTTCGTCACCACCGGCACGGTGGACCTGTCGGACGCACACCTGTTCCGCATCATCACGCGACTGCGCCACCAGTGGGCGGGCACGTTCCCGGAGGTCGAATGCTTCTACGACGTCTCCGGGCCGTATCCCGTCAAGGCCGGCGTGGCGCGGAAGCGTCAGAGCAACGATCTTCTCAGCAAGGCCGGCCGGTTCCTTGAGCATTCGGTCTCGGAGGTCGGCGAGGGAATCGCGCGGTACGGCGGGCAGGCCGCCGGGCTGCTGCTGGCGGGAGGCGCGAATCCCGTCGGGATTCTGCAGGGCCTTCTGCTGGGCGAGGTTCAGCAGCAGAGCGGGGCGCTGGGCCACGCTCTGCGGTTCATCGGAGGTGCGGTCGGCGCCGGCGCCTCACCAGGTGGCCTCGACCAACTCCTGTCCGGCGGCGAGTCATCCGGCGACGACCTGACGACCAGCCTGGTGCGCGGGCTTGTGGCGCGCTACGGAGACGACCTGACCACGGGCGGGATCGTCGATGGAGCCCAACCTTACTCCGCGGAGGACTTCGACGTCACTGACGTGCTCATCAACGCCGCGGTGCAGCAGATCGAGCAGGAGCTTGGCGGGAATCTTGGACTGCGCAATCTTCGGATCAACGTCGACCAGGACGCGGCGGTGGTGTCCAGCCAGATGCCCAGCCTCGACGGGCGCGGGCACCTGGAGCCGATCATCGCGTACATGCTGGTTGACGCCGCTCTGTCCGCGCCGTGGACGGAGGCGGTCGCGGCGGTCTTCGACACCGGCAGCGGCGGGCAGTTGAGCATCTCCGCGCCAGCGGAGGCGGCGCGGAATCTCGCGCGCGGGCAGATCAACGTAGACACATTCCTCCAGCTCTGCCGCTTCGCTGACCCGGACCTGCCGATCGTCACGAGTGGAGGCATCGTCGGGGACACTGGTGCTCCGACTTCCGGGGAGGCGTCCACCGCCAGTTCGACCTCATTGCTGGCGCAGGCCCAACTGCCGGCCGGCTGGCTGGCCAGTGGAACGCACACAATTGATGTTGACGATCTCGACGCGATCATCCCCGGGCTGAACCTCAGCGCCCAGTCGATCTCATGGGGTGGCATCCAGGTCATTCAGACGGACTCGCAGCCCGTCACCGTGGTCGGGCTTGACCTCGGCGAGGTCGGTGAAGCGCTGCAACTGATGCAGATGTTCGGGACGCTGACCGGCGGGGAGGCGGACGGCAACCTGCTGCGTCTGCCAACTGATCCTCCGCTGCACGCGCTGCAGAGCGCCGGAAAGACGTATCTGCTTCAGGGCGATCGGAGCGCATGTGCCGAGGTCGCGCAGGTGCTGACGACCGGCGGCGCCGCGCAGGCGTCCGCAACGCCGGGCATCGGGCTGACGGGGCTCTTCCCCGACGATGCGACCATGCCCGCACCCGACCCGCAGCAGCCGGAACCTGC
>JBKHFA010000234.1:0-5702 GCA_046540615.1 Armatimonadota bacterium | reverse complement strand
GCCTGACGCCGCGCCGTTTGCGGCGTCCAGGGGGAGGGGCCGGGGGAGGGGCGCCGTTGCCGCCGTTACGTCGCCGTCCTTTTCCCGTGTCACCTCTCACTTCGCATTGACCACCGCCGCCCGCCTTGCCAGCACCGTCATTCGCACCACGCGCAGCGGCTTCTCTTCCTCGCGCAGTCTCCTCTGCACATCCGGCTCCGGCTCCACCTCGATCACCTGGCTGTGCCAGCAGGTCCCGCCGAGGTACGGGTCGCGCATGATCGTCTCGAAGATTGCTCCCGCGCGTTCGAGCGCTTCTACGTTCGCCCGCTGCCCGTCTTCATATCGCTCCACGTAGTACACGTCGAATTCGTAGTCCTGCTGCACCGTCCGGTTCGAGCCCTCGTTCAGCGGCTGTCGCATCCTCGACGGTTTCACGAGCACGCACGGGTATCTCTCGACGGGCAGCCGCGGCATCAGCTCCGGCGAGCCCTGGCCAACCCACCGGAGTTCGAGGGCGCCGTCGGCAAGCTCCATCCGCGCCCCTTTGCTCACGAGGTACTCCCCGTCAATCTCCGGCTCCACCATCACGGTTGTCAGTCCGACCTTCCCGACCACCGTGACGCTCTCTTCTCCATCTGCATCGCGGATATGCGCCTCATCGCCGATCTCGAACAGTTCGTTGCTCCCCACGCTCACCTCGGTGCCGGACGTCACATCCTCCGTCAGTGCTGTCGCACCCTGGCACGTGAGCCTGATCGCCCGCGCGATCTCGTTGTAGTGGAACATGCCAACCGCCATCCCTGTCCCTCCGTATTGCCGCCGTTTCCGCCCCGGGCCCTGTAGGGCGGGGACCGTGTGCCCCGCCGTCGTTGCCGTTGCTTTCCTCGCCGCCGTTACGTCGGAGGGGCCGGCCCCGAAGGGGCGGGCTTCCCGAGCGTCGTTTGCGAGGGGAGCCAGTCGCCTGACCGGCCCGTCGTTCCTGCCGCCCCTGCGATCCCGCCCCGCATGAAGGTGATCCCCCCGCCGCCGTCACCGTCACCCGCCCTCAACCGCCGTCAGCCTCATATGATGCCCCATCCCACCGGCGTCCTCCACGCCGAGCACCTCGTACCTCACCACCACACGCACCGCCTCGCCCTCTTCGTAGCCCTCCGCCAGCGCCGACGCCACCGTCACGCTCTCTTCCGTCACCGCCACCACGAGCCGTTCCTCCGCGCCGACCTCCACCCTCTCGCCGTCGCGAATCTCCCCGCTTGACCTCACCGGCAGCACCGTGGCCCCCGGCTCTACGTCCTCGCTCAGTGCCGCCGCGACTCTCCCCGTCACCAGCCGGTCACCCAGCCGGATATCCGCCGGTTCCGTGTAGATGACGTGCGTCACGTCCTCCACTCGCCCCAGCAGCCCGTCACGACTTGCCGAGCGCGCGGGCGTGATCCGCACCCGCGCGCTCTCTCCGGTCGGCTCGTACACCGGCGTCGTCGGCCCGCCGTCGGCATCCAACTCCACTCTCGGTCGCGCGATCGTCGCCGTCGCTGTCAGCAGATCTTCGAACGTCGCGTCCATCTCCACTCCTCCTCAGATCGCGCAGAAGTCAATCCGCCGGTAACGCGCCACCGCCTCGCGCGCCTCCGTCACCAGCCGCCTGACCGCGTGGGCGAATCGCCCGTCCGTCCCGTAGCGGACCATGTAGTCGCCCAGGCTCACCGCCTCGACACCCCCGCGCTCCCCGGCGTACCGCGCCAGCAGCTCCGCCGCGATCAGCTTCGCCTGCGCCGCCGCAATGTCCGATGGCGTCGCCTCGTACCCCCAGTCCAGCCTGATCTCGACATTCTGGCTGCCCTCGGGGAAGTGCCTCCCGATGCGGTTCGAAGCCGCCAGCACGATCGCCGCCTCGTCCGGGTAGAACAACCACTCGCCGGTGGTCAACTCCCGTCCATCCACCCGCACGCTGTCCACATTCACCACCGGCGTAAGACCCAGCGGCGCCAGCAGCAGCACGCGCGTCCCGCTCCCGTCAACCAGCACCGTCTCATCCGCGTGCAGCATGAAATCCCGGCCCGCCGCCGCGTCGATCGCCGCCTTCGTCGCCGGCATCTCACGCGTCGCGTCCACCAGCAGTTCCTCCGGCGTCCCCCACCCGCTCGTGTCATAGCCCGCAAGCACCGCCAGCACGTCCTCAGGCGCGCAATACGACGTCAGATTCGCTGTCGTAAAGACCCCTTTGGCTACCATTCTTCAGACCACACTCCCTCGCTGTCACGCACCCGCACCTTCCAGAAGTACGTCTGCGCCGACCCCAGACTCTCTCCGGCGTACTTCGCCACCGGCTCCTCTGAAAGCACCACGCCGCTGTCCCACAGGTCCCCCTCATTCGCGTCCAGCTTCGCCTGTGTCGATGACACCAGCACCTGATACGCCGACTGCGCACCACCGCCGCGCTCCTCGTACGCCCACGCAAGCTCCGGCTCCGCATTCGCCACCGACACCGGGTTGATCTGCCCCTCCACCTCCACCGCCGTGACCATCGGCCTACCCTCCACGAGCAGCGCGCCGATCATCCACTCGTAAAGCTCCGGCGACGCGGCTTCGGTCCCGGTGCGCGTCAGGCGAAACTCCAGTCGCACCCGCGCATCCCCCACTTCCGGCAGTCCGATCCCGTTCCACGTCACCCGCTGCTCCACGTCATCGACTATCCCGTCGCAGTCCGCGTGGCTGTAGCCCGGAACCGCACCGCCGGTCTCCGCTTCGAGCACCGCCACCGTCACGCTCCCACCCTTCGGGTCCGCGTTCAGCCGCAGATCCTGCCACCTGGCCTCCTCGCGCACCAGCGTGCAGGTCTCCAGCTCGCCCTGCACCGCGTCATCGGCCAGCAGGTATACAGCCTCGCCCCCCAGCCTGATACTCGCCAGGTTGAACTCATCTCGGTCGTACCCGTCGCGATACCAGTAGACGCGTCGATCCCCAAGCCTCGGCGCGTTCGACACAGGCATCATCCGGTCACCGTCGTACGGAGGCGTGTTCCGCTCGATCACCGACATGATACGGCTGTAGTGCACCCCATCCTCCGCCACCCACAGCCCCACGTGCGATGTCGTCGCTGCTCCGTCATCCACCACCAGGCCCACGGTTGACGGATGAAACCACTGCGGATGCGGCCAGTGGAACCACCCCGACGCCGGCGCAATCACCTGGTTCGGCCACGGCACATGGCGCACGTTCCGAAAATCTCCCGTCACCGCACACGTCAGCGGCCGCCTCGGATGATGGTCGACCAGCGCCCCGCGGTTGTTCAACGTCTTCGCCCGTCCACACCCCCAGAATCGATCCGCCCCCCGACGCGCCCACGGGTTCTCCACGAACAGAAGCTCACAGTCGCGGTTCCCGAACAGCCCGATCCCGCCGCCCTCCGGCACCACCTTGTCGTCACCCGACATCGTCGGCGTCAGCGGATTCGTCGTCCTGTCGAAGTGCCGTTGCGGATCGAACGAATACCGATCCGGCGCGCCCTCCAGCACGCATGTCACAACACCGTCCGGACTCCCGATCCCGGCCGTGAACTGCAGCGCCCAGTTGTCATCCGACACCTCATACACATTCCCCATCGCAGCAAATACGTTCGTGATGCTCGATCTGCCCCCCAGCACCGCGCGCAGATCATCCAGCAGCAGGAAAGGATTGCGCGGGTCCGGGTCGTCCTCCCACTCCACGAGCCCTTCAGTCTCGTTCCACGTCCCGTGGATGTAGCCCAGTCGCTCCACGCCGTCGGAATCAAGCCCCACCAGCACTGCCTGCAGCCGATCGTTCTCGGCATCGTAGCTCATGCACCGTGGCAGGCTTCGGAATGTCTCCCGCCACGTCCCCGGCGCCCTGATTGCAGCTTTCACCGCTTCCGGGTCCGGATGCTGATCCGGACGCCGCAACTCCAACTGCACGTTCTCGGTCCGCGCCGCCCGGACGCTCTCACCGCTCTCTGGATCCAGCACCATGAATGCGTCATCCGCGCGCCGCGTCTCCTCGTACGCCATCGGCCCATCCATCTCCAGCCGATCGATGTACATCGTGCAGCGCCAGCGATCGTACGCCGCAGTCTCGTGCCGCTTCCCGAAGAAGATGTCTTCACGTTCGATCGGATACGGGAAATACTGGATCCGGCCGCCGTTGTACCGCGTGTACCCCTGGTAGCCGATCACCGCCGTCTCCAGCACCGCGAAACGCTCCACACCGCTGTGGACCTCCTCAAGGTCACATTCCAGCCGGTACTCGCGCCCCTCAGCCCCCGCCGGCTCAACCCGCCACGGCTCGATCACCGCCACGCTATCCCCCTCCGCGGGGGCGCTCCCAAGCTGTCCCTCGATCGTCAGCGACGTGCCCGCCTGCGAGCTGTCCGCCACCTTCATCTTCTGCCCGCTCGCGGCCCCGGTGAGCACATGCAACTCCGCGCCCGCCCAGTAGCCATCCTCCTGCGTCAGTCCGCTCGACACAATTTCCGACTGCGTGCAGCCCTGACCCGCCTGAATCTGAGCGAGCTTACCGGTGATGTACTCCTGAGCGCCCACCGCCACCGGCGCGCCGTTCGGCCCGTCGATGCTGTCCACGTGCAGGCCCACGCGAAGTGTCATCGGTCCCTCCGGCGTCGGCATCCACGGGGCGTAACACGCGCCGGTCGGGTAGATCAGACCGTCCGCGTTCACATCCAGTCGCGCATACTCCGCCTCGTTCGTCACGCTGATATTCCCGGCTCGCAGGGGCGTGAGCACTGCATGAAGCGGCACGCGATCGTCGTCACTGCCATCGTGCGCGGGCATGCCCAGGTGGTAGCTGAAGCGCTTGCCGTCGTGCCGGCTCCGGCAGTCGAGCCGGCAGTACTGATCCGCCGCCCCGCCCGGCGTCGCGGTCCCGGAGCCCTCTGCGATCTCGGCGTCGTACTGCTCGTCCCACGAAGCTGCGAACAGCAGTCTTCCGCTCGCGTCGTCTGCCCCGGCTCGGTGATGTCGGCCCTCTGCGTGAAGGTCGGCCACCTCCTGCGCGCTCATCGCCCTGTCCCGGATCGTCAGGTGGTCGTAGACCGCGTGTGCCACGCTGCGAGTGTTGTCCTCACCCGGCCCCACTTCGATCGTCTCGGGCGGTGTCGCCGGCGCGGGAACGCCTGTCAACGGCGACTCCGGGACTTCTTCTCCGTCCAGATACAGCCGCAGCACACCCTCACCCGGCGCGCCGGTGAAGTCCCACGTCGCGACAACAAACCGCCATGCCAGGTCATCTGAGACTGTCAGCAGCGTTTGGGCGCTCCCGTTGCGTCTCGACCGCCACTTCCATTCACTCTGATCCCGAGCTAGCAACAGGTGGTCGGAGTTTCCTGCGCCTGCTATCAGGATGTTCGCCCACTGGTCTTTGTCCATCGGGTGGTACCACAGTGCTACTGTCCCGGCGCTTCCGTCGTTCATCTCGATGTTTCCGGCGGCCGGGTAGCTCATCTGTCCCTTATCACCTATGTAGAGCATTTGTGATCGCGCCACACTCTGCACCTCCGTACATTGAAGCGGGGCGTCGTTACCCGACGCCCCGCTGGTACTGTCATCATCGACCTGCCGTCAGCATGTCGCTTTCAGGGCGCGGATCTGCGCCCGCCGCCATCGCCGTCGCCGTTGCCGTCGTTGCTGTCGTCGCTGCCTTTCCCCCCTCTCCCGCCTGACGCCGCGTCGTTTGCGGCGTCCAGGGGG
>JBKHFA010000233.1:0-5718 GCA_046540615.1 Armatimonadota bacterium | reverse complement strand
AACAAGCCGTCCGTGATGCGGCACGATCCGAAAAAGTACACGGTCCCCGAGGAGCTGGCCGTGGGCTTCATTCGCTTCGAGAACGACATCTGCATCTCACTTGGCGCAAGCTGGGCGCTCAACTCCACGGGCAATCAGAACAACGTCTCCATCTTCGGAACCGAGGGCGGCGTGCAGATGTGGCCGTTTACTCTCGTCACCGAAAAGTACGGGATGAAGCTCAACTCGACCCCGGCGGTCCTCGGGTACAAAGGACTTGGCGGCCACGCGGAGGAGATTCGCCAGTTCGTCGCGGCGATCACGCGCGGCGGCAAGGTCCCGGTGCCGCCTGAGCAGGCGTTGATCACCCAGCGCATCCTCGACGCCATCTACAAGTCGGCCGAAGAGGGCGCAGAGGTCAGGGTCTGACGGAGGTCGCAGCCAATCCGGGGGTGGGGAGAGGGGGCGCCACCCCCATCTGTCGATCCGTCCGTGGTGCGGACGCCCTCGTCCGCACATTCGCGTGAAGGGATAAGGAGGACGACGGCGTGCGGACGAGGGCGTCCGCACCACGGAGTCCGCACTCACCGCCGGAGGCCGATGTAAAAGCCGGTCGCGAAGCCGCCGGTGAAGGGCAGGTTGTACGTGAGAATCCGCCACAGCTTCGCCGACGCCGCATCCGCGGCGGTGGCGGCCGGACCGGTGATGAACTCGGAGATCGCGTCCCAGTGCCAGTCCGCGAGGCCGTAGTACGCGAGCAGTTGCATGAGTATGAAGAGCAGCCCGAGCAGGCAGCCGAGCAGTCGGCTCATCGTCTTCACCGCGATTCCGGTGAACCAGCCGAACAATCCGCCGACTCCAAGCGTGCTGATGACAAGACTGAGCGAAGTCATGGACCGACCTTTCCAGTGAAATGCGCGCGCCGGGGTCGTGGATCAGCATGGTAATTCGGTGCGGGAGAGATGTCAACGAGCGACGAATCAGACAGGTACGCAGACAGAAGCAGTTCGGGGCTCCCGCCGGAGTGGCTGGCGCGTTCCGGCCCGCAGCCGCCGCGCGCTGTGGCCTTCGCCCCGCCGCCGAGGCATCGGTGGATCGCGTCGGCCCTGAGCCCACACACCCGCGAGATCAGCTTCGCCTCCTCCGCGGAGGAGGCCGCGAAGGCCGACGCGGATCTCGTGGTGATCAGCCACGAGGCCGCACCGGGCGCGTTGTCGGGGCGGTGGTCGTTGCCCGCGCCATGTGCTCGCGCGGAGGCCGGCCCGTTGCTCGTGATCATCGACGCGCCGGAGCAGGCGCGCGTCGAGTGGCTGCGTAGGGGCGCCGACCTCGCGGTGGGCCGTGGTATACCTGCGGCGGAGCTCGGAGCGCAGGTCGAAGCGTTGTTGCGCAGGACAGCCGACGAGCGCGATCGCAATCCGCTGACCGGTCTGCCGGGCAACCGCCTCCTGAGGCGCTGCATCGCCGCGAAGGCCGCGGGCGGCGAGACGTTGGCGCTGGTGATGGCCGACATCGACAACTTCAAGGCATACAACGATCGCTTCGGGCACCTGGCCGGCGACGCGCTCATCTGCGCCCTCGCGGAGGCGTTGCGCGAGGCAACGCGGGCATGCGCGGCTTTCATTGCGCACGTGGGAGGCGACGACTTCGCGGCCGTCTGCGATCCGGCCGAGGCCGGACCTCTCGCCGAAACGGTGGCGGCCGAGTTCGAGCGGCGCCGCGCAGAGCTGCCCGGCGGTCCTCCGAGCCTCACCGTCGTGAGCGCTACAGTCACGCCTGAGGAGGCCGAGGCGCTGGAGGGGACGTTCCGTCGGCTGGCGCGACTGAGGCGCGAGGCCAGGGCGGGCGGAGGAGAAGGGAAAAGGGAAGAGTGAGGAGAGAGAAGGGGAAGGCGGCAGGAGCCGCTTCCGAAGAATATGATGCACGCCCGCGCAGCAATGTGAGGAACGCGTGAAACGCGCCGAGAGCATGGGCGACCTGCTTCAGCACATCAGAAATGCAGACGGGGAGGCGGGGTTGATGCAGGACGATGGGAATGCGCAGCGCTGTCCACTCTGCGGGGGGCACATCAAGCGCGGGACAACGACGTTCACCGCCGAACCTGGTTTCGGAGTTGTGGTCATTCGTAACGTCCCGGCTCGCGTCTGTCATCAGTGCGGCGAAGCCTGGATTGAGGACGGTGTCGCTGCGGATCTCGAGAGGCATGTCAACGAGGCCCGTGAACAGCGACAGCAGATCGCTGCATTTGCCATGAACTGAGGCCGCGAACCATCATGTGTCTTCGTCTCAGGGGCCGGGGATCGGACCGCGGCTGGCAGAATGGACCCCTGCCCTGCATGAAACACTGGAGATTGAGGAGAGCGCATCCAGCTTGCCACGGATACGAGGGATACCGATGGGAAAGCAACTGCTGCTTGTCGATGATGAACGCGACCTCGTCTTTTACACGAAGCTCTTCCTCGAGGAGAAGGGCTACGAGGTCAGCGAGGCCTATGACGGCCAGCAGGCGCTGGAGATGCTGGAGGATTTCCGTCCGGACCTGGTGATTCTCGACGTCACCATGCCCCGCCTCACCGGCTGGGACGTGCTCAGGAAGATGCAGGAGGACCCGGAGACCGCGGACATCCCCGTGTTGATGCTCACCGCCCGCAGCCAGGACCGTGACAAGGCCCGCGGCTGGGAGCTTGGCGTCACATGGTATCAGACGAAGCCCTTCGAACTCGACGAGATAGCCATGGTCATCAAGCGAATCCTCGCCACGGTCGAAGACACAGACGATGGGGAAGGTGAAGGCTGAGCCGCTCGCGGCCGGCCGCAACCATGCTGAGTTCATCCGCCCGAATGCTGCCGGCGTATCTCGTGATCGCTCTCCTCGCTGCCTGCGGTCCGTCACAGGCGCTCGAGATCGCCCGCGACGGCGAGGCCCTCGTGCCGATCGTGCCCGATGGCTCCGACGGCATGGACGCGGCCGTCGGCGATCTCAAGCGCTACCTCGACGAGACCACCGGAGCCGACTTCGCGGTCATCGACGCCGAAGAGGCGCCCGATGGCCCCGCGATCCACGTCGGCCCCACGCACTTTATCCCGCGCGACTCCGATGCCGACCGCTCCCGCTGGCTGCTCTCGCAGATCGTGCAGATCCAGACCCGCGACGGCTCCCTCTACCTCACCGGCGGCGGCGTTGACGGCTGCAGATTCGCGGTCTACGCGTTCCTCGAGGACCTCTGCGGCGTGCGCTTCTTTCATCCGGGCGATCTCGGCACGCATGTCCCGGAAAGCCCGGAGCTTGCGTTCGATGAGTTGGACATTCGGCAGGTCCCCAGCTTCGTCTACCGCCGCATGTGGCCGAGTTGGCGGACACCCGACCGGCGGATGTTCCGCGACTGGCAGAGATGGTACCACCGCAGCAGGCAGGGCGGCCCGCCCATCCACATGGGGCACAATCTCTTCCGCATCGTGCCGCCGGAGCTTTTCGACGAGCACCCGGAGTACTTTCCGAAGATCGGTGGCGCCCGGATCGACCCCCGAGGCGGCGCTCCGTGGCAGCCTGAGCTTACCAGCCAGGGCGTGATCGACCTCGCCGCGGAAAAAGCCATCGAGGCATTCGAGGCGGACCCCGACCGGCACTCATTCTCCCTGAGTATGAACGACTGGACCGGATGGAGCGAGTCCGAGGAGGCGCTGGCGCATGATCCGCCGCAGTTCCGCGGGTCGCAGGACCGCGGCAAGGCCCGGCGGATGATCATCTTCGCCAACGCCGTCGCGGAGAAGGTCGTCGAGCGCTTCCCCGATCGCTACCTCGCCTTCTACGCATACAAGAGCACCCTTGAGCCGCCCGAGGAGCCTCAGGTTCACCCCAACGTCATCCCGTCGATCTGCCACTGGGGGATGGCCGCCGATCCCTTCCACCCGATCGCTGCTCCCGCCGAGTTCAGCCCGCCCAACGCCCTCTACCGCGACGCGATCAAGGGCTGGGATGCGATCGCGCAGAACCTGATCGCCCGCGAATACTGGACCGCGCCGAGGGCCGACCCGCTGCTCAAGTCCGGCGTCGCGCCGATCATCTTCGAGGACATCCCCTACTACCACCGTCACGGCTTCATCGCATGCAGTTCCGAGGCGAATATCGCGTGGGGGAACCTCGCGCTCAACCACTACATCGCCGCGCGGCTCATGTGGGATGTCGACACAGATCCCCGGGAACTGCTCGACGATTACTTCGCGAAGTACTACGGCCCGGCGGCCGAACCGATGAGGTCGTACTTCGAGCCCATCTGGGAGGTCGCGTACAAGCACTACCTCCCCGAGGAGATGGCGGTGCCGATCTCGGAGGATGACATCGAGTTCCTCGCCGACCGTCTCGCGGACGCGGCTCAGACCGCCGCCGGCGACGACCTGCGGGCCGCGCGCGTGGAGATGGCCACCGAGCTCTTCGAGACATGGCGGATGCGCCGCGCGCTCAGCGAGGGGAGCCCCGGCCCCGACGAGATCAGCGCGTACATGGACCACCTCGACGCGCTGGCGGCGAAGCAGAGCGATGCGCTGGTCGTGCCGCGCTGGCAGCAGGAGTTCATGGCGCCGATCCCCGAGCCCGTCGCGTATGACGGCCCGGAACTCACGCGGGCGCTGCCTGATGAACCGCTCGCGGCCGACGAGGCCGAGCCGCTCATCGCGCGCAGAGACGGGACGTGGCTGGTGCTCGTCGGCGAGGACCGGCGCATCGACGCCACGGCGATCGGTGTGCGCGTCGGCCCGCAGTACGCCCACCGCCCCTCCTGGCAGGTGACATCCGCCGACGGCGAGGCCATCGCCTCCGGGCACATGCCGATGCCCGGCGACGCGGAGCTTTCAGTGGAGGTGCCCGAGCCGGGGCTCTATCAGATTCAGGCCAATGCGGGTATGAACGGCTGCGGGTTCGTGGTGGACAACGCCCCGGCGGTGCTGGTCGGGCCGGGGACGGCCCTCTGCGAGCGCCCCGGAGCAATGTACTTCTTCGTGCCCGAGCGCTGCGAGGAGTTCACGGTGACGCTGTTCGCCGGCAAGGTCGAGAGCGCGCGGATGCGTATCTTCCGCCCCGATGGTGAGGTGGCATTCGACGACGACAGCCTCACAAACGACGCCGTCCCCGCGACGATCGCCCCGGCGCCTGCCGAACGCGGGCGGGCGTGGCGCCTGCGGATCGACGAGGCCCCGGAGGGAATACTGGAGGATTACTCAATACTGCTTGGCGAAGACCTCCCGCCCTACCTGGCGACGTCACCGGGGGCGCTGCTTGTGCCGGCCGGTGACTGAGGTCGTTTCCCAGCCGTTTGGAGGGGCGGGATTACATTCCCGCCCGCGGCCTTGCGACACCTTTTCGACCGCCCTGAAAGTCGCATCCATCGCTCGCGCGAGACGATGCCGGTAATCCGCGGGAGGCAGTGTAATGCCTCTCCTCCAGACGACTGGACAACGACACCAGCCGTCATCTACCTTTGCCAATCCAGGAGGAACTGACATGTCTGAAAATGATCAGGACAGGAAGTCCGACTTCCGCTACGCAACCGGCGACGCCACCGTCCCGTGGGCCGCGATCGGCGAGCATATCTGGCACGAGGACCTGATGGGCCTCGTGCGACTGCTCGTCAGGCCGCACGGTGACGAGGAGGCCTTCGCGGGCGCGATGGCCGACTTCGAGGAGGCGCTCAGCTCGCTGTGCGCCTGCGGGCGCCCCACCGCCAAACTCAGCCTCGGCGACAC
>JBKHFA010000232.1:0-5743 GCA_046540615.1 Armatimonadota bacterium | reverse complement strand
AGAAGACGATCCGCCGCTTCCTCGAGCGACGCTACGACCTCGCGCCCGACGCCCGCCGGCGGCTCGCCACGCGGCTCGCCGACGCTCTCCGGCTCCGCTTCCCGGGCCTCGATCCCGGCCGGCTCCCCAACCCCGAGGCGTTCCTCGAGGTCGTACTACGCGCCATCGACCAGGAAAGATGACTCTATCCTCGGGCCGCCGCGATCCGGCTGCCGAGCGAGCGACTGCCCCGCGACGTGCTCACGCGCACGCGCCGCCCGTCGGTGAAGACGGTGACGGCGCCGTGTCGATCGGTCCGCAGCAGCCTGATCCCTCGACTCTCAAGCAGCGCCATCTCCTCCGGACCGAGGTAGTCGTCAGCGCTCTCGTCGCATGACGCGATCGCCCACGTCGGCCGCACCGCATCAAGCAGCACCTCAACCTCGGCGAGCCGCCGTCCATGGTGCGGCAGCACGAGCACGTCCGCCCGCAGCGAGCGCCCGGTGTTACGCGCATCGCGCACAAGTCGCGTGGCTCCCGCCTCGCCGATGTCCCCGGTCAGCAGCAGCCGCACACTGCCGCTGGTAAGCATCATCACCACGGAATTCTCATTCGCCGCATCCCTCGCATGAATCAGCGGCATGCGCGGCGCAAGCACTTCCGCGGTCACATCCTCGCCCAGCTTCAGGCGCGCCCCTGCCGCCGCGCGCCGCGGTCTGGCGCCGATCCCCCCGGCCAGCCCCGGCGGTGGTCCCGCACCACGCAACTCCGGCGGGACAAGCAGCAGCTTCGTCGGAATCAGACTGAGCACCCTGGGCAACGCGTTACAATGATCCGCGTCCCAGTGCGTGATGGCGATCGCGTCGATCCGATCGATCCTCCGGCGCGTCAGCCACGGCACGATGACGCCGTCGGCCACCTCCTGTCCGGCCGCCGCGAGGTTCTCCCCGCCTCCGCAATCCACCATCAATGTCGCCTCCGACGGCGTCCTCACCATCGCAGATTGCCCCGCGCCCACCGGCAGCACGGTCATCTCAAGCCCTCCCGGCTGCCGGCCCACCAGCGCCATCGAGCACACCAGCGCACTGAGCAGTGCCACGCCGGTCACCGTTGGCCACGATGGGCGCTGCCGCAGCAGGATCTCATCAAGCGCCCGGTGCGCGCGCTCGTGGATACCCACCGTGACCATGAGCGCCACCACCGCGTACCACGCCACGACCGCGCCCGCGCCGAAGCGCACGTCCTCGACAAAGGGCATCGGGAGGCCGGCCGCAAGCTCGTTGACATGCATGACCATCCCGAGCACACCACGTGACATCAGGCACAGCCCCCCCAGCACGGCCTCCGCCTCCGGCAAAAGCGCAACGGGCAGCGCAACAAACCCCAGCGCCAGCACCAGCCCCGACAGCGGCACGTTGGCAAGGTTCGCAAGGTTCCCGCTCAAAGCGAAGCCCGAGAACCCGTGTGCCAGCAGCGGCGTCGTCAGCATCCATGCGCCGACGGTCCCCCACAGCACCGCGCGCACCTGAGGCAGAGGCGCGGCCGCGATGCTGCCGTTCAGCCTCCGGATCGCATCGTCCGGCAGAAACACGATCACACCCAGCGTCGCCGCGAAGGTCAACTGAAAGCTCATACTCAGCAGCGTCAGCGGCTCAACCAGCACGATCACCGCCGCCGCCAGCGCAACTGAGGTGTACACATCGTAATCCCGACTCGTCAGCGCCGCGACGATCACGAGCGCGAACATCGCGACCGCCCGCCCCACCGACGCCTCCATCCCCACGATCAACACCAGCACCAGCACCGCCACGGTCGCCGGCATGGCCTGCGACCAGCGCATCTGCCGCACCCCACCACCCGTGAGACCGACGATCGTGATCGCCAGCATCGAGACCTGCGCGCCGGAGACGACCAGCAGATGCACCGTCCCCGCCCGCCGGAACTGCTCCACGACCTCCTCCGGAAGAGGCGCGGCCTGAAGGCCGTAGACCATCCCGACCAGCAGCCGCGAGTAAAAGGGGCCGTCGGCCCCCGGCATCTCCGCCTCGATCGCCCCGACCACCCGCTCGCGCAACTCCAGCCCTGATCGCATCAAACGCGTCGCCAGGGAGCGGTCCTCGCCTATGACCGCGATCTCCCGGGCCGTGGCCACCGACCGCACCCCCTGCCGCGCCAGCCACCCGCGGTAGTCGAACTCGCCCGGGTCTTCGGGTGCCTCCGGCAACTCCACCGACACCCCCCGCAGCCGCACCCGGTCCCCCACCGCAAGCTCCGGCTGCCGCGGAATCCCCGTCTCCACCCGCCCGGTGAGCTTCTCCATCCCGGCCCCCCGCTCGACCTCAATGCGCACCCGCCGACGCCAGCCGCCATCATCCGGCGGCCGAATCACAGTGCCCTCGATCGTCAGCCCCTCGACGCCCGCGAGACGCGAGAGGTCCGTCGCGGGCACCGCCGCGCGGTGTTCGTACACCATCCCCCCGATCGCGAATGAAGCCACCAGCAGCGGAGCCAGCGCCATCCGCGGAGCGATGAATGCAGAGGTGACCACGAGGCCCCCTGCGCCCAGAGCTACCAGCGCGAAGGCGGGCAGGCCCGGCTGCGCCCAGGCGGAGAACGCCGCGCCACTGATCACTGCAACACAGAGGAGCATCAGGGGACGCTGATGAAGACTCTGAGCGTGCTGCTCAAGCGAAGCGAGGTCGGGGCCACGGCCGGCGCCTGAACTCTCCGTGGACATTCCCCACCTCCGTCAGTTGAGCGTCGCACTGACGCGAATCTTCTCGATGGTGGCCGGACCGATCCCGGGGACCTCGCCAATGTCTTCGAAGCTGCTGAAGGGGCCGTGCATGCTGCGGTGGTAGATGATCTTCTTTGCCAGCTCAGGGCCAATGCCCGGGATGCGCTCAAGCTCGTCAAGGCCCGCCCGGTTCAGACGCACCTTCGGGTCCCTCGGCGCGCGCGCGAAATCCGGAAGCGCGCCCGACGGCTCTGCGCCGACGGTGGCCGGGTGATCGCGGGGAGTGACATGCGCGGTCGCAGGCGCGCGAGACGGCGGCGGAGATGGGTTCCGCGTCGGAGGGCCGGCGGCGGGCGTCGCGCGCGGCGCCGGGTCAGGCGGCGGCCGATCGCGGCGGGTCGACTCCGCCTCGGGCTCGGATGACGTCTCCTTCGCCTCGACGAGCACCTGATCGCCGTCATCCACGAAGGCCGCGAGATTGACCGACTGCTGGTCAGCGCCCTCGACCAGCCCGCCTGCCGCCTCGATGGCGTCACGAACCCGAGCGCCCGCCTCGAGCACGTACAATCCCGGACGCCGCACCGCGCCGACCACATGGATCGTGATCGGCGTGCTGCCGGCCTCCGGCAGGGTGTACTCGACTGCAGGACCCGCGTCGGCGTCGCCGCTCTCCCGGCTGACCCGGTGGCCGATCATCACGCCGATGACGAGCACAGCACTGAGCACCAGCACGAAGATCTGCGCAGGTGTGAACCTGGTCAAGGTCCCCCGACCCCCGTGGCGAGGCGCCGGACCTTACTTCACGACGAGGTTGATCAGCTTGTCCGGCACCTTGATGGTCTTCGCGATCTCATTGCCCTCAACGTACTTCGCAACTTTCTCACGCTCGAGCGCGATCTCCACCACGTCGTCCATGTCCGTGCCGGCGGGCACGTCGATGCTGTCTCGAACCTTGCCGTTGATCTGCACCACGATGGTGATGCTCTCCTCCTCGGCAAGGCTCTCGTCCGCCTCCGGCCAGTCGCATTCAAAGAGCGAAGGCTCTTCCCCCATGCGCGCCCAGAGTTCGTCGCAGATGTGCGGCGCGATCGGCGACAGCAGCATCACAAGCGCCCGCAATCCCTCGCTGAACACCGCCCTGTCCGCCGCATCGTCCGAATCCATCGAGCCGACGAAATCCGTCAGGTCGTTCGAAAGCTCCATGATCGACGCGATGGCCGTGTTGAAACGCATTCCCTCAAAGTCGTCTGAGACCTTCATGATCGCCTGATGCGTGTTGCGACGCATCTCCCGCTGAGCCTCGCTCCCCTCCTCAGGCAGCGACTCCGCGAACTGGCCATCCCACGCATCCATGTGCTCCGTCACCAGGCGCCAGATCCGCCAGAGGAAGCGGTGAGAGCCCACCACGCCCTCGTCGCTCCACTCCGTGTCCTGGTCGGGCGGGCCCACGAAGAGCGAGTAAAGGCGCCCGGTGTCCGTCCCGTACTGCTCGTGCAGCGCATCCGGGCTCACGACATTCCCCCGCGACTTGCTCATCTTCGCGCCGTCCTTGTACACCATCCCCTGCGTGAAGAGACTCGCGAAGGGCTCGCGGAAGCTCACCCAGCCGAGATCGTGCAACACCTTCGTGATAAACCGCGAGTACATCAGGTGACCCGTCGCGTGCTCGATCCCGCCCACGTACTGATCGACCGGCAGCCAGTACTCAACGTCGTCCCTGTTGAAGGGCGCGTCCTCCTCATGCGGGCTCGGGTAGCGCAGATAGTACCACGCGGAGTACACGAAGGTGTCCATCGTGTCGGCCTCGCGCCGCGCGGGCCCACCGCACTCGGGGCACTCCACGTTCATGAACTCATCGACCTGCGACAGCGGCGCGTTGCCCGTCACGGAGAAGTCCACGTCCTCGGGAAGCTCGACCGGCAGCTCCTCCTCCGGCACCGGCACCGTCCCGCACTCCTCACAGTACACCACCGGGATCGGCGCGCCCCAGTAACGCTGCCGCGAGATGCACCAGTCGCGCAGGCGGTAGTTCACATCGCGATGGCCGATCCCCTCGGCCTCCATGTGATCGGCGATCTTCTCCAGCGCCTCGCGATTCGGTTGCCCGGAGAAACCCTCGGAGTTGATCTGCTCGCCGTCGCCGATGTACGCCTCGCCCATCGTCTCCCCGTCAAGCTCCTCGCCCTCAGGCTGGATGACCGGAACCACCGGAATGTCGTAGGCGCGCGCGAACTCAAAATCCCTCTGATCGTGCGCGGGCACCGCCATGATCGCGCCGGTCCCGTAGTCCATCATCACGTAGTTGGCCACCCAGATCGGCACACGCTCACCCGTCAGCGGGTGCGTCGCGTACGCGCCGGTGAAGATCCCATGCTTCTCCGTCTCCTCCGACGTCCGCTCGATGACGCTCTCGGCCATCGCCCTCTGACAGAACTCGCGCACCGGCTCCTCGTACTCCGTGCCCTCCGTGAGCGTCTCGACCAGCGGATTCTCCGGCGCCAGCGCCATGAACGTCACGCCGTAAATCGTGTCGATGCGGGTGGTGAAGACCTCCATCTCCTCGTCGTGGTCCTCGACCTGCAGCGTGAAGGAGAAGCCCTCCGACTTCCCGATCCAGTGCTCCTGCATCCGCACCACGCGCTCGGGCCACCCGTCGAGCAACTCCAGATCCCCCAGCAGCTTCTCCGCGTAGTCCGTGATGCGGAAGAACCACTGCTCGCGCGTGGTCCGCTCCACCGTCGCGTCACAGCGCTCGCAGCAGCCGCTCACAACCTGCTCGTTGGCAAGCACGGTCGCGCAGTCAGGACACCAGTTGACAAGCCCAGGGCCGCGGTAGGCGAGATCGTTCTTGTAAAGCTGCAGGAAGAGCCACTGCGTCCATCCGTAGTACTCAGGCGACGAGGTGTCGATCTCCCGCGACCAGTCGTAGCTGATCCCCAGCTTCGCGAACTGCTGCTTCATGTTGCGCACACACTGCTCGGTCCACTCGACCGGGTGCATGTCGTACTTGATCGCCGCATTCTCCGT
>JBKHFA010000231.1:0-5748 GCA_046540615.1 Armatimonadota bacterium | reverse complement strand
GGCGGCCCCTCCTGCGGCAAACCGCACGCGCACGATTTGTGCGTAATGCATAGCTGCGAGGGCGCAGGGGGCCACGACCCACTCGCTTCGCTCGGGGTTAGGCGCCGCAAGCGGCGCCACAACGGACACGGCTGACGACAAAGACACGAAGGAGCACACTATCATGCCAGCGCGC
Organism: Armatimonadota bacterium; assembly: GCA_046540615.1. Taxonomy (GTDB): domain Bacteria; phylum Armatimonadota; class Zipacnadia; order Zipacnadales; family UBA5352; genus UBA5352. The sequence goes on along the minus strand of JBKHFA010000231.1, from coordinate 5,573 downwards.
AGGCCAAACGTCATTCTCGTCATGACCGACGACCAGGGCTACGGGGAGCTTGGATGCAACGGCAACCCGTGGATTCAGACGCCCAATATCGACGAGTTCTATACCTCGGCCACCCGCTGCGAGGATTTCCACGTGTCGCCGCTGTGCACGCCGACGCGCGGGGCGCTGATGTCCGCGCGCAATCCGCTGCGCAACGGCGCATGGGCCACCTGCTGGGGGCGCTCGATCCTCCGCCGCGACGAGACCACGATGGCCGACGTGTTCCTGAACAATGACTACGCCACCGGCATGTTCGGCAAGTGGCATATCGGCGACAACTACCCCTACCGCCCGCAGGACCGAGGATTCGAGCACGTGGTCGCGCATAAGGGCGGAGGCGTGGGGCAGACCCCCGACTTCTGGGGCAACGACTACTTCGATGACACCTACTTCCACAACGGCGAACCCGTCCCGCATGACGGCTACTGCACCGACGTGTGGTTCGAGGAGGCCATGTCCTTCATCGAGGACTCGCGCGATGAGCCGTTCTTCGCCTACATCGCCACCAACGCCCCGCACTCGCCCTACCTCGTGGCCGACGAGTACGCCGATCTCTACCGCGGCATCGAGGAGATCCCGGAGCCCGAGTTCTACGGGATGATCACCAACATCGACGAGAACTTCGGGAGGCTGCGACGACACCTTCAGGACCTTGAGATTGAGGATGACACGATCCTGATCTTCATGACCGACAACGGCACCTCCGGCGGCTGGTATGACAACACGGGGCAGGGGTATAACGCCGGCATGCGCGGGCGGAAGGGCTCCTACTACGACGGCGGCCACCGCGTCCCGTTCATCGTGCGCTGGCCGAACGGCGGTGTCACCGGCGGCCGCGATGTCCGAGAGCTGCTCACGCACATGGACCTGCTCCCGACCTTCTGCGACCTGTGCGACCTCGATGTGCCGGAGCATAAGCCGTGGGATGGCCTCAGCTTCGCGCCGATGCTCCGCGGCGAGCCGCAGTCGATGCCCGAGCGCGAGGTCTTCCTGCAGTTCCGCCAGAGCACGGAGCCGCCGGAGATGTGGGACAACGGCGTGATGTGCCGCGACTGGCGGCTCATCGGCGGCGAGGAATTGTACTACATGCCTGCCGACCCCGGGCAGAAGAACGATGTGAGCGAGCAGTATCCGGACATGGTGCGGCGGCTGCGGATCGCGCACGAGGAGTTCTGGGCGGAGATCGAGGATCTCTTCGAGCAGCCCTGCCCGATCTCGCTTGGCGCGGACGAGGAGAACCCCACGCGCCTCGGCGCGATGGACGTGCTGGGCGATGTGGCGTGGAACCAGGGGCATATCAAGGCCGCGCAGGAGTCCACGGGCCGCTGGGCGGTGGATGTTGAGAAAGACGGGACCTACACGTTCGAGCTTCAGCGCTGGCCGAAGGAGATCGGTGTGGCGATCAACGAGACGTTGCCGCCCGAGCACCGGGAGATCTGCCCCTTCGCGCAGACCGAGGAGGGGCCGGGCGAGGCGATCGACCCGGAGCGCGCGCGCATCAGCATCGGCGGGATGGACGCGGTCGCGAACGTGGAGCCTGGCGCGGAGCGCGTGACCTTCGAGGCAAACCTGCCCGCGGGCGTGACGGAGCTTGAAGCGTGGTTCATCGACCCGAAGGGCAAAGAGCGCGGGGCGTATTACGTGTACGTGACGCGGGAGTAATCTCGTTTGATAGCACGGGGACTCCGACTCCTGTCCGTGCGCTCTCGCCTTTCCTCCCCCCTCGTCCCGCCAGACACCGCGTCGTTTGCGGTGTCAAGGGAGAGGGGGGACCGAGGGGGGTGAGGCCCGGCAGGCGATCCCTCTCCGCGCACAAGATACCCCCGGCGGGGCGCCGGGGCCACAACGACCACGGCTGACGGCAATGGCCTCACACTCCCATCGCCCGGTAGAACGGAACCACCAGCGCCAGCAGGCACCACAGATTGAACGCCAGCATCCCCGCGCCCACCAGCGCCGGGAGCCACCTGTGCACATTCTTCGGCAGCAAGCGACCGATCCCGATCGCCCACAGGAGCGCCATCGCGCCCAGCACCGGGAACATGTACCGCCCCTGGCTGCCGCCGCCGAGGTCGATCGTCAGGATATACCACAGCACCGCCAGCCCAAGCAGCGCCTTCGCGAGGATCAGCAGCCACACCCCGCGCACCTGCGTCAGAGACCAATCGAGGCGGTCGCGCCTGGCATCCACCACCAGTATGACCAGCCCCGGCAGCGCGGGGAGCACGATCGCCAGCAGCAGCCAGTAAACCCACAGCGGCGCGGCGATGTTCGTCCACGCGAAGCCCGCCCAGAAGTTGCGGAAGGTCATCGGCAGGGCGATCCCGAGTATCCCCGCCAGCAGGTCCGGGCGCACAAGGTAGGCCTCCCACGGCACCTGCTTCTCCACGTTCGCGGGGAAGGGCGATGCTGTGCCGTAGAGCATGATGTTCCTCACATACCACCATCCGGCCACCACCGCCGCCACGCCCAGTGCGACCCCGATGCACCTGAGCGCGCGTGGCCAGTCGATCGCCGCCGCTCGCCGCGCCCAGTCTGTCAGGTAGGTCTCTCCGGGCTCGGGCTCGTGGCGCTTTCCCGCGGCCCAGATGACCGCCAGCAGCGCGACCGGCAGCGTCACGGCGGCTGTGGTCTTGGTGAGGGCTCCGAGTCCCAGCGCCAGTCCAAGGAGCGCGCAGCGGCGCATATTCGGCCCATGGCGGAGGATCAGGAGCGTCAGCAACAGGATCAGGCCGGCGGCCGCGGTCGCCGGCGGGTCGTTGCCGACCGATGAGGTGATATGCACGTACATCGGCTGTGCGGCCATGAACGCCCCGACCGTAGCGGCAATCCAGCCGCGCGTGGGGAAGATGAGGAATGTGATCCGCCACGCGAGGAATATTCCGAGCATTCCGAGAAACACGGTGAACAGTCGCATGGCGCGCCACGCGCGGTGCTCGGCGATAGTGTGGGCATGCGCCTGTCGGAGTGCGTCGAGCGCGAGTTCGTGCTGGCCGTCGCGGACGGTCTCGTAGTCCGGGAGGCGGGCGAGAACGCGCTCGGCGGGGGCCCGCAGGGCGTCTGGGAGGGGCGCAGGCTCGTGTTCGGGGCCCGTCATCGTCAGCTTGCCAATCGCCGCGCTGAGAGTGTAGTATAAGGGCGCCTGGTAGGACTCGTATCCGGCGTCATCCGCGTGGAAGTCGGGCAGCCTGCCGTTTTCGGCGATGAAGAGGGCGTAGCGGAAGTGTGCGGGCTCGTCCGGCGCCTGTCCGAGGGGGAGGACGACCGCCCACGTGATGGAGAGTGCGAGGTAGGCCGCGAGGCAGAGCGGCAGAACGTATTTCGACCAGGGGCTCAAACGCCATGAGGTCCCCTGATTGTTACGTGTACCGACTGCTTCGCCACGTTCGCTCATTGTGCAGCGTACTGTAGCACAAAAGGTCTTGCTGCGGCAACGGCCGTGGTGTGCGAATCCTCGGTTCCGGGAGGCGGCGTATGAAGGTCATTCTACTCGTCGGCGGCAGGGGCATTCGCCTGGCTGGTGAGGACGCGCCGCTGCCCAAAGCGCTCTTCAGCATCGGTGGTCAACCGATCGTCTATCACATCATGAACTCGTTCGCTCGCAGCGGGCTGACGGATTTCATACTCACGCTGGGCTACCGGGGCGAGCAGATCGTTGACTACTTCCTGCATCGCGCACCGTTCATCCAGACCGACCTGCGCATGACGCTCGGGGGCGAGGGGGATCTTCCGCTCGTTCAGCGCCTGAGCAGTCCCTCCGAAAGCTGGGAGGTCACGCTTGCGCACACAGGGACCGATGAGCCCACTGGAGAGCGCCTGCGGCGGGTGAGCAGCTACCTCAATGATGACGAGCGCTTCATCGTGACCTACGGAGACGGGCTCGCGGACCTCGACCCGCAGGCGCTGATCCGTTTTCATGACGGGCACGAGCGCGCGGGCACGGTGACCGTGGTGCGGGCGAGGTCTCAGTTCGGACACGTGCGCTTCGAGGACGACGGCGTCGTGAGCGAACTCGTCGAGAAGCCTCCGCTGCCGGGCTGGATCAACGGGGGTTTCTTCGTGTTCGATCGGCGCGTTTTCGACTACCTTCAGCCGGGCGACAGCCTCGAGCGGGACTGCCTTCCGCGGATGGTTGCCGACGATCAGCTTGTCGCCCGCCCGCATGACGGATTCTGGGCCTGCATGGACACATACAAAGACGGGATGATGCTGGCTGAGATGTGGGAGGCCGGCGACGCGCCGTGGATGTAACGGCGGCACCGACCGATGGCAGGAGCCGTTGTCGTTGTGGCCCCGGCGCCCTCGCCGGGGAGCCGTTGTGCGAACGGCTCACGGGCGACACGCCCGTGACACGGAACGGCAGCAACGAAAGCAACGAAAGCTGATCGCCGACAGCTCACACTGGAGACTATTATGGCCGATATCGCGGGAACGAAGGTCCTTGTCACCGGCGCGCATGGATTTGTCGCCGGGCATCTGATCGAGCGGCTCACAGAGGCCGGCGCCGATGTGGTGGGCATCGACCTGTGGGTGCTCCGGCAGTCCTATCTGGCAATGTCGTCGGCGATTCGCAGGACCGATCTGGTCGAGTGCGACATCGCCAACATGCAGCAGGTGCAGGAGGTCTTTGACGAGCATCGGCCGGAGGTGGTGATGCACCTTGCGGCACAGGCGGATGTGACGCGGGCGCTGGCCAACCCGCTCGGCACCTTCGAGGCGAACGTGCGCGGAACGTACATCCTGCTTGAGTGCGCGCGGAGGCTGTGGGAGGGGGACGACCGCCCCCATGCGATGGTCGTCGCAAGCTCCGACAAGGCCTACGGGACCCACGAGCATCTGCCGTATCGCGAGGACGACGAACTGCTGGGGCTCTACCCTTACGACGTGTCGAAGGCCTGCGCGGATATGATTACGCGCGGCTATCATCGGGCGTACGGGATGGCGGCCGGCGTGGTGCGGTGCGCGAACATCTACGGTCCGGGCGATCTGAACTTCAACCGAATCATCCCCGGGACTTTCCGGGCGCTGCTCAATGGCGAGCGGCCCGTCATTCGCTCGGACGGCTCACCGCTGCGGGATTACATGTATGTCGGTGATGCGGTGGACGGCTACATGCGCGTGATGCAGGCGCTGCTGGAGGGTGAGCAGATGGGCGAGGCATTCAACTTCGGCACGGGTGAGCCGGTGAGCGTGCTGCAGATCTTCCGCGAGATGGCGGAGGTGGCGGGGCGGCCGGACCTCGAACCCGACGTGCAGGGCGAGGCGTCGAAGGAGTTAAGGGACCAGTTCATCTCGGCGGCGAGGGCGCGGAGGCTGCTTGGATGGCAGCCGCAGGTCCCCCGGCACGAGGGACTGCGCCGCACCTTCCGCTGGTACGATGACAAGCTGGCTGAGCTGGAGGGGTAGTGAGGGCAGGAGGCGACCTGTCATGCCGCTGCAGATTGAGGTATCGAAAGAGGAGATTGCGGAGTTCTGCCGCCGGAACAGGATCCGGAAGCTGGCGATCTTCGGCTCGGCGCTGCGGGATGATTTCA
>JBKHFA010000230.1:0-5786 GCA_046540615.1 Armatimonadota bacterium | reverse complement strand
GTCACTTTCCCCGCCGCCGGGGGCGGCGTCGGGCAAAGCGGCCCCTCCGTACGACTTACGACACGCCACTTTCATTGGTGTCTGTGTGAATTTTGGAATACGAGTTTCCAGCCCGCGGTCGTTGTCGGAACGACCTCACCGCAGCCTGCCCACCTTCGCCCGCACCGTCCGCAGGCTGTTCTCGCGTTCGCCGGTCTCCGGGTTGAGCCAGTTCATCGCTCCGTAGCCGATCAGCAGCACCCCGGGTTCGACCTCGCAGGCCCCGGTGTATCCGGAGTAGCGCTCGGCGTCGATGCTGAATGCGTCGGTCCACGTTCGCCCGCCGTCGGCGCTGAGCAGCAGCCACGCGCCCGGCCGCCCGGTGGTGCAGGCGAGTGTGCCCTCCTCCATCACTACCAGGTCCGGCGCGACGCCCTCAAAGCCCGTCCGCACCGGCTCGCTCCACGTCAGGCCGCCATCCTCGGACCATGTGACCATCAGCGGGTTGTCGAGGTGGTAGGGGCGGTTGTCGCCGCCGGTCCGCAGCAGGCAGATAAGCCGCCCGTCGGGCAGCAGCTTCATCACCGGCTCGCAGTAGCCCTCGGTGCCGATCTCCGGGTCATAGCCGACGGTCGCGTGGTACTCCCAGTGCCTGCCACCGTCCTCTGAGCGCATCAGCCAGGTGCGGTAGCGGAAGGAGTCCTTCTGACCGGGCACCGGCGATTCGTCACCCTCGAACCAGCCGTAGAACGTCGCCAGCAGCGTGTCGTCCGGCATCTGGACGATCGAGCGGTGGAAGATCGGGCCTGCGGCCGGACCGTGGCCGACGCCGCTGGTGGCCCGCGGAACGTGCAACTCGGCGTCGATCGGGCCGTCGAAGGTCTCGCCGCCATCGTCCGACTCGTAGATGGAGATCGCGTAATACCCCGGCCGGGCCTCGATGGGCTCACTGCGCATCGACATGCCCATCACGGTTCCGTCGGCGAGCAGGTTGGGGCTCGGGACACCGCCGCGCTCCAGCTTCCGCCAGGCCACGCCGCCGTCGCGAGTGATCTGATCATACGCGATGGCGACGCCTTCGGCAGGACTGATGATATTGCCGAAGTGCGTGCCCTTGCGAAGATGCCGGTCGCGCTCAAAATCGACCTCGAACACGGGGTCCTCGGGGAGGATGGTGATGGCGAAGTCGCGGTATGCGAGCGCCTGCGCCGGTGCGAAGCCGGACGCCGCCTGGAGTGTAAAGTTATGCACGCCCGGCCGCCAGCCCTCCGTGGCCAGTTCTACGCGGAGCTTCCCCTCCGCCGGGTCCGAGTCCGGAGGAGTGTTGTCGGCGAAGGCGCCGCCGGTCAGCGAGGCTTTTTGCGCCTCGGCGTCGTAGTGCCAGCCGGGAGGCGTCTCGTGCTCCTCGATCCAGTAGGGGACGGTGATCGTCCAGATGAGGTCGCCGACGCCACGCTCGGCGAAGTCGAGACTCACATTGACGGCCTCACCGGCCTGTGCGCGTTCGGGCTCGGCGGTGAAGTTCTCGATGGTGACGCTCAGCGACTCGAGGATGACGGTGCCCTCCTCACTGACCCATCCACCCTCGGTCTGAATGCGCAAGGTCCTCGTGTCATGCACGTAGCTTCCGGCGGCCGGGCGATTGCAGGCGAAGACCGTGAACCAGTGCTCGCCGTCAGGCCACTGGGAGACATCGATCTCCATCGCGACGCGACCGTCGGCGGGGTCGAGGTCACCGCGCTCGTTGTCGAGGAAGAGATACCAGTGCGGATCGTTGCGGTCGGCGGCGGGCAGCCAGTGGTGGTCGCCGCGGGGCGTGAGCCCCGGCAGGCCTTCACCACCGGCCTCACGGGTGCGCACGGCGTAGCTCCCGACCTCCGCGCCCGATCCGGTCGCTGCAAGCTCGAGCCGCACCAGATGCGGCTCCGGGATGGTCAGTTCCGCGCTCTGAAAGTCAATCGACGGCGCGCCGAGCGCGGCCCAACCGGCTATCAGCGCTGCGAGCTTCATCACGAATCACTCTCCCGCTCGATCGTCTTCGCTGGTCCTCGCAGGGAAATGCGTCAGTCCGCCAGATTCGCCCGCCAGAGGTCACCGCCGGGCAATACACAGATGAGTTCGCCCGGCCCTGCCGTCTCCGCGCCCGTGACAATCCACCCGAGGACCGATCCGGGGCCGTCCACGGCGGATCTTTGCCGGAGTTCGCCCTTCTCGGCGTCAAGCTCGTAGAAAATGAAGCGCCCGTCGAGCGCCCGCACGACCAGTCCGTCGGCCTCGCTCGCGTTCCACCGCGCGGCGTGCAGCCTGTCCTCCACCGGAGGCACCCGTGCGCTCGGGGCAAGGCCCTCGAGGCCGAACCCCTCGAAGTGATACGCGGTGATCATGCGACCACCGTCCTCGGTCACCTCGAGTGCCGCGATCTCTCCCTCGCCCCGGCCGGTGAAGTCACCGAATGTGGCGTCGCGGAAGGGGTGTGCGAACGATGTCCCGCGCCACCGTGGATCGAGGTGGGGCAGACCATCGTCACCCTCGGTGATGCGGTAGATCCACGGTCGGCGGCGCATGACGTCATCGAAGGGAGCCCTTGTGTACACCAGGACGAGCAGGGCGTCGTCCTCGCCGCCGAAGCGGCCGTGCTGGATGCGCCACGGGTTCACGGTGTGCGGAAGTTCGGATGGTCCGACGCGGAGTTGGTTGTCGTCGATTCGGCCAATGCGAATCTCGGCGCCCATCAGCCACGGCGGTGGCTCCGCAGGCTCCCCGGGAGCGCAGGCAGTGGTGTCGCCGCCAAGGATCAGCGCCAGCCGCGTTGCACCCAGCGCCGCGGCGTTCCGCACATCCGGCTGCGTGGACCAGAGATCCTTTTCTGCCCGGACATCAAAGCCGCCGGAGGGTGTGAAAATCATCGCTCCGCGTTCGTGCAACGGACAGATCGCGGTGACGTAGTCTTTGACCTCGACCACGTGGCTCGTCAGGCCGAGACCGAAGCGGTCGGGGGGCAGCGCCCAGGCGACGAAGCTCTCTCCGCCGGCGGTGATCGCCGACGCCATCGGCCAGCGATCGACCGGTGGCGATCGGTCGCAGCCTCCGGGCGCCAGGAGCACGACGGCGAGGAGTGCGCTCAGCGGGGGAGTCAGAACCGCCCGGGCGCGCCCGTGGGGGAATGTCCGCTGGTGGGACGGAGGTCTTCGTGCTTCGGTGCTACTGCCCGTCGGCAGCATCTCCCGCGATCTCACCGTCGCCCCCGGTGTTCTCTGCGGAGTCTTCGTCGCTGGTTTCAGCAATCTCGAGGTCCTCGATCACAGGCACCGCGACGGACGTGCTCACGTCGCGGAGGCCGACCGCGTAGCTGACGGTTGCGCCGACTGCCCGCAGGTGGCCGACAAAGCGACTTCCCGCGTCGGTCAGCCAGACGTTGAGGCGATCCGCGACCGACTGGGATTGGGGCCGCTGCTCGGGCGCCTGCTGCGCCTCGACGGTGATCCAGATCTCGTCGCGAGGCCCCACGCCGAAGCGGCGCTTCGCCTCGACGTCTTTGCCCTCCGACGTCCGGGCGTAGGCCACCTCGCGCTGAAGCGCCTCGATCCGCCGCTCCGCCTCGTCAATCTGCTGCTGTCGCTCGAGGGCCGCGTGCGACGATGACCAGCCCTTCTCGAGCATCACCGCGGTGCGGGGGCCCCACGCTATGAGCGCGAAGGTCAACACGATCAGCCACGCCAGCCGCTTTTGCCGGGCGCGGTCGGGATCTGCGTTTCGCCGCGTGTTCTGGTTCGTTGACGCCACTGCCTGAACTCCTTCTCCGGCTGTGGCAATGCTGTGAGTAGCCGCGTCGCGATGTCTCTGTGGACGTAGTATACCACGCCGCCGCGCCACCGGCCAAGGACTTCTGCCTTTTGATCGCGGTGGATATGCCGCGACGGCCGCGCGCCCCTCTCGGAGCGCGCGGCCGCTTTCCGTCGCGGGTTGAGCGCGCTTACTTGCTGGAGAGGTTGTACCAGGCGCTCAGGCCCGGGTACTCCGCCATCTCCCCGAGCATCTCTTCGATGCGCAGAAGCTGGTTGTACTTCGCGACGCGATCGGTGCGGGACGGGGCGCCGGTCTTGATCTGCCCGGCGTTCGTGCCGACGACGATGTCCGCGATGGTGGTGTCCTCGGTCTCGCCGCTCCGATGTGAGACGACGGCGGTCATCTGAGCGCGTTTGGCCATCTCGATGGCGTCGAGTGTCTCGGTGAGTGAGCCGATCTGGTTGACCTTGATCAGGATGGAGTTGATCGCGCCAAGGTCGATGGCCTTGCTCAGCCGCTCGGTGTTGGTGACGGTCAGGTCGTCGCCGACGATCTGAACGCGGTCGCCGAGCTTCTCGACGAACTTCGGCCACGCGTCCCAGTCGTCCTCGGCGAGGCCGTCCTCGATGGAGATGATCGGGTATTTGTCGCACAGGTCGGCGTAGAAGTCGATCATCTCATCGCTCGAGAGTTCGCGGCCCTCGCCGGCCAGCACGTACTTCGAGCCGTCGAAGAACTCGGTGGATGCGGGGTCGAGCGCGATGCGGAACTGCTCGCCGGGCGTGTATCCGGCCGCGTCGATCGCCTCGACGATGACCTCAAGGGCCTCCTCGTTGGAGCTGAGGTCGGGGGCGAAGCCGCCTTCGTCGCCCACGGCGGTGCTCATCCCGCGCTCGCCGAGGACCTTCTTGAGCGCGTGGAAGACCTCGGCCGACCAGCGCAGGCACTCGCTGAAGTTGGGGGCGCCGACCGGCATGATCATGAACTCCTGCAGGTCCACGTTGTTGTCGGCGTGCTCGCCGCCGTTGATGATGTTCATCATCGGCACGGGCAGCGTTCGCGCGTTGCAGCCGCCGATGTACTCGTAGAGTGGAAGTTCGGACGCGGCCGCGGCGGCCTTGCACACGGCCATCGAGCAGCCGAGGATCGCGTTCGCGCCGAGGTTGCCCTTGTTGGGGCTGCCGTCAAGCTGGATCATGACCTCGTCGATCTCACGCTGGCGGGTGGCGTCGAGGCCGACGATCTCGGGGGCGATCTTCGTGTTGACGTTCTCGACGGCCTGCAGAACGCCCTTGCCGAGGTAGCGATTGTCGTCGCCGTCGCGGAGCTCGACGGCCTCGTGCTCGCCGGTCGAGGCGCCGGACGGGACGGCGGCCCGGCCCCATGCCGCGCAGGCAAGCTCAACCTCGACCTCGACGGTCGGGTTGCCGCGCGAATCAAGTATCTCTCGCGCATGTACTGATGTGATTGTTGTCATCTGGGGTACCTCCCTGCGGCTGTGTGAAGTCTACGGTTGACGCAGAAATGAAGGAGGCGGGCGGCCGATTGCCGCCCGCCTCCGTGGTTGCGCAGAAGGTTCGCTGACGCGAACCGTGGTCTCAGTCGCGCGGGTTGTTGACCTGCGACTGTGCCGCGGCCAGCCGCGCAATCGGAACGCGCAGCGGCGAGCAGCTTACGTAGTTGAGACCGACGCGGTGGCAGAAGTCGATCGACTTGGGATCGCCGCCGTGCTCACCGCAGATGCCGATCTCCATGTCCGGCCGGGCCTGGCGGCCCTTCTCGACGCCCATCGCGAGCAGCGCGCCGGTGCCCTCTTCGTCGAGGACGGCGAACGGGCTGGCCTCGAAGATCCGCTGATCGATGTACTGAGGCAGGAACTTACCCTCAATGTCATCGCGGCTGAAGCCGAACGCCGTCTGCGTGAGGTCGTTGGTGCCGAAGGAGAAGAACTCGGCATGTTCGGCGATCTGGTCGGCGACCACGCATGCGCGCGGAAGCTCGATCATGGTGCCGATCATGTA
>JBKHFA010000229.1:0-5791 GCA_046540615.1 Armatimonadota bacterium | reverse complement strand
TGAGCCTGATCCACGAGCCCCGCATGCTGTTTCTTGACGAGCCGACCGCGGGCCTTGACGTGGAGAGTCGTCGCATGATCCACGGGCAGGTAAAGGACTTCGCCGCCGACGGGATGACGGTGTTTTACACCACGCACAACATCGAGGAAGCGAACGTTTTGTGCGACCGCGTGGGAATCATTCGCAGTGGGAAACTGGCCGCGCTGGACACCCCGGAGGCGCTCAAGTCCACACTTGAGGGCAGCCAGTCGGTGGAGGTGGCGTTCAAGCCGCCCGCCAACCTCGGTGAACTGGAGGATTTCGACGAGATCACGCATGGCGAGAAGCACGGCGACAAGTGCCGGCTGTTCACCGCAACCCCGGGCAAGCTCATCGAGCGTCTGGTCGCTTTCGCCCAGGAGCGCGACCTCGAGATCCTCACGGTCAACACCCTCGGACCCAGCCTCGAAGAGGTGTTCGTCTCTCTTTCGTCCGGCGAGTCTCCCGATCAGTCAAAAGACGGAGGCCGATCATGATTCAAAAAACGTGGGCAATCGCAAAGAAGAATATTCGCGTCTACTATCTGAAGGGCCCCGTGCTGATCTTCGGGATCCTGTTCCCCGCGTTTCTGTTTCTCGCATTCGCGGTCGGGCGGAATGTGCCCACCGACAGCCTCGTCCCGGGGTTGATCGGCATGGCGCTATTTTTCACGGCGTCGGCGACAACACCGGCCATCCTGCCGTTCGAGACGCGCACGCGGACGCTGGAGCGACTTCTGGTCGCACCGCTGCCGCTCAGCGTGCTCATCGGCGGGGACATACTCTCGGCCTTCATGTACGGTCTCTTTCTGTCGGCGATTCCGATCGCGATCAGCTTCGGCTTTCTCGGCGCCACATTCTCGCAGCCGCTGGCGATCGTGGCGGCGGTGCTTTTGTCGGCGGTCTGCTTTGCGCTGCTCGGGACACTCTTCTCGTCGCCGCCGACCGACGAACCGTCGTCGATCATGACCCTGTCGAACCTGGTGCGGCTCCCGCTGATCTTCTTCAGCGGGGTCTTCATGCCGATCGCACAAATGCCGCAGTGGGGCCAGTGGCTCTCGCGCATCTCGCCGCTGACCTACACCACGGAGCTTCTACGCGCAGGAATCGGTCAGGAAGTGCAGATCGGCGTTGGATGGTGCATCGTGGCGCTGATCGGCTTTTCCATCGCATTCTGGGTCGTGAGTATGACGCTGCACAACCGCAATATGAGCAGGAGGCTGTCGTTGTAACGGCGGGCGCCGGCGGCATCGACGCCCGCCGGAGGAGGTGATCGCGGATGCATCATCGGATGCAGGCCGAACCGATCGCGGGTGGCGCGGACTTCCCGTGGCTGATCGTCGGCCTGATCGCCCTCGCCGCGCTCATCGGTCTGATCATCTGGCTCGTGGTCAAAAGTGGAGAGGCGTCCGATCAGGGGCGCCCCTCTGAGCGGGAGGTTGAGGAGAACCTCGACGGCCAGATCATGGCTATGCTGCATCAGGCGGGCGGGTCGATGCTGCAGACGGAGATTGCGGCGAACCTCGGTCTGCCGGCACAGCGTGTGGCCACCGCGCTTCGCAAACTCACCGACAGTGGCAGGGTGACGAGGAAGTGGGAAGCGGGAAGATACACCTATCGCGTCATACACCGCCATGCGCAGGAGCACAGCACCTGATGGCGCATAACCGGATCTGATCCGCCCGTTTTGACTTGACTCACCGCTGAGGGCCTGCCGCGTTTGCAAGAGCGCGCAGGCCCTCTTTCTGTGTGTGCAGATACTGGCGTTGACCCCGGAGGAGGCGGCGCAGCGCGGAACGGCTCAAAGAAAGCCGGTGCAACAAGGGGGTCCGCATCAACGGTAAGATACGACGATGGAAGCCATTACGCGCTGCACGCGAATACCAGGGACCGGAACGACGTCCGGGCGAAGGCGCCCGGACTCCGGGTCTTCTTGCGGTTCTGGACTCCAGGCGCCCTCGCCTGGAGAGTCGTTATCCCTGTCACCCCAATCCCTAATCTTTGATACGAAGCCACAACGAGGAGGAATCGGAGAAGCTGTCTGTCAATACTGAAGGGCGGCTGCAGCGGGGTCGCGCCCCTCGGTGGGCAGCGGCCCACCGACAGCCGCCCTCAATTTTCGGATGCAGGAGAGGCACTGTCATGCGGAGAATCGGTCTCGCATTCATGATAACACTCGTTGCGGCGGCGTTCGCGCTCGCCCAGGACGACCGCATCGGTGTCGCCGAGGAATTCGACACCGTGGAGGGCTGGGAAGCGACCAACAGGAATGCGCCCGGCATCGTCGAGGGTGACGGCGAGCGCCTGATCTTCACCGACGAAGAGGGCGGTGCGGTCACATGGGGGTCGTCGGTGCACACCGTGATCGAGAACATCGACCTCGACGCGTACCCGTGGATGATCGTGAAGGTTGACGAGATGACCGGCGGCTTCAACGGGAAGCTGACGAATCTCGATGGCGGCGAGAAGGTCTCCGTGCTCTCAGGCCTCACCAGTCCCGGCATCATTGCCGAGCACATACCGAGGGCCACGGGATGGGACGGTGTCGTTGATCTCAACGTCGGCCTCTACACGAGCGGCGATGGGACGAGCATCACCGTTGACTACGTGCGCTTTGTCAGCGAACTGACCGAAGAGGAGCAGGAGGCCATGCCGGCGAGCAGCCATGATCCCGATCCTGACCCGGTCCAGGGCCTTGAGGCCCTGATGGAGCGCCACGGCCACAAGCCGTGGGACCTCTACGCGCGAGATGACGGCCTGCTTACTCGCCGCACGATCTTCACCGACCGCCGGTTCGGCACGCAGGTCTGGATGCTCGACGACTCCCCGACAGCCGAGCACTGCACCACGGCGTCGGTGTGGCCCGCGTGGAACGCCGACGCCTCCCTGCTCTTCCTGCAGGGCACGCGGATCGGCCCGGACGGCCCCGCGCGAGGCTGGTACGCCACCGATGAATTCTCGCGCCTGCGCCCCGGCCCTGAGACGTCACGCGTCTCATGGGACCGACAGAACGCCGACATCGCATACGTGCACAGCGCCGGAAAGCTCGTGGAGACGAACGCGAGCACCGGCGAGAGCCGCGTCGTCGCCGAGTGGGAGCCCTACCCGCGCGAGCGTATCTACGGACTGACGCGCGACCAGCGCTACCTCTTCCTCGACACGCCCAACGGCGGCGTCTGGACGACCTACGACCCCGATCCGAATGACCCGATCCCGCAGTGGCGACTGCACGCCGGCCGGCCGGAGGCCCCGGGACCTGACGGCACCCCGATCGACCCGCATGAGACCGAGGAGGTCATGCACCTCTCGCGGCTCATCACCACCGAGCGCGAGCCGTGGGGGCATATCATACGCCTCCGCACCGGCCTGCTCATCGACCGGGAGACCGGCGAGATCGACCCGGTCATCGCACCGCTCAGCGGGCATTACGCCTACCTGCGGCACTTCATGAGCGACCGCATCGACTTCCCCACCGGCGAGGGCTGGGAGGACCACCGGATACACACCACCGACGACATCGACGAGCTTTACGAGATCTACCGCTACTACCCGACCATCACGCACGGACATGAAAGCTCGTCACCCGACGGCGAGTTCATCGGCCAGGACGGCGGCACCACGACCGTCTATCCCACGCGCGGCGATGGCGAGCCGATGACGATCAATCTCTCGCGCAACGGCGGGCACTACCACCTCCACTGGATCAAGCACCCGCGGTTCTTCACCGGATGGGTGCGCGGATGGAGCTTCGGCAGCTTCGAGCGGCCTGAGAACGCGAACATCTCGTTCCAGGTCTTCAGCGACGGGACATTCCAGCCGACGGTGGATACCAAGCATCGGATGAACGGCTACTACTCCGGCGGCGACTTCACCATGCTCTCGCCGGACGCCACCAAGATTCACTACGGCTCGAGCATGACCGGGCGCTTCAAGAATTACATCGCGGTGATGGCGCGCCCGCGCCCGCCGCAGAATCTCGGCTGGGAGGCCGATGGCGACGCGGTCGCGCTCACGTGGGAGCCGTCCGACTACTCGCGCGAGACGCGCGGATACTTCGTCTACCGCTCGGAGCAGAGCGGCGACGGGTACGAACTGCTGACGGCGGAGCCGATCGATGGGACAACCTGGCGCGATGAGACGGTCGAGGCCGGTGAGGCGTACTACTACGTCCTCACCAGCATCGAGCATTCCGGGCTGGAGAGCGGCTACTCGGCGGAGATCGCCCGGGCGGGCGTGGACCTGCCCGCGGAGGTCGATGCGCCTCTGGTGGTCTACGCGGAGCCGGAAGCCTCCATCAAGGACCTTTACACCACCGACCGGCCGGGCCTGGCGATGGGCGTCGATCGGTGGGAGGCGTCAGACTGGTACTTTATCTACCGCCACCCGGAGTTCGATGACGGCGCCGCCTCGCTTCCGATCGACATCCCCGCGACAGCGAACTATCACCTCTGGGCGCGGGTGCGCAGCGCGACCGGCGACCCGGCGGGCTGGCGGCTCAGCGGCCCCGAGGCGACTCGCGAGGCTGCGACCGACGCGGTCGAGTGGACGTGGGTCCGCGCCGGTGAGCCGGTGAACCTGGAGGCCGGCGAGATGGAGATGATGCTGATCACGGAGGACCCCGCGGCTGAGCTTGACCTTCTCTGCCTCGCGACCGACGAAGGGTTCGTCCCCGAGGGCGCGCGGCCTGAAAAGAGCGACCCGCCATCCGCGGTCGCGAATCTCACCGCGGAAAACGTGCGGGAGCGTGTCAACCACCTGACGTGGAACGCGCCGGATGATCCGTCGGTGTCGCACTACCAGGTCTACGCCTCAGAGGAGCCGATCTCCGAGGTGAGTCAGGAACTGCTCGTCGGCTCGCCGACCGACGCGGAGATGTACGACTGGGGACTGAAGGCCGGGACGGAGTACCACTACGCGGTCACGGCGGTCGATCGGCGCGGCAATGAGAGCGCCCTCGCCACCGCGCAGGCGGCCACGCCCGCCGGTGAGCCGGCGGTGACGGCCTCGCTGACCTTCGACGAGGCCACGCGCGAGGGCGCGTTCGAGGAGACGGAGGCGGGTGGCACGCACGGGGAGTTCTTCGTGGTCCCCGAGGAGCCCGAGAGCAATGCGGCCGAGTGGTCGATCGAGGTGCCGCGCGACGATGAGTACTACGTCTGGCTGCGCTATCTGCACCGCGGCTCGGGCGGGCGCGGAGGCGGCGCAAGGCTGAACGTGCGGGTGCTCCTCGACGACGACGAGGTGGCGACTCTCAGCGGCGGGGCCGACCTGAACGTGGCGGACAAACTCATCACCGAGGACCACCCGATGGCTCCGCGGCTGTGGACCTGGCTCCCGCCGGGGAACGCGGAACTCCAGGGCGTGTCATTGCCCGCGGGCGATCACACGCTGCGGGTTGAGAACCTCGCGCCGGGCGTACGCTACGACGCACTCGTGATCACCAGCGACCCGGCGTGGAAGCCCGAGGATGGTCGCCTGCACCAGGGCTGAAGGACGATCTCCTGAAGGCAGGCGGAGCGCCTGAGAAGACGACGCTTCAGTGAGGTGTCAGTTGATGAAGGGATATCATCACGTGACCATGGCGGCCATCATGGCGGCCCTGGCGTTGGCCTGTGCTCCGACCTGTCAGGCGCAACTGCCGGAGGTGGCGCCGGTGGATCTCGGGGAGCTTTCACCCGATGATTTCGCCGATGATGAGCTTGACATCCCTTACTACCTCCACCACTTTCACACGGTCGCGAACTCGGTGGTCGAGGAGGGCGATGACCGCGGCT
>JBKHFA010000228.1:0-5864 GCA_046540615.1 Armatimonadota bacterium | reverse complement strand
CGGGCGTCGGGCGCGAGGTCGTAGCGTCGCTCGAGGAAGCGGCGGATCGTCTTCTCCTCCTCGCGCGTGACGGTGCGCACTCCCGCGCGGACGATGTGCATGAGATCATCGCTGACCTCGGGCGGCAGCGGAACTGAGGGCGCCGTGGGGCCAGGGTCAGGCAGAGGCACCTCGTCGAGCTTCTCTTCGAGACGCTCCTTGACGACCATCGTGCTCGCCGCGAGGTCGCCGAGGCGCTGGTTCTTCGCGGTGGCCAGCAGCGAGGCGACCCCGGCGCCGTAGAGCACCGGGAGCCAGTCGGCAATGCGCAGGATGTTGCGCACCGCGGACTGCTCGAAGCTGACGGAGGCGCCGTCGGTCGCGATCACCCGAAGACCGGTCACGCGCTTGCCGGGAGTCTTGCCTTCGGCGGCCAACTCGTAGTACACATGGTACGCGATGCCGAGCAGGATCCAGGCGCCGAAGACAATCCATCCGGTGAACGCCGAGACCATCGGGTCGCCGGTGACGTAGCTGCGGATGGCCCAGGCGGCGAACGCGAGCACCGCCATCACCGTCATGAAGATCGCGGCGTCGATGACGGCGGCAAGGAAGCGGGAGCCGAGGCCCGCGAGTTCGTATGAGACCTCGATCTGCTCGGGCGCGTGGAGACTTACTCGTTCATCATCAACCATGCGAGTCGCTCCGGAAGGGGCCGAAGTCGTGCAGGATGCCAGCGACGCTCGTCATTCGTCCGGCGAAGATCGGCGCGAGCGGTG
This sequence comes from Armatimonadota bacterium, assembly GCA_046540615.1. GTDB lineage: Bacteria > Armatimonadota > Zipacnadia > Zipacnadales > UBA5352 > UBA5352. The sequence continues at coordinate 5,106 of JBKHFA010000228.1, read as the reverse complement.
GGGCAGGCTGGCCGCGCTCATCGAGCGCGCCGATCGGCCCGGCTTGAAGGCCCTTGCGCCCGAGGAGCTTGACGAGTTCGCGCGACTCTACCGCCGGGCCGCCGCCGACCTGGCGGCCGCTCGCTCGCGCTCGAGCGACGAGCGCGTCGTCCGCTACCTCAACAACCTCGTCGGCCGCGCGCACGGCCTGCTCTACGGCGGACGAGCGCGGCGCAGGCTCAATCTCAGGCGATTCTTCCTCGCCACCATCCCGCGGACCTTTCGCGATGGATGGCGCTTCACCGCGATCTCGGCTGCGGTCTTCCTTCTGCCGGCATTGATCACCTACCTGCTCGCCGCGGCGAACCCGGCCTGGGCTGATGCGCTCTTCCGCCCGGGGATGGCCGAGATGGTCGAGGATTTCCTCGCCCGCGACGTCCCCTCCGGCCAGTGGTACGCCGACAGCCAGGCGGTCATCGGCGCCGACGCTCTCTCGGGGCACATCTTCGTGAATAACGCGACGATCTCCCTTGCGGCCTTCGCGCTGGGTATCACTGCGGGCCTCGGCACGCTCTACCTGCTCTTCAGCAACGGCCTGATGCTCGGGGCGTTCCTCGGTGTCTTCGCGCATCACGATCGGCTCATGGATCTCTTCGGCATGGTCGCGCCCCACGGTGTGCTGGAGATATTCGCGATCATCGTCTCCGGCGGCGCGGGCCTGGCGATCGGCTGGGCGTTGATTGACCCGGGCGACCGGCCACGCGGACAGACGCTCGCCGAGGCCGCGGGGAAGGCGGTGCCACTGATCGCGGGCGTGGTGGCCATGCTCGCGGTGGCGGCGGCGGTCGAGGGCTTTCTGAGCCCGCAGACCACGGGACTGCTGCAGTCGAACGAGCCGCGGGTGACGCTCGGCGTCGCGCTGTGGCTTGCAGCGATGGCGTGGCTGCTGACCGGAGGGCGCGGGAGTAGGAACGCGGGCGGTCGGAAGCGCGACCGCGCAGGTCAGAGCAGCCCCCGGCGCTTGATTGAGAGATAGCGGTTCACCACGCTCGCCGCGAGGTCCTCGGGGGCTGCATCGCAGACCTGGACGCCACGCGCCCTCAGACGGGCAAGGGCCATCTCCCGCTGGCTGAGCGTCCGACGCGCGATCGCCTTCTCCCACGCGCCGTCCGGCCTGTCGGGCATTGCCTCGGCGAGTGCCTCCACCTCGACGTCGCGGATGGTGGCGACGAGCGGGAGGTGCCGCGGGCGCAGCGAGGAGAGGTACGAGAGCGCCTGCGCGGAGACGTCGGGATCAACGAGATCGGTGAAGGAGCAGACCAGCGCCCGCTTGCGGGCTCGCGCCCGCAGGAAGCTCACCGCGCCGCGGTAGTCCGGCTCGACCAGCTCAGCCTCCAGCGCGTAGAGTTCCTCGAGCATGCGCTCCTGCGCGCCGCCGCGCGACGGTGGCACGAAGGTCCTGACGCGGTCTGCGAAGACCAGCAGGCCCACGGTGTCGCCCATCCGCCCCGCCACGTGAGCGAGCATAAGCGCCGCGTTGATCGCGTAGTCCACCCGGATCATTCCGTTCGCGGGCGCGGCCATCATCCGGCCCGCGTCGATCAGCAGCATCAGCGTCTGATTGCGCTCAACCTGATACTGCCGGGTGATCGGCGTATTGCGCCGCGCGGTCGCCTTCCAGTCGATCTGACGGAAGCTGTCGTCCGGGACGTACTCGCGGAGGCTCTCGAACTCGGTGCCCTCTCCGCGCGCCCTCGACACGCGCAGTCCGAGGTCGTCAAGCCGTCCGCGACGCGCCTGCGCGTCGAACTCGCGAAGCTGCTGCAGGTCCGGGTACACCCGCACGCTCTGCGCCGCCGGGATCGTCCGCTGCCACCACGCCAGGCGACGCCGCGACAGCGCGCGCATGTGAAGGGCGCCGAACTCGTAGTCGCCGCGCCGTCGCGGAGTCGTCAGGTAGCTGACAGTCCTGCTCTCCCATGGTTCGAGGACTATCTCGAGCAGTCGCCGCGGAGTGAGAAACTCCCCGGGCGGATCGTCCTTCACCTGCAGCCGGATCGTTCGCCCGGTGCGGTTGCGCACCGTCAGTTCAACCCGATTCTCCGCCCCCAGCGACAGAATCTCGCCGATTTCGCGCCTGATCTCGATGCTGTCCCGTGCTCGCGAGAGGAAGCCGTCAATCAGACCCAGCGCCAGCGTGGCCAGCATCACACCGACCCCGACAGCAGGCAGCATCGGCGCCATCCCGCCCAGCGCGAAGAGCGGAACTGCGGCCAGCAGCAGCGCGATCAGCAGACCGCTCGGAATCACTGTGCGCGGCACCCTTTCCCACGACCGGCGTGTCGCTCGCCCGCCATCATCAGCGCGGCACCTCGATGGTGGCGAGCACTCCGCTGATGATGTCGTCGGCACTGAGGCCCTCGATGTCCGCCTCGGGGCGCAGGATCATCCGGTGGCGCAACGTCGCCGGCGCCATCTGCTTGACGTCGTCGGGGATCAGGTAGTCGCGGCCGCTCAGCGCCGCGAGCACGCGCGACGTCAGCAGCAACATCACCGAAGCCCGCGGGCTGCAGCCGAGCATGACGCTCGGGTTATCCCGCGTTGCGCGTGTGATTGACGAAATGTATCCGAAGAGTTCGTCCTCCACGCGCACCGAGGCGATCTCCTCCCGGCAGGCCGCCAGCGCCTCCTCGTCCACCACCGGCTCCAGCCCCGCGGCGCGCAGGTCCATCGAGTCAAAGCCCCGGTGGTGGCGGCGCAGCAGGTCATCCTCCTCCTCGCTGCCCGGATAGCCGACCACCACCTTGAGCATGAAGCGATCGAGTTGTGCCTCGGGGAGGGGGTAGGTACCCTCGAACTCGACCGGATTCTGTGTCGCGAAGACCGTGAACTCCGCGGGAAGAGGATGGGTCACCCCCTCGATGCTCACCTGCCGCTCCTGCATGCCTTCCAGCAGCGCCGACTGGGTCTTCGCCGGCGCGCGGTTGATCTCATCGGCCAGCAGGAACTCGGTGAAGATCGGTCCTCGCCGCAGGTGAAAGTCGTTGGAGGCGGCATTGAAGACGTAGGTGCCCACGATGTCCGACGGCATCAGGTCGGGCGTCATCTGCACGCGGGTGAACTCCCGCTCGAGGCAGATCCCCAGCGCTCGCACCATCAGCGTCTTCGCGACCCCTGGCACGCCCTCGAGCAGCACGTGACCGCCGGCGAGCATTGCGACCAGCATCTCCTGCACGGGCCGCTGCTGACCGACGATCGCCCGCCCCATCATCTCTTCGATGCGCCCGGCAAGTGCGGCAGCCGCGCCGCCTTCATTGTGTCCGACCTCAGCCATCGATCACAGCATCCTCTCGTAGTGCGCCACGCGCTGCGCGAGTGCAAGCAACTGCGCGTCGCTTGTGCCTTCATCAGCGTGTTCGAGTCGCTCCAGCAAGTCGGCGACCTCATCGCCCGGCAGGCCACGCGCATTGAGACCCCCGGCCAGCGACCGCGGCGTCGCGGTCGAGGGCATCGCCGCCGCGCTCGCGGCCTTTCGCCGCAGGCCCGCGGCGATCATCGAGGCGGCTGCCGGGGCTGCGCCCGCCCGGGAATACACCTGTGCGAGGGCCCGCACATAGTCGGCGCTCGAGCGCCGCCGGCGACCGCCACCCTCGACGGGTGACCCGAAGCGCCGCGAGCGGCCGAGCGCGTAGATCAGCGCGACCGCCAGCGCGGCGAGCGCGGTGTTGCGAAACGCAGCCACGTCAACCTCCGGTCCCGTGAACACCCCGTCACCGCCGCCGAGGCCGTGGTGGTACTCGTCGAAGTGCACCGTCTCCGGAGCGCCTCCGGCAAAGACGAGGTTCGCCGCGAAGACGACATTATCCGCCTGACGAAGCGTCGCGTTGGCGAGAATCTCCGCCTCGGAAAGCGCGATCACCTGTCCCTCACCATGGCTCACCGTGACCGCGACCGGCAGGTCATTATCATCACTGAGCAGCACGGTCGGGGCTCGCCCCGCCCCCTCCTCGACGTCGATGATCTCAAGTCGGCCGTCGGTCGGGACCAGCACCGACGACAGGTCGGCGGTGAGGGGATCGACCGCGGTCGGCCGGGCGTGAGCGCGGGCCTCGCCATGGGGGGCAGGTCGCACACCGAATTTCGCGAGTGTGCGCTGGAGGCTCGCGCTCGCGAGCCTCCCGTCGGCGCTCGCATCGCGGTATGAAAAAGGCGCAATCACCAGTCGCCCGCCGCCAGCGACCCAGTCGGCGAGCGCCTCCTCCTCATCAGTCCCGATCGCCTCCACCGGATCGAGGATCACGAGGTACGTGACCTCGTCCGAGAGATCTCCGAGGGGCTGGCGCCAGGTTTCGGTTGCCACGCCGGACACTTCCAGCAACTCCCGCCACGCGCGCGCGCCCCACGGATTCGAGCGGACACTGGCGTGGTCCCGCGTGTCATCGAAGGCTGTGGCCAGACGTATCACCAGCGAGACGCCCGCGAAGAGAATCAACGTCGCGGCGATCAAGACGGTCAGACGCGCTCGCTCGCTCATGCCGCCTCCTCCACTCGCCACAGCGCTTCCGCCCACCGGCGGGCCCTCTCCCACGTGTCTCGTGACGCGGGCCGCCCGCCGTAGACGGCGGCATCGACCGTCCGGGTCAGCCGCGCCATCTCATCCCGCGCCTCCGGGTGCGCCCCGGCGAGGGCGCGGAGATTCTCGAGGTTCGTGCGCGCGGGATCGTGGGCAAGTACCCCAACCCGGTCAAAGCGGAGGATCACCGCGAGGTAAAGCAGCCTCAGCGCCTCGGTGTGTTCTCCTCGCCCCAGTGCCTCTTCGGCATCGCGCATCACGTCCGCAGGGTCAACGCGCTCACGATGCGCTTCGGGTCTCGAGGGGCGATCGCGGTCCCCGCCCAGCAGTCCTCGCAACCCCGAAGCGATGTGACCGACCATCAACGCCAGCAGGACAAGCAGCACTCCGATCAGCACCGGGCGCACCCACAGCGGCAGTCCCGCGAGGGGCTCGACCTCTGACAGATGGCCGAGCACCTCTCGGAGCGCCCGGAGGGAGCGAGCGACCAGCTCGTCAAAGCGCGCCTGCGGCGGCTCGCTGAGCTGATATCCCGAGCTGAGTATACGATCGAG
>JBKHFA010000227.1:0-5889 GCA_046540615.1 Armatimonadota bacterium | reverse complement strand
CGGTGTGGCATAGCGAGGCGTATCCGTCGCGGCTGGTGCTGCCGGTGGACGACGGCAACGACTGAACGCCATGCATGATGGGCAGGACAGGGCGCCATCCGGGCTGCCCGCGCGATCGTGGAGAGCGAGGGGCCTGCGCACAGCCGGCCAGTGCAGCCTGAGCGAGGCGCAGCTTGACCGATGGCCGGCGCCGGCGTCGATGGTGCACGAGCAGGGGGAAGGCGTGGGGATTCCGGAGTAGTTGCGGCGTCGCGTGAGCGACTGAACGGCTTGCGGGATGGACAGGATGAGCAGGATAACGACAGAAGGCGTGATGGGCCGATCAGGGCACAAGGAGCCACCATGACCGACCGCACCGACGATGGCCTCTGCGAGCCGGAGATCACGATCGAGGCGCGGCAGCTTCTCGGCCTGATCTGCCGGAAAGGCGGCGGGGAGTGTCCGCTGATCGACGCCGATTGTGCGCAGGAGATCCTGGAGCGCCTGGCCGGCGATCCCACCGTCTCGATCCGCCTGATGTCCGATGCCGACGAGCTTCCGCATTACACCCGGGGCGGCGCCTCCTCGGACGCTGAGGACGCCCTCAACCGCATACGCGATCTGAAGGTCCTCCAGCGGCTGGGCCTCTGCCCCGGCGACACGCGGCGGGCGCGCTATCTGATCGAACTGCTCTTCACGCGCGTTGAAAGCCCACGCGGCATCTGCGCCTTCGACACCGTGGGCTGGGAGGGCTGCGAACTCGCCGACTCGGGCGCGTACGAGGGTGTGCGCGATGCAGGCTGGCGCGAAGTCGTCTACTGCCGCAGCGACGAGGAGCGCGCGGCGTTCCGCGAGCGCAACGAGCGCGCAATCGCGGAGGGCGACGGGCTCTTCATCCGCCCGCATCACCTGATGTGCATGAGCTGCTGGTACTCAGGCGGCGAGGGCTCGGGCAAGCGGCCGAATGACACGCTGTCCGAAGTGCTGGACCGGATCCAGCGGGAGCCCGATGTGCCGATCACACTGGTGGAGGGGCCGTGCGAGGCCTGCGACTGCTGCGACGGCTTTCATCCGGGCAGTGGGCGGTGCGTCCATGCGGGCGGACTGATTCGCGACTACCTCAAGGACCTCGACGTCCTGCAGCGAATCGGAATGATGCCGGGCGAGACCCGACCCGCGCGGGAGATTCTCGACCTGATCTTTGAGCGCATCGAGTCGACCACTGAGATCTGCGGCTTCGGCAACGGCGAGGTGACGGCCGAGGAGTGGCGGGTCTGCGGAGGGCCTGACGGGCATGCAGGCTACGAGCGAACGCGGGAGTCCGGGGTGTTCGGGGAGGAAGCATGATGGGCGATCATCAGGGGCCCACGACCGACGATGGCCTGACGAAGCCTGACCCTGTGGACGAGCGGACGGAGTTGGCACGCCAGCGCACCGAAGCGTCGGCGAACCGCACCGTGCTGGCGAATGAGCGGACGTTCACCGCATGGCTCCGCACCGGCCTGTCGGCGATCGCACTGGGTCTCGCGGTGCCGAGGTTGTTGACGACGGCTGAATCGGCGTACGTCGGAGACTTTCTCGCTCTGATCCTGATCGCGCTCGGCATATTCACGGCCGGGCTCGCGGCGTGCCGCTACTGCAGGGTCGCCGAGGATCTTGAAGAGGCGGGTCTTGAGTTGACGCCCGCGTGGATCGCCATGGTGATAGTCGTCGGTCTTTCGATTGTCGGCGTGCTGGCGGTCGTGATGGTGCTCATCGGATGACCTGATTCACAGCCCCCGCACGGTCAATTCGAAGGTCCCGGCCGGCACGGCCAGCGTGACCGTCCCGGCGCTCTCGTCGAAGGTCACATCCACCGGCTGCTCCACGCCCGTCAGCCGCACCATCCGCGGCTCGACCGGGCAGTGCAGCGTCACCGTCGCGGCCTCTTCACACGCGATCGATGCCCGCACAAGTCCGGGCTCAAGCACCGCCCCTGCGCTCACCGGCACATCGCTCGCGAGAAGTTGCCTCTCTTCCACCCGCAGGCTCGTTCCCTCCACGAGCGCATAGCGCGGGGCCTCGCCGCCTCGCTCGCGCACCATCGCCGCGCCGCCGCCGAATGTCATCTCCCCCACCTCAGTCAGATCCTCACCGCCCAGCGCGATCGTGTCCACGGCAGCCCCGCGGCGCACCTGCACGGCCCGCCCCGAGTCATCGACCGATCGCGCCTGCACATTGACCTCGCCCGCGGGGCCCGCGGCGAGCACCCACGCGATCGTGTCATCGGTCACACGCGGCGCCGACGCCGCGAGGTAATGCCCGTAGCTCTCGGAATGCGGGTGCCGGCGGTGCTCGAAGCTCACGCGGGAGGGCTGCACGAACTGCGCCAGCGCCTCGCCGGTGCGACGGACGCTGCAGCGCGCGGCCTCGCGCGTCTCGCCGACAGCCAGCGGACGACCGCCCACGGTGAAGTCGCCGTCGGCGGTGGTGTGCAGCAACACCTCAATCTCGCGCGCGGGGCCGCCGGTGTCGATCTCATCGAAGACCACGAAGTACTCCCGGCCGACCGAGATGACATGCCGCAGATAGCGGGCGAGGCCCGCGTAGCAGGCGGAGGCGTCGCCGACCGCGTAATCCATCGCCGGGGTGGTGGCGAATTCCGCGATCCGACCGGGCACCTGCCGCTGCCGCTCGCCGTCAACGAGGATCGCGTTGTGTCCGACGGTCCCGAAGGTATACTCATGCCTCGCGCGGATCATCTCCTCGGTCATCCCGCGCTCGGGCGGGTAGGGGCGGTCGAAGATCTGATGCCCCGGGTCGCTGAGCAGCCACTCGTCGTCCCACGCGAGGATGAGGCTGTTCTGATCGAGGTGATTGTGATGCGCGACGTGGCCGGACTTGAATGCCAGCAGGCTGCCTGACCGGCCCCAGCCTGAGCGCATCGCGACCCAGTCGATGTCGCGAAAATGCTTCGCGGTGGGCAGGTCGGGGCGCCCGGCAAGGGAGGCGACCTCGCGGCTGCTCTCCCCCACTCTGTGCAGATACCACGCAGCCAGCGGACTGTCATGCACCTCGACCAGCGCGCGCGCGAGGCCGAGCAGCGTCGGCGGCGCGCCGGTCGGACCGCCGTTGTCGCCGAAGTTCGCGAGCGAACCGCCGCCGGGGGTCATGAAGTACGCCGGGAAGCTGATCGCCTCGGTGAGGTAAGGGTGATCGAAGAGGCTCACGCCCACGATCGCATCGGCCTTGAGCATGAGCCAGGCGAGGTTGTCGATGGCGGCGGAGCCGTAGTCGAAGCCCTCAACAAGCCCGCCGTCCACCCCGCCCTGCTCGTCGAAGAAGAGGCGGGCCTTCTCCAGCGATTGCGCGAGCCAGTCGTCGGCTCGCTCGTGTTCGCCCAGCAGCGCCAGTCCGGCGACGCCGAGTGTGGAGTTGATCATCGCGAATCCGTTGGGCCAGGCGGCGGGAGTCGCGACGTAGGACGCCTCGTCATTTCCGTGCACGTCGATGAACTCGGCGCCTTTGTCCGCGATCGCGTCGATGATGACGGCGCGGTCGGCCTCGGGGAGATCGTCCCACAGCAGGTCGAGGGCCACGCACATCCCGCGTGTGAGGTGGTGGGTGTCAAGTGACGGCTGGCTGCCGACCCACGGATCGGTCCACTGCCGCCAGTCGGCCACCGCCAGCATGAGTTCGCGGCACCAGCCGATGTACTTCCGGTTCCCCGTGAGCGCCCATGCCCGCGCCGTCATCTCCATCGCCGAACGAAGCTCGCCCGCGAGGCCCGTCCAGAAGGGCCAGTCCCCATCATGCTCGGCCGGGAAATCCGGCCGTGGAAGCTCGACGAAATACGCCTCGTAGGTCTGCGTGCGCCCGGCGGCGATGATGGCGTCGGCAGCCTCGCGAGCGCGCGCCACCTCGCGCTGGTCTGCGCGCATGGTCGCGATCTCGTCGGCGGTCAGTTCGAGGCGCGGATGCCCGTCGCGGAGGAGCGTGAAGTCCTCGCAGACCGCTGCCCCCGCGAAGGTCAGCGTAAGAACCAGGGACGCGAGGATGGACGATCGACTCATGGATGTTCTCCCGAGGTATGATGCCGGCATGAATGACGTGATTCGCCGGGGGAGGTGCGAGGTCCTGCAGGTGGCTGAAGCTTCCCGGCGCGATCTTAACGAGAGCTTAACCCGAGCATAATCTGTCCTTAGTGATCTCCGGGTATTCTGAAAGCGCCGGCAGCCCCGAACACTGACAACGCGCCGCTCAGAGGGAGTGAATGAACGATGGCACAGCTTTGCGAGAAGCGAAATGCCCGTCTCAATCCCGTCGGCGAGATCCTGCTGATCGATGACGACGCGAACCATCGCGAGCTTTACTCACGGCGCCTGCAACGTCTCGGCTATGCGATCCGGACCGCCGGGAGTGCCGACGAGGCGCTGGAGAAGGTCTCCGAAGCATCACCGCACCTGATCGTGCTCGACATCGCAATGCCAGGCCGCGACGGGTTGAGTCTTCTCCAGGAGCTTGTCGCGCTCAATCCCTCGGTGCCGGTGATCATCCACACCGCGTACCCCGCCTTCCGCGACAACTACCTCACCTGGACCGCCGAGGCGTACATCGAGAAAAGCTCAAACCTGCAGCCACTGTCACGTGCGATTGAGGAGGCAATCGGCGAGCGGGTTGTCGCGTAGAAAGCGAGGCTGCTGGAGGTACCCTCGCCTCCGATCGCGAATCACACCGCCGCCCGCTCAGACGGCAGTGTGAGGAGTTGTCATGCAGCTTTACCCCGACCTGCTCGCCCCTGACTCGCCTGAGGGCATCGAGATCGTCTGCGGCCGCACGACAATGGCGGGCGCAGGCGCAGCCACCGGCCCCGGGCGAGGCAAGCGACACCTCGCCCTCTCCGGCCCCTTCACAACGACCCTGGCTTCATGCACCTTTCGGACTGCGGGTTCTTCGCGGTCGGAGGGGCCGCAACGCAAAGCCTCTCGTCGCGAGATGTGCATAAAGGTGAGCCTGACAGCGAGCCTTGCTCTGCGTCCGATCAGGAGGTGCGCAATGCATAGCGTCAGTACCCCAGCGAGCGCAGAAAGTCGCGGTTGGCCTTCGCGCTGAGTTCCGGAGCGCGGCGGGAGCGGTCCTGCTCGATGGAGACCCATCCGTCGTAGCCGGAGCGGTCGAGTTCGTGCATAAGCTGGCTGACGTCAAAGCCGAAGTTGCCCTTGCCGAGTTCCTCGAAGTCGCCATCCTCCATCCAGGTGCTCTCCCAGTTGTTCCATGCCTCGGGGTCGCGCGCCCAGAAGTCCTTGAGGTGGACGTGGCCGATGCGGCCGGCGTGCTTGCGCAGCACCGCCAGCGGGTCGGAGCCGCAGCAGAGCAGGTGTCCGGTGTCCAGAAGAAGCTGCAGTCCCGGCGCCGCCTCGAGGATCGCGTCGGCGTCCTCGGCGGTCTCGATGATCGTGCCCCGATGGGCATGGTGGAAAGGCGAGATGCCGAGGCTCAGTGCCAGTTCGATCAGTTCGTGCAGTTCCTCGGCGGCCCGCTTGACCTCCTCCGGGCCCATCTCACGGCCGCCGTAGTCGGCTTTGCGCAGCGAGCCGACCTCCGCCGCCTCATTCCCAAGCGCGCAGTTGAAGAGCACGCGCTGTTGCCGATCGGGTGCCTTCACGTTCACAAGCTGCAGGCCCCACTTGGCGGCGAGTGCGGCCATCTCAACGAGTTCGTCGGCGTTGTCCGGCGCCACGCCCTCGACGCCGTCGTATCCACACTCCGCGGCTACGCGGAAACACTTCTCCGGATCCTCGTGCTGCTCGCCACGCCAGGTGATCAGATGCAGGGCAATGCGGAATCGCTGCGACATTGTTCGCGGCCTCCTTCGATCGGCTCAGTTCGCTACGCCTGATTTCTCCAAGTCAGACCTCGCACCTTCGTACA
>JBKHFA010000226.1:0-5932 GCA_046540615.1 Armatimonadota bacterium | reverse complement strand
TGCATCACCACCATCGCCGGCGCGTCGGTCGCCATCCTCGGCGTCGAGGCGCTGCAAAGGGGCGAGGTGGACCTCCGCACGCTTCAGGAGTACAACGCGGACGTGCATCCGGAGGAATTTGATATCTGAGAGAAATGTAACCACTGTGTCCAGTTCGTTGAGTATTCTCAAAAGATGCTCAACACGTGGCCCGGTGTGCTTGACGGTGGCCGTTGCGGGGTAAAGTGATGGCAGGCTTTTCTCGAGTCCGGGAAAAGCCTGCCCCTCGCTTTTAAGACGGCAGGTCCCACTCCGGCGGGGCACAGAGGTGCAGCGATGAAAGCGTCTCATCGACCTGGACGCCTCGGGCCAACCGCGCGATCCTCGCATGATGCGAACGCAGTTTGGGAGGCTCTTCGCGCCGTGGCGCGCGGGGTGTGGAGCGTCGCCTGTCGCATGAGCGCGGTTGCCATGATCCTCGTGCTGGTCGCCGCCGCGCTTCCCGTGACTGCGGACACGATTCTTCCTCCAACAACGCTTCTGTCGCGCACGGTGCGCACTCCGCGTGAGAACTACAGCGCGGACAACTTCCTCGTCCGCCTCAGCCCCGGTGCCGACAGAGACGCATTTGCCGCGCGCGTTCAGCGGGAGATCGGCTCGCGGCCGAGTTTTCACGATCGCTTTGACGGGTATGCGTCGGTTCATGTCCCCCAGGCGGCAGACGATCGGCGCCTGCCCGACCAGGCCATCTCTCGTCTGAGCGCCCTTCCCTCGGTCGAAAGCGTGCGCCCGCACATGGTGATGCATGCGCACGCCACGCCCAATGACCCGTTCTTCAAGGACTACGGCGATCCCAGCATGGATCCCGACCTGATGGACAACCAGTACTACCTCTTCGACGTCTACGCCCCGGAGGCATGGGATGTTGAGAGGGGCTCCGCCGACACCGTCATCGCGGTCATCGACAGTGGAGTGAGCGTCCACCACGAAGACCTCGCCGACAAGATCGTCTCCGGCTACGACTTCGTGGGCGACAACGCCGGATGGTGGACTGATACGGACAAGGACGACCCGCTCAGCGAGGACGACAATCCGACGGTCTGGGACCCGGCCTGGGGGCAGCCTGACGAGCACGGATATCCCGGGTTCGACATCTTCAGCGAGGACGAAGAGCGCGCTGAATGGTGGGCGGACAACTACGACACGGCCATCGGCGACACCGTCTCCAATGACAGCGCGATCGACCCCTACGGCAGCATGGACAATGGCGTCGCACACGGGACCATCGTGGCCTCGATGGCAGGGGCCACCACCGACAACGGGCTTGGCATGGCCGGGATCGCGTGGAACCCGAGCATCATGCCGGTCCGCGTGATCAATCCGGAAGGGTGGGGCTTCGGAATCGATGCCGCCGACGCCATCTACTGGGCCGTGGAGAATGGCGCGCATGTGCTCAACTTCAGTTGGGGTTTCGGGCCGATGTACACGATCGACCCGGACGAGTTTGAGCCCGGCGGCGAGGGCTACCTGATCCAGCAGGCGATCGAGTGGGCCCACGAGCAGGGCGTTTTCATCGTCGCGTCCGCGGGGAATGCCGACGGTGGAAGCATCGATGACTACGGCAACCACGAGTACTTCGGTGATGGGCTGGATCATGCGGGAGGTCTCGATTTCCCCGCGAACCTTCCGGAGACCATCTCGGTCGGCTCCACGAATGAAGAGCGCGTCAAATCTGACTTCTCCAGCTATGCCGACCCGCTGCTGGGTGAGATCCTCGATGTGACGGCGCCGGGGGAGAGCATCCACACGATGGGCATGTGGTCCGGGTCGGTACTCTCCGCCTACGACTGGTGGCTGTGGGGGGAGTTGACCAGCGGCGAACCGACGCTGCCGCTCGGCGAGGACCTCTACGATGCCGGCGCGATGGGCACGTCATTCTCGGCTCCGATCGTCTCGGGCCTCTCGGCGCTGATCAAGTCGCGGTATCCGCACCTGACGAACGACGACCTCCGCGAGATACTGACGGTGTCCGCTGAGGACCTCAGCGGCGAAGGCTACCATCCCTACTACGGCTACGGCCTCGCCAACGCCTTCGCCGGCGTCACATACTCCGATGCCTACGTTCCCGAGCCCGTGACCGCGAGCCTCTTTCTGGCCGGCATCGCGGTCATCGGGTGGCGGGCCCGCAGGCGCAGGGCGGCCTGACGAAGCCCGCCGAGTGTCTCACATCAGGCCGATCATGCCGAAGAGCGCGGTGAGCAGGCCCGCTCCCGTGAGAAGCACCGCGAGCGCGAAGTTCAGCCCCCAGTTGTGACTGGTATGCGTGTCGCCGTTGGGCATGTGGACCTTCCACAGCTCAAGGCAGGGCACCGGCGCGCGGCGGTACCAGCCCTCCGCGACCACTCTCTGCCCGATGAAGCCCTCAGCCCTGAAGAGTCCGAAGAGAAACTCCAGCACCCGCAGCGGCTGGCGGTACTGCAGCAGAATGAAGCCGCTGTCGTCCTGCAGCACGAGGTCGTCGCCCCAGTAGAGTCCGGGGATCCCGCGGCCGATGATCTGCCCCTCGAGACGCACCGGCAGCGGGCGCACCCCCGAGACCTCGACCTCGCCCACAAGCTCCGCCACCTCACCGCGATCGAAGCGCCCGCGCGGATAGACGAACGCCAGCCGCCCGAGCAGCCCCGCGCCGAGACCCAGCGCCGCTATCCCCACGCCTGTCACGATCATGCCCTCGCCAAAGCCCAGCGCGTAGCCGGCGGCGAGGCCCGCCAGCAGGCCCAGCCACGGGAGGGCGCTGACCAGCAGATCCCGCCGGAACTCCGGCCAGTAGCTGCGGTCCGCCCGCTCGGGCACGTCGTAGGCGGGCGCCTGCCCGGCCCGGCGGGCGAGCCTGCCAAGCGCTCGTATGCGCTTCGCCGGGAGGGGGTGCGTGGAACTGAGTTCCAGCAGCCCCGCCCACGGATTCCACAGGTCCCACTTCATCGCATCGACCGCATGGGACGGCGCCTGCTTCTCACCGGTGAGCCCGTAGGCGCCCGCGGTCGCGACCGCCATCGACTTGCCCCAGGTGCCGTCGAAGATGCCGAAGGGCTTCATGCCGGCGCTGGCGGCGACCCGCTGGTCCTTCTCCTCCGGCGGCCGCGATTGCGCCAGGCCGTAGGCGATCTTCACGAGGCCCGTGGCGAGCGCGTTCGCGTCGCCGGTCGTATGTGCGGCGAACTCGTCGGCGTAGTACTCGCGCACTCGCGAGAGGAAGAGCACGATGTAGCGCGAGATGATGTACGCCACGAAGGCCGCGATGGCGACGACAATGATGGCGTTGCCCTCCCGGCGACGACCGCCGCCTGAGTAGAGGCCGAAGCGGTAGATGTAAAAAAGCAGCAGAGGGATCGTCCCCGCGACGGTCATGACCACGAAGTCCCAGTGGATCACGTGGCCCATCTCGTGCGCGACGACCGCCCGGCGCTGCTGCGTGTCGCAAACCTCGAGCAGGCCGGTGGTCACGACGACGCGCGCGTTCCCGGGGTGGTGGCCGAACGTGAACGCGTTCGGGTTGCCGTCGCGGATGAGGCCGAAACGCGGCTGCTTGAGCCCGCGCTCCTGGCAGACTGAGCGCAGAAGACTCGCGATCTCCGGGTCCACGTCCTCCGGCGACACCCAGTCGATCCTGTGAATCCACTCGATGATGAAGGGGCCGATGGCGTACTGAAGCAGGCCGAACGCAAGCGCGACCGCCACCGCGAGCGACAGCGGCGCCTCGATGACGAAAAGCACCGCGGTGATGACGGCAAAGAGCAGTCCGAAGAGCAGGCCGAGCGTCAGAAACGAATGAAGCGCAAGCCGGGTCACGGAAGTAGCCTCCGATGAGGGTGATGGGTACACGTATGTTCTCCAATTCTACCCCGGTCGCGGGAGGTGTCAAGGTGCGGGGAACGTCGTCCAGGCGAGGGGCGCCTGGACTCCGGGACGATTGACGCGAAGGGATTCGTTTCCGTGGCACGCACACACTCCTGTGCGTGCGCCGTTCAGGAGCCCGTCGGGGGGATGCGTTCGCCACGTCACATCCGTGGTGCGGACGCCCTCGTCCGCACGCCGTTTGTGTCCACCACACCGGCGGCTCCGCCCCGTCTCACCCGACCGCCTGCTCGCGCCCCGTCCGCGACGCCTCGTACGCCGCCTCGGCGACCTGCAGCGTGTAAAGCGCATCCTCTTCGGCCACGAGCGGGGCGCGCCCCTCGTCGATCGCCCGCAGGAAGTCGTCAAGCAACTCCAGCGCGTAGCCGCCGGTGGGCGGGTGCTCGATGGTGATCTCCCGCCTCTCGCCCGCGGTGCAGAAGCCCTCCGCGCGCGTGCTCATCCGCAGAGTTGTCTCGCCGTGCGGGTAGTGGGAGATCAGCCCGTGCGAGCCCTCCCATGCGGTCATAAGCTGACGGTCCTCGTATCCGTGGTAGGGGTTCTGCAGGTAGCCGCAGCGGATCGTGCCGATCGCGCCGCCCTCCAGCCGCACCGACAGGCAGGCCACGTCCTCCACGCTGATGCGTTCGTCGGCGATGCGGCACATCGCGCTGACCGCCACGATCCGCTGTCCGGTCACGAAGCGGATCATGTCGATCCAGTGGCAGCCCAGCCAGTAGAGGATCCCCCCGCCCGCCAGTTCGTCGGAGAAGAACCATGTGTCCACCCCGCGCACCTGCGCCTGGGACGTGATCCAGTTCGCCTGAAACGACCACAGTTCGCCGATCGCGCCTGCGTCGTAGAGGCGCTTGATCTCCAGCGTGTCGGGGAAGGTCCGGCGCACGTAGCAGGGTGTGAAATGCGCGTCCGTCCGCCGGCACGTATCGACGATCCGCCGCATCTCGTCGGCCGTGCGCGCGCCGGGCTTCTCGGCGTAGACCCACGTCCCGGCCTCGACAGCCTCCAGCGTCAGCCGCCCCGCGTCGCGGTTGTTCGTGAGCACCATCACCGCAGGCACCGCCGGGTCGTCGAGTAGCGCCTGCCAGTCGTCCACGAATTGCGCCTTCTCCATCTCGGCGGCGATTCCGCGCGCTTCCTCCGAGCCTGTCACCAGCAGTGTGTCGATGCGCTCAGATGCGGCCACGTCTTTCATGTGCGGCCCGACATGCCCGCCACCGTCGATGTACGCGCCGATCGTGATGCCCATCGCGACCCCTCCCGCTCCCGTTGACTCCGTCGCGTGTTCATTCCGGGCGAGCGCCGCCGGTTCCTGCCTGCGGAAGGTCTCAGGCCAAATCGGGCGAAGAACGCGTATGACTACAACGAATACCGAGGCGGTGAATGTGATGTCCGCAAGGCTCCTGACGGTACACGCAATGCTTCTCTTTCTGACGCTGGGCCTCTGCTCCGCGCAGGTGGCCGACACAGAAAACAACGGAGATGAGGAAGACCCGATGACTGCGTCATCCGATGCGAACGCTCCCGAGGTGTTTCTGATCGATCCGGACCGCCTCGTTGAGGCGCGCCGGCGTGTTGAGGAAGAGGATTCGGCGCTGCAACCGGCTGTCGAGCGGCTCATGCGCGACGCCGAGTCCGCGCTCGAGGAGGGGCCGTTCACCGTGGTGGACAAGCCGATGATGCCCCCCAGCGGCGACAAGCACGACTACATGAGCGTCGGGCCCTACTGGTGGCCCAACCCGGACACCGACGACGGCCTGCCCTACGTGCGCCGCGACGGCGAGACGAATCCCGAGCGCCGCGAGTACGACAACGTCGGGCTCTCGGCCATGGGCAAAGCGGTGACCACCCTCGGCCTCGCCCACTTCTTCACCGGCGACGAGCGTTACGCCGAGCATGCCGCGACACTGCTGCGCACATGGTTCCTCGATGAGGACACCCGGATGAACCCCCATCTGACCTACGGGCAGGCGATCCCGGGGCGCGTTGACGGCCGGGGGATCGGCATCATCGACACGATGGGACTCCCGGCGATGCTCGA
>JBKHFA010000225.1:0-5943 GCA_046540615.1 Armatimonadota bacterium | reverse complement strand
AAACGGCTGGACACCGCATCGGCGCGCAGGCGTGGTCGAGTCCGATCTGGCTGACGCCGTTCGTCGTTGGGACCGCCCCGAAGCCTCTGTTTGCGCTGATCCGCGGGCCGACTTCGACGTGGGCAAACGACACCCACGCCTCAGGCGGCCCCTCCTACGACCACACAGCGTCTCCGCGACGTGTAGGGAAAGGGTGGGCGTTGGAGAGGGACCGACCCCGGGAGATAGACGACATCTCTCGGCCTGTGTCGGTGGTTGTTCGCATCTGCGCTGCCAATTCACGTTCCGAGGAGCGACACCATGCCCGAGACCACACGCGTCCTTGTCCTGTGCACAGGCAACTCATGCCGCAGTCAGATGGGGGAGGGCTTTCTGCGCGAACTTGGCGGTGAGCGCTTTGAGGCACACTCGGCCGGCACCAAGATCGCCGAGCGGGTCCATCCGCTGGCGGTGAAGGCGATGGCGGAGGTCGGCATCGACATCTCCGATCAGGAGCCGAAAGACCTCGGCCGGTACGACGACGAGCAGTTCGACCTTGTCATCACTGTCTGCGATGGCGCGAAGCAGTCGTGTCCGATGTTCCTCGGCGCAAACGAGAGCGTCCACTGGTCGCTGGAGGACCCGGCGGAGGCGGAGGGGACCGAGGAGGAGCGGATGACATTCTTCCGCAGGATCCGAGACATCATCCACGAGCGCGTGCGGCATCTCGTGGACACCGGCGAGGCGGTCAACGATGATGGCGAGAGCGTGCAGATTTAAGGACGGACGCTGGTGGGCTGGAGTTATGACGAGAGAAGCGCGCGGAACAGCGCACGGGCGGGACGCCCGTGCCACGTAACGGCAAGGGCGCATCCGGCGGAGGCGCAAGCCCTCGGATTTGACCGGCCCGGCCGTTGTACGACGGCTCACGGCCCACTGAGGCCCCTGCCGAAAGTGTGTGTTAAGGTACGCCAACGGCAAACGGCCTCTCCGCCACTTGTGTGTAAGGGGTCAGCCGTATGACGCGACGCGATCACCCAACATTCAACGCCTCACCATCGCTCTACCACGCCACCACCGACATCTCGCCCGGGCCGAGATCGATGACCAGGCCGTCACCATCGGCCACCGGGGAGGGGCCGAGGACAGCCGTCGCGTTTTCGATGCCGTCCGCGGAGATACTCGCGCGGTGCCCGGCCTCGCGGTCGTAGTTGATCAGCGCGACCATCCGGCCCTCGGGGCCGCTCCACTGCCAGTCGCGCACGGGGATCCGCGAGTTCTCGGCGCCGACCTCAATCTCCCGACCGCCCACCGTGACCGTGCGGATGTCGCGGACCTTCGCCTCGATCGTCGCGTCGGCGCCACGTTCCGCGCCGTCGATGAACGGGCGGATCACCCGGATCTGCTCCATGCTCTCGCGCAGCACGTTCATCATCTCGCCGTCGAGCGACTCAAGCCCGACCCACAGGATCACGCCGTCACCGCCGGAGAGCGCGGTCGCCAGCACGTTCGCCCACTGGTCCCAGGCGTCAGGCTGGACGCCCGGCACCGCGATGTCCGAGCCGAGCGTAAAGGGCATCACCAGCGCCTCGGTGTTCTCACATGTCGAGCGGATCGCCGGCTCGAAGTCCGGCGGCCTGCGGTAGATCATCGGCGCATGCAGGCCGACTTCCGGCTCGAAGCGCCGGATATCCTGTCCGCGGTTGGCCGTGTACTCAGAGAAGGGCGGTCCGCAGACGCCGAAGAGGCAGTCCGGGTCGATCTCCGCGATTACCGCGGCGTGGTTCTTGATGATCTGCTCGTTCTGCCACGCGCGGAAGTCCCCCCACGCGTTGTCCGGCAGCGCCTGGATCTCCTGCGGCGTCATCTCCAGCACCTGATCGACGTCGAGATCCGCGTGCTCGGCGAATGTCCGCCTGCAGCGCTCGCAGAAGCAGACGTTAAACACCGGCGGCTCGTAGTTCATGATCAGCCAGTCGCGGTCGAGCTTCAGGGCGTTCGCGTAGAACTCTCGCAGGTACGATGCGTGCGGCTCGAGCATCTCCACCTGCACCTGCGGGCAGGTGGTCCCGCGCTGGCGGCCGGTGTCGCTGTCGTAGACGATCTCCTGCCCATCCTCGATCGGGCCGCCGTAGCCGTACCAGCGCCACGTCCAGGTGAACCAGCCGGTCTCACCCATCTCATCGTCGATCGGGAGCAGTTCCTCCTGGTAGTAACTCAGCGCGAGGCCGCCGCGGATGCCCGCGTAGTGCGCCCAGTCGAGCACGTCCGCACGGCCCTCGGCCGTCGGAAGACGCAGCGCGTCGGAGTGCTGGGCGTAAAGGTCGAAGCCCTCCACCGGTTCGATGTTCGGCCCGAGGTTCGGCTGGACGCGCGCGTCGATCCTGTGCAGAGGGCCTTCCTCCCCGGCGCTCTCAAAGCGCCAGTACCACGCGAAGTCATCGGGGCAGCCCTCGGCCGGCTCCGCGTAGACGAAGTGATAGCGCGTCCAGTTGGGGCCATCCGGCTGCATGCCCTTCCGGAGCGTCTCCTCGCGGATCGGGATCCGCCAGCGCAGGTACTGCGCCCCATCGCGTTCGACGGGTTCGGGCGTCAGGTCCACCGGGTCGGGCGGCAGTTCGCGGCCGCACGTGACCGGCCCGCGCACCGTCACGGCCTCCGGCGCCTCGATCACGATCCACGGGTCCTCGATCTGCTCTTCGTCGCCCCACGCGAAGAACGCCACCGGGTTGAGGCGGTCCGCCAGCAGATGAAGCGTGGTGTCCGCGCGCCTGTGTGCGGGGTAGAAGATCGTCTGCAAGGGGAAGCCGTCGTCCTCGGGCAGCACAAGCCGCCCTGACGCGGTCTCCGCCGGACGGGCCTCGCCGGGAGCCAACTCCTCGATCACGATGTCATCGTACCACGCGTGGCCGGTGCACTCCCACAGCTTGAGCTGCAGCGCGCCCCACTCGCAGTCGTCGCGTGTCTCGAACACAAGCTCCCGCTCATGCCAGTCGCGGCTACCTCTCATGTACCCGGTCATGTGCCAGAAGTCGGGCGATGGCTCCCCGTTTTCGTAAAGGATCACGTAGGCGCCGCGCGCGCCCTCGGAGATGTCACCGAGCATCACTTTGAAGCTGAGGCGGTAGGTCGTAGAGGGCTTGAGGTCGATCCGCGGCGCGATCCACGTGGCCCGCGCCGACGCGTCCTCGGGCACGTCGCAGCGGAGCGATCCCGCTTCCTCACCGGGAGGCTCGGCGCCATCCCACTCGCCGGAGCACTCGCCCCGCTGGTTCGCGAAGCGCCAGCCGTCGGGCGCCCCGTCGTTGAAGTCGGCCTCGTAGATGACCTCGCCGGCCGAAGCCGCGAGGACCGTCAGCAGTGACAGCGCACAAACCAGCATGGCTCGCATGATATCTCCTCCTGCTCCGATCGAAGTCCGGTGTACGTTCGCTGGACGGGCCGTGGTGTCCTTCGAGGGAGGAGACAACCCTCCGGTCGGTCAACTGCTCCTGAGCGGGCTACGTCACGCTGCCGGAGTGAGATTGATGGCGAATCTGCATATCCTCGGAGCCGGGACGCCCCAGCCGCTGGCGGAGCGCTGGGGCTCGTCGTATGCGCTTGAGTTCGACGACCACGTGGTGATGGTTGACTGCGGCCCGGCGGCGACGCACAAGCTTCTCCGCGCGGGGCTGTGGCTCGTTGACGTGGAGTGGCTCTTCCTCACCCACCACCACTCCGATCACAACTGCGACTATCCCTGTCTGATGCTCTTCCGGTGGGATCAATCGACCGACGAACCCCCGCTGAAGGTCATCGGCCCGCCGCCCACAGAGCAGTTCACCGAGAGGCTCTTCGGTGCGGAGGGGGCGTTCGCCGAGGACATACACGCGCGCATCGAGGACATCGCCAGCAAGCGCTGCCACATGCAGCGGGGAGGCTCGCTTCCACGCCCCGGGCCGCGTTACGAGGCCACGGACGTCCAGCCCGGCGCGGTCATCGAGGGCCCTGCGTGGACGGCCAGATGCGCGCGAGCCCAGCACATGCAGCCGCTGCTGTGGCCGCTGGCGTGGCGCTTCGACTGGGACGGTGGGAGCGTCTGCTTCACGGGGGACACGGCGCCGAGTGATGAGGTGACCGAACTCGCGCGCGGCGCGCGGACGGTCGTCGCCAGCGCGCCCCTCGGCCGCGAGAATCTTCACGACGACCTCGCGACGTGCATCTTCAGCGTAACGACCGCCGCCGAACTCGCCCGTGACGCCGGAGCGGAGCGACTGGTGCTCGTACACCTCGCCTCCGCCGCCGCGAATAATCGCGAGCGCACTCTCGGCGAGGTCAGTGAGATCTACGAGGGAGAGGCGATCGTCGCCGACGAGCAGACGCGACATCTCCTGTGAGATCGGCTCTTCAGGAGTGCCACGCGCCTCCCTCGCCTCCTCTGTGTGTCACAAGGAAAGGAGTCGCCCGCTGATTCATGAATGCCTCGACCGCGCTGTGCACGCATTCGCGGACGTTGGCGGGGAGTGCATTCATGCGGAACCAGGCCGCCCGGAGCACTTCCTCCCGGTCGAGGCGCACCTCGCACCCCTGCACCAGCCTGGTCTCGAAGACCAGTTCGATGCAACACGCGCAGGGATTGTGTACCACCCCGAGCAGCGCTTCGACACGCACACACACGCCGGTCGTGGCGAGAATCGATCGGCGCAGCGCGTCCGCCGGCGTCTCCATCCTCCGCACGGGGCCGCCAAGGAAGCCCCACTGCCTGTCATGCGCGCTAAGCGCGAGTAGCACTCGCCCCTCCGAGTGTATCAGTCCGAGGGCGGCCATCGAGTATCCCGTGGCGTCGTAGAGATCGCTGATCCACAGTTGCGACGAGTCGGCTCGATCCGATCCGGTCATACCCCTCATCCCTCCATCCCCCTGACCGTGCTGGAGCCCTGAGAAACGCAAAGCATGCTCCATCACCCGCTCCCCCGGGCTTTCGATCGGACGGCGACCGGTCCCGTTCTCTCACACCTTAATAACCCACCGTAGTAACAAATGTTACACCCCCTGCACTTTCATGTCAGTATTCCACGGGTCTTCTCATCCTCCTCATCACACTCATTGCGCGCGGGCTACGTCACGACCACCGCGCCATGGATGTGCAGCTCAGGCACGATCGCGGTGACAGCGCCGTCCGCGTACGACCACTCGATCTCATCGCCATCCGGCTCCCACGTGAGCGTCTCCGGCTCCGTGGTCAGCCGCAGCCGCACCTCGATCGGGCCGACCGTCGGAATGTCCTCCACCGCGAGGTACTGCTCGGCCCGCTGGGCGGCCGAGAGGTTCAGGAGGTGAGCGCACAGCCGCCCGTCCTCCGTCCGGCGCAGTGAGAGATCGACGTGCGGCGGGGCCTCGATGTCCACCATCGGCTCCGGCAGCAGACGCTCGGCGAGTGCCGCGATCAGGTGCCGGGCCGCCGGGTGGTGGGCCCGGCGGTAGTCCTCACCGACCGGTCCCCACGCCGCGCCGATCATCCCCTCGCCCAGCGTGGCGACGGTCGCCGCAGGCACGCCGTGTCGCGGTTCGTACGTCGGGTAGCGCAGCGCGACCTCGTCGGCCTCGATCTGCGTGATCGCCTGCCAGCGCCCGGCGGTCGCGCCCATCGCGACCGGTGAGTCGAGGTGCGCGACCGTCTCCTTCGGCGCGCCCTCACACCGCACGCCGAGTTCGTGCTCGAACATCCGCGCCACGTCCGGCCCCAGCAGCAGCAGGCTCCCACCACCCCGGGCGTAGTCCACGAGCGCCTCGTGCAGGTCATCGGCCAGCACCGTGGCGTTGGGCACCGCGATCATCGGAAATGAGTCCATCCGTCCCATCAGCCGCCAGCCTGCGAGCACATCCACCGAGTAATGCTCCTCCAGCAGCGCGTGCAGGCAGCCCTCGGTGTCATGCCGCTCCTCGCCGCCGGTGTGAAAGACCCGGTCGGAGGCGCGCATCAGG
>JBKHFA010000224.1:0-5956 GCA_046540615.1 Armatimonadota bacterium | reverse complement strand
CTCGCAATTTCTCGAATATGAGTGGAAGCCCGCGCATGGGAAGCTGTCACCCGCCTCCGCTCAGTCGATCCGCGGATTCTCCGGGATCGGGACCCGGTCGCCGAAGATGATCACCCGGTAGCGCTCCGGCTCGATCTCCAGCGTCACCGTGTCCCCGTCCACCGGCATCGGCTCGTCGAACATCGCGTCCACCGGCAGCGCGTCCGCGCCGATGCCCAGCGCCTCGCGGTCGAAGGTCACGCTCCCGCTCCATGGCTCAGAGGGCAGGTTGCTCACCACCATCAGCGCCCGCTGGTTCGCCCGGTCCACCCACGCGCTCGCCAGCAGGCCCTCCGGCTGCTCGTCGATCAGATCAACTTCCCAGTAGGGCACGAACTCCGCGTCGGCGAAGGCATCGCGCAGCTTCCGCAGATGCACCCACGGCCGGGTCATCTCCCCGTAGCCGATCTGATTGCCGTAGTGGCGCACGATCCCCCCGCCCACCACCATCGGCACATCGTGCAGCAGGAACATCGAGTGCATCTCGTTGCGCGTCACCGGCAGCTTCTGCCAGTTCCACCACAGCCCGTTGGTCGCCACTCCGTTCAGGTGCGTCATGAAGTTCGCGCGGAACTCGCCGGTCGAGTGCACGCCCAGCACCGTGTCGCCTGCGTGATACTGCGCCTCCCCGGTGACGCGCGCATCGGTGAACGCGCCGATGCAGTACATCTCGAGGTTGTAATGATTCCGCACCACCGCCGGCTTCGGCGCTTCCACGTGCGTGTACACGTAAAGGCGCTCAATGAAGTCGCGGATCGCCCAGATCGAGTAACTGCCGCGCTGGTTGCCGTCGCGATCGGTCCACGCGTAGCCGTCAAGCTCATTCTGCATAAGCCGGGGCATCGCCATCCCGTCCATGTACATCCCGTCGAGGCCGGTCTCCTCGATCAGGATCCGCGCCCCCCACAGCCACCAGTCCGGGAACGTGCTCGCGTGATTGTGCAAAAAGCAGCCCCATCCGATGTTCTTCACGGGCTCCGCGAGCATCTCCTGGCCGAAGGTGTCGAACTGCGGGATGCTCGCGTTCACGCCCCAACCGGTGTAAGGCGTGTACTTCAGCCCGAGGTCATGCAGCATCTCGGCGTACTCGCGCGCCGCCCGCTCGTACTCCGGATTGTATATCCGCGGAGTGCCGAAGTGCTCCTCGTCGTTGATGTACGTGGACACGTAGTTGGCGCCCGCATCGATGATCGCCTGGTGCGTCTTCGCGAGGTCCTCGTAGTCCACGTCTTCATCGCGCTGGCCGGCCGGGCGGCCCATCGCCACCCGGATCATCGAACGCCCGGGTCCGGCGTCCTTCACCGGCGTGACCGTCAGGCCGAACGTCACCCGCAGCGGCTCCTCGATCGTGATCGGCTCATCAACGATGTTCACCTGCAGGACCACCGCGCCGTCCTCGCGGCTCAGCGCGATCACCGCGTCCTCATCGGCATTTGACCAGCCCCGGTCGGCCTCACAGAACCACTGCACGCCACGGTCCTCGGCGCCAAGGTAGACCGCCCAACTGAAGGGGATCGCGCCATCGGGGTACTGCTCGAACCACTCGTCGAGCGTGCCCGCGAACGTCTCATTCGACGCCGTCCGCGGGTCGGTCCGCGTCGCCTGGTGATAGGCCAGGCGCGCAAACTCCTCGCTCACCGGGATCTCCAGGGCGAGTCGATCGACCGTCTTCGCGCCCTCGCCCGGGCTGACGGTCAGGTCCATCCGACCCGTCCCGTCGTAATGCCACGCGCTGCGCAGGTGCAGCCCGAGCCCGTCCACCATCCCCGTCGCCTCGTAGACCGCATCCCGCTCGTCAAGCGACGTCCGGCGCGCCGCCCACCCGGGATCCTCCCCACCGACGTCGAGCGTCACCGGCCGCGCGAGGAGTTCGGTCCCCCGCGCCGTGATCGACCTCGGCAGGCCGTCCGCACCCACCTCAACGCGCCGCTGCCACAGGAAGAACGCGTTCGCGCCATCCCCGACCACCGGCTCAAAGGGCGGCGGGACCACCTCCGACCGGCCGATCTCATTCGGCCACCACTCCGGGTCCGCCGGGCGCTCGATGTTCGCGGTGCTGGCGGTGACCTCCGCGCCGTCCTCGCGCAGCAGCCGCGCCGTCACCGTCGCCGCGCTCTCCGGCTCGATCGCGCTCGAGTCGAGGTAGACGTGCACGCTCTCCGCCAGCGGATTGACCGCGACCGCGGCCGCGTCGGCCTCCTCATCACCGGCGCTCAGCGCGAACTCCACCCGATCCCCCTCGCGCAGTTCAAGATTCGCCAGCGACGCCTCGGCCCGCAGTTTCCCGTACTTCAGAAAGAACGGGCGCAACGTGAGATCGAGCCCCGGGAGGATGGCGTAGGGCACCACCTGCGCGGAGACGACCTCGCCGCTCTCCGCGTCCGTGAACTTCCACGCGACTACGTACTCCCCGTTCTCCACCGGCTGCTCGAGCGCGAAGTACCCCGCGCCCTGCGAGCCGTCCTCGGCCCGCGGCGGCGCCACCATCCGGCCCTCCCGCTCCTCCACGAACTCGAAGCGCTCGTTCAGTTCGCCGAGGATGTCGTCCTCGCTGCGGAATGCCTGGATCTCCTGCTCGGGATCGACGTCCCGGCCGCCCGCGCGGATTCGCCGCACGCGGTCCCACGCGTCGTAAAACTCCAGCGCGCCCTCTGCCCGCTCGGCCGGCGCGCGGAAGATCTGCGCCCGTCCGTCAAGCTCGATCGGCTCCTCACCGAGGTTGTACACAACCATCCGCATCCCCGAATTCTCCTGCTGGCCCTCGCGAGACGACAGACGCCCGACGCCGTGCGGGCGCAGGATCGGCCCGTCCTCCCCGACGAACACGAACCTCGGCGTGACCGGCGATCGGTAGCCGTGCATGTCGAGGTTCCACACGAGCCCCAGGTCGGTGATCCGCTTCCGGGGCGTCACCTGCTGGGCCATCAGGTCCATCAGCCAGACCGAACCGGGCCGGGGTGGCTCGTGGTCGCCGATCTGGTCGATGGGGATCGCCACCTCGCCCGACCACGCGGTCCTCCCCGCCGACCCGGCGGCGTAGCTCCAGTCGGCCTCGATCGAGGTGTCGCCGCCGGAGCCCTGCAGCGCGCCACGCATCACACTCCACGCCCCCGCCGAGTTGCCCACGAAGGCGAAGAAGTGCTCGACCCCGCTCTCCTCGCGCCCGGGCCGCACGACCAGTTCGAACGCGTCATCCTGCCACCAGATGTGATCGTGGCGACCGGCGGGGAAGGTCGAGCGCGCGGTCGGGTGCATCGGCGGGCGCTCGATCTTCACCGCCACGTACACGTTCTCCTCATCGTAGCAAACGAACATCGCCACCGGCAGGTCGGCGAGATTCCCGGTGTCCGAGTCGATGAAGCCATCCACGCGCGAGGCGTAGAACCACTCCTCGTAGCCGATCTTCCCGTCGATGACAGGCGCCTCCGGCCTCGCCGGAGGGATGGTCACGATGGCCTGCCGCTCCCACCAATCCGGGATGAGCGTGGGAACCTCGGCCGTCTCACCGGCGGCATCCCCCGCATCCTGCGCGACTGCCGCGCAGCCAAGTGCGAGCAGCATCAACGTGATGATGGCGATTCGACGCATGGCATATTCTCCCTCATCCGGCTCCTGTGTTCGCACGGGAGGTTCGCCGCGCGCGCGGCGGTGTTCTTGCGCGCCCGGCTCAGAGGTCGGGCCTGCCTGCGCTGACGAGCCAGCGCCCGCTCGACGCCGATTGTCGTCCGGCCCGCGCCCGACACGCAAGCGGGGCGCGGACGCATACGCCTCCGCACCCCGTGGTCGAACGACGCACGGGCGAGACGCCCGTGCCACGAAACAACGTGCTTCGTCCGCTCAGCGCAGGATGTCGTCCATGTTCCCGCGCACTTCCTTGGCGAAGCGATCGATGTGCTCCTGCACCAGGTCCCGCGGATCGAGATCATCGTCCTCGATCAGCGGCGTCAGGTCCATCGCGAAGATCATCGAGTCCGTCACGTCCACGCCGTGCGACTCGGCGTAGGTCGCGTGCGCGCGCCGCCGACCGAGCGTCGCCAGGTCGTAGCGCTTCCCGCCGATGTCCTGCGAGTCGAACACGCCCAGCAGCGCCATCTCGAGGTTCTCATGCCCCGCCACGTCGAACTGCACCTTGTCGCCGTCAAGCACCCAGTCGAGATCCCGCCAGACCTCGCAGCCGAAGAGCTTCTCCGGCCGATCGGACGGGTCGAGTTCGCGAATCGCCTCGACTGCGCGGGAGGCCGCGCCGATGTGCGTCGTGTGCTTGTCCGCGAAGTTGTGCGTGTACACCCATCGCGGCTTCGCGACCGTCAGGATGTCCACGAGGTCAGCCAGTGGATCGGGGTTCTCCGGATCGCGCAGTTCGCTCGACGCGTAGTTGAGCAGAAACTGCGCCGCGTATTCGCCCACCACGGCGGCCTTCTTCTGCTCGTCGCGGCGCACGTCCATCATCTGCTCGTCGGTGTAGTCCGCGTAGAGACCATCGCGCGGGCTGCCCGAGCCGTTGGTGCAGGTGATGCCGGTGAACCACAGATCGTCGCGCCCGAAGCACTCCAGGATTCCGTCGTACGCCATGATCTCCAGGTCATCCTGGTGGGCGCCGATCCCCATGTGCGTTGTGCGACTGAGGGCCCCGTCAACCGGTTTGCGGTCCGGGACGAAGACCTCACCGCCGTCCTTGCGCAGCTTCATTGTTCAGATCCTCCTTGATATTCTCTTCCGTCCCGTCAGCCGCCGTTGATCTCGGGAAGGCTCGCCGCGGCGATCGCCTGGCCCACGCGGCGCAGTCGCTCGCTCGGAAGCATCAGGTCGATCTTCTCCGCCAGTGCCGGGAACTCGCGCTCCAGCAGGTCGGTCGCGGTCTCGAGCATCGTCGGACCGCCGTTCCCCGAAGTGCAGCGGCCGAGGATCAGCATGTTCTTGAAGTCGTAGAAGTCCGCGTAATGCGCGATCGTATACCCGAGGTAGACGCCCATCGTCACGAAGATGCTGTGCGCCCGCTCGTCGTCCTCCAGGTGAAGCTCCTGCACGCGCTCAAGCAGAACTGGCAGGTCCGGATCGTCGTCGAAATCGATGCCCGCGACCGGCGCGAGCCGCCCGACCGCCTGCTGCGAGAAGTAGAGCGCGCCAACGCCCCTGTCGCCCGACCACTCGTCCTCGGGCGCGTCCTCCTGGTAGTCCACCGGCGCGAACGCAAGCTCGTTGAGCCACCCGGTGATGTTCCCGTCCATCGTCACGTAGCCCGCAGCCTCCGACGAGCCCATCGCCACGCCGAGCACGCCGTTCTCCTCAAGCGACATCGAGCCGGCAAGCGCGGTGACCTCACCGTCGTTCACCACGACGATCGGCACACCGAACTCCTCGCCGATGTCGAGCATGATGTCCTTGATGTGCTCCTCAAAGTCGTCCTCGGGGATCGAGCGGAAGAGCGACGCCACCAGCGCCCGGGAGTTGATCCACACGCCCGCCGACGATCCGCCGATCGCGTCGGTCGAGGGCAGATGCTCCATCGCGCGGGAGATCGAGTGCTTGATGCCCTCGTAGTGATACTTCCAGTCCTCCTGGTTCCTGGGGTCCCACGGGACCTCCTCCTCCCAGACGGACTCCCCGTCGATGACCGCCGAGGTCTTGCGGTCGGATGCGCCGAGGTCGAAGCCCACGCGGTTGCCTTCAAGATGTCGGCCCAGCGGCTCCGTCGTGTCCTGCTCCTCGGGGCAGTCCTCCAGCGCGACTCCCTCGACCTCGAACTGCTTCTCATACACGTCGCCCATGAAGTCGTAGTCGAAGGCGCGCTCGCCGTCGGGGGCGTAGACGCCTCTGATATGCTCCGCAACCTGGTCCTGGCCGGCGATCGTCACCTTGTACCCGCCGCGCTGCCACAGCAGGAACTTCACGAGGCGCTCGGCGTACATCAGGTTCG
>JBKHFA010000223.1:0-5966 GCA_046540615.1 Armatimonadota bacterium | reverse complement strand
GCCGAACGCGGTGATGAACGCGCCGTTCTCATCGAACTTCTGCACGCGGTTGCCGACCGAGTCCGCGACATAGACGTTCCCCTCATCATCCACGTCGATGCCGCGCGGGCCCCGGAACTGTCCGTTGTCCTCGCCGGTCTCCCCGAACTCGCCGAGGAACTCGCCCGCGTTGCTGAAGCGCAGGATGCGGTCGCCGAGGTGGTCGCTCGCATAGACGCTCCCACCGGGCCCGACCGCAACGCCGCCCACGGAATTGAACTGCCCGTCGCCGGAGCCCTGCTCGCCGACATGCCGGATGAAGTCGCCTTCGGCGTTCAGCACCGTGATCCGATGCTGATCCATCTCGGCGATGAAGACGTTCCCGGCGCCATCGAGCGCCACGTCGGTGGGGGAGAACACGGCGAGGCCGAGGTCGTCAGCATCGCGGTCGAAGACCAGTCCGCAGTCGCCGGCGACCTTCGTGAAGAGGTCAACCACGCTGGTGTATATGTTCCCGTCGGCGTCCAGATCGACGCCGCCGGTGGCCCCGTCCTCATCGTCCCAGTCGCGGCAGTCGCCGAGGAAGACGCCGTTGGCGTCGAAGCGCTGGATGCGCTCGGTGCGGTAGGGGATCATGTCGGTGACGAAGACGAGGCCGCCGCGCCAGGCGATGCCGCCCACCCCGCGGAATTCGCCATCATCGGAGCCCCGCGAGCCCCACGCGCTGTCGAAGACGTACGCGCCGGTCGCCGCTGTCCGGCCGACGACCGCGAACACGCTGAAGCGATCGATCTGCGCGCTGACGGTGTTGGCCCCCTGATCGACGGTTGATGTGCCGACGGGCTGCCACGTGCTGCCCTGCAGTCGCGCGATCTGCAGCGTGGCCTCATCGACGCCCGCCGGGATGTTCTCCTCCCGGTAGCCGATCGTGATCGTGACCGGCGCGTCGAAGACCCAGCCGTCCGGGCCGTAGCGGTACGCCGTGTCCTCGACAAGGCCCGGGTCGGCGGGCGGGTCGAGGATTCTCTCGACCGTGAAGCGCTGCGGCTCATCGATCGCCGCGGCGGGCACCTCGACGGTGGAGTTGCGGTCGGTCGAGGTGATGGTGCCGCCGTTGGGGAGCACAAGCGTACCACGCTCGGGCCCGGCTTCACCCTCATCTCCGCCGCCGCAGCCGCTGAGCATCAGTGCCACGGAGGCGAGCATCATTCCGATTGCCACGCGGTCTCTCATCATCGTCCCTCCGCTCCTGTGCTTTGCCGCCGCAAGATACGCCGCGAGAGTGGCGGAGACCTTCCGGAAAGCCGTGTCAGTGTCCGGTCCGCGACCGGTGGCGAGCACGGCGCGCGGACGAGGGCGTCCGCACCTGACGCCACGAATACGACCACGGCGAACGACCCGCCCGGGCCGTTCGCCGTCGCTACTTTCGTTGCTGTCTTTGCTTTCGTCGCTGGCTTTACCTCGGGTTCGGGCCGGTCACGGTCGGCTCATCGCGGTGGCACCATTCGGTGAATGAGCCCTCGTAGATCTTCACGTGCGGGAAGTCCAGCAGCCACTTGAAGATCGTGAACTCGGCGGTCGCCTCACGGCCGGTTCCACATGAGCAGATCACGTGATGGTCCTTCGTGATCCCGTGCTCATCGAGGATCGCCTGGATCTCGTCATCGCTCTTCAGCAGCCGCGCGTTCTCGGGGTGGAAGAAGCTCTTCCACGGGATGTTGACCGCGCCGGGGATGTGGCCGGGCTTGCGCCACGGTCCCTGGCCCTCGTAGACGTCGGCGGGCCGGGCGTCCAGGAGGACAACGTCGTCGCCGTCCTTGACCTCCTTGAACTCCTCGTACTCAAGGTAGAAGTCCTCCTGCACTTCCACATCGAAGCTGCTTCCGGGGCACTCCGGGAAGAGCTGCGACAGCTCCCGCCCCTCGTGCTTCCAGGTGTCGATGCCGCCGTCGAGCAGCCAGACTTCCTCGGCGCCAAAGCGCAGCAGGGAGTAGGCGATCATCGTCTGTTCAAGTCCGTCGCCCCAGCCCTTGAACGGTCCTGTGCCGGTGTAGACGATGGTCGGATAGTCCTCGTCGATGCCGACGCGCTCGAACAGGTCCTCGACGGCATCTTCGGGGATGTAGCGGCCGGGAACACCCTCCTTCGGCACGCGCAGCAGTGCCGGGTTGAAGTACACAGCACCGGGGATGTGCTCCTTAATGTAGTCGTGGATGTTTGGCTGGCAGTCGAGCAGCACGAAGTCACCGTCGAGATTGTCCTCCAGCCACTCCGTGCAGGTCCACTTCAGTCTGCCCTCGCCGAGGGGATATTCGTCTGCCGATCGCGCCTTACCCATGTCCAGATCTCCTCCGTGTCCCGATTCTCAGGCCGACCACATGGTGCAGTCGGGTTGCTTGCTACCATGAATCTTTGACGCCGGACAGGTTCTTCCTGCTTACCAGAAAGATTCGGGAAGGAAGTATCCATGAGCAGCATGAATGAGGGAAGCGTCGGGACACGTGTCGCCGTCCGCAGCACATGAGGCTGTGCCTGGAGGGACCCACCATGCCCGAAAGACCCAACATCCTGTTCTTCTTCACCGACGACCAGAGATTCGACACGGTCGGGGCGCTTGGCAACCCCGAAATCATCACACCGAACATGGACCGGCTGGTCGACCAGGGAACGACATTCACCCACGCGACCATCCAGGGCTCGACCCGTCCGGCGGTATGCCTGCCGTCGCGGGCGATGCTGATGACCGGGCGCGGTCTCTACCACGCCCCGGACGACTGCGGCGACTTCGTCACCCTCCCGCAGCACCTGCAGGCGCACGGCTACGCCACCTTCGGCACCGGGAAGTGGCACAACCAGCCGTCAAGCTACGCCCGCAGCTTCAGCGACGGCGGGAAGATATTCTTCGGCGGGATGTCAGACCACCTTGAGGTGCCGGTCTACGACTTCCATCCGGGCGGCCGGTACCCTGAGGAGGATCGCTACATCGGCGAGAAGTTCTCCTCCGAGCTTTTCTCGGATGCGGCCATCGATTTCATCGAGTGTCAGAACGGGGACGCCCCGTTCATGGCCTACGTCTCGTACACCGCGCCGCATGACCCGCGGATGGCGCCCGAGGAGTACGAGGACCTCTACGACCCGGCGCGGATCGAGGTGCCGGAGAACTTCCATCCGGTGCATCCGTTCAACAACGGCGAGATGGTGATCCGCGACGAGATGCTCGCGCCCTTCCCACGGACCCCGGAGATCGCTCAGGAGCAGATCGCCGCGTATTACGCGATGATCACGCACCTCGACGCGCACATCGGCCGGGTGCTCGAGACGCTGGAAGAGCGCGGGCACGCCGACGACACGATCATCGTCTTCGCCGGCGACAACGGGCTTGCGGTGGGCCAGCACGGCCTGATGGGCAAGCAGAACATGTACGATCATTCGATCCGCGTGCCGCTGGTTATCTCGGGGCCGGGCATCCCCGAGGGCGAGCGCTCCGACGCACTGTGCTACCTGACCGACCTCTTCTCGACGGTGTGCGACGTCGTTGACCTGCCGACGCCCGAGTCGGTGGAGGGGCGCTCGCTGGCACCGATCCTGCAGGGGCAGAGCGACGTCGGCGGATACGAGAGCCTCTTCTTCGCCTACAGGGCCTGCCAGCGGGCGATCCGCGACGACCGCTGGAAGCTGGTGGAGTACTTCGGCGAGGCGGAGCGGGTGACGCAACTCTTCGACCTTGCCGCAGACCCGTGGGAGACCGCGAATCTCGCCTCGACGCCGGAGATGGACGAGCAACTCATGAGGCTGCGCGGGGAGCTTGAGCGCTGGCAGCGGGAGATCGACGATCCGCTCAGCGGTGAAATTGCGTGGGACGAAGACTGAAATGACATATCCACCGTTCTGCCCCGAGAAAATAGTGGTTTTCCCTGATGTGTTGTCACAATTGAACGTGTATACTTATTGTTGAATCGACATGTCGAGCGCAACGCGCTGCGGCGCGGCATGAGGGAGGTGGGCAGACGCAGGAGGTCGGAATGTGTTCGCGAACGATGGCAACTATCGAATGCACATCTGCAGCCGCAGTTCGGGGTCAGGGGCGTCCGCAGTGACGAAAGAAGAAATGGCCGCTGAGATGGCGAGGCTGCGCGTGCGCGCCGAGAGGGCAGAGGCAGCGCTCCAGCGCGTGCATGACGAGCAGGAGAGCACGCCGTGGTCTGACGTTGGTGTGGCGTCAACGGACCCCAACTGCCCCTATCGCAGTTTGATCGACAACCTCGACGCACTGATCCTCTTCGTGGACCGACATGCTAAAATTTGTTATGCCAACGGTTATGCGGCGGAGTTCGTCGGCTTGGAACGCGACGATCTTCAGCAGATGCCGGTCCGCGACCTGCTTGATCGGACGGTAGTCCCCAATCCAGAGCATGACGAGACGGTCGAAGCGCTTCTCAGGGAGCCGGAGATGCCGCGAGTGGATGAAGTGGACATGCTGCGGCCGGACGGCACTGAGGCCTGCATCTCATGGGCGAGTCGGCCGGTGCGAGACGCCGAGGGAGATCTGCTGGGCGTGGTCGCCATCGGCACTGACATCTCGGCGCGGCGCGAGGCCGAACGACAGCGCGTGAGATACCAGGAGTCGCTGCGATCGATGACCTCCGAGCTTGTGCTGGCCGAGGAGCGACAGCGGCGCAGTATAGCGACCCGCATCCATGAGGAGGTCAGTCAGAATCTCGCGTACGCCAAGCTGCGTGTCGGCGCGCTCAACGGCGCCCTCGAGGACGACGGGTGCAGTGAGCAGATCAACGAGATCAACGACCTTCTCGACGACGCAATCGCGGGAACTCGGGCGCTGGCCTTTGAACTCAGCCCACCCCTGCTGCATGAACTCGGCTTCCCCGAGGCGGTCGAGTGGCTTGCGGAGCAGTTCAAAGATCGCCACGAGATTGATTGCGAGGTAGCCGGCAGGAGCAGCGCGTCGCTTCCTCACGCGTTGAGTGTCACGCTCTTTCGAGCGGTGGCTGAACTGCTGAGCAACATCGTGGAGCACTCCGGAGCGAATGAGGCGCGGATAACGATCGAGCAGCGCAACGGCTCGGTGGTCGTGCGTGTCAGCGACGACGGGCGCGGCTTCGACGCGGCCGAGCCCCTCGAGCAGCCAGAGGTCGGGGACGGCTTCGGCCTTTTCACCATCCGCGAGCGCCTGGACTACCTCGGCGGAGATATGTCCATCCAGTCAGGTCCGCTTGTCGGCACGGAGGTAACGCTCACCGCCCCGATCAACGGGTCGAGCGGCTAACTAACTGTCTGAACCATCAGCCTCGATCTGCGATTCGATGAACTGCAGCGCGTCGTCCGGGACCTGGTCGATCGGCAGGGGGATGAAACGCTCTTCGGTTGAAAGCACCAGCAGCCACATATTCTCGGTCTTCAACACGCTCTCGAAGTCGCTCCAGTGCAGTTCGCCCGAGCCGCCGGCGTAGTCGCTGACCAGCCACTGCTCGTCTGCCTCATACCGGACCGGCATCCCGCCGGTCAGTTCCGTGTACCCCTCGACTGTGCGCCGCACTGCATACCAGATTGCGAACGGGTAGGCGATCAGCACCAGCGCGAGGACCGCGACGATCACGCCGAGCACGGTCGTGAGCAGGCCCAGGTCCGTCAGGGAGTACGCGGCCGCCCCGAGGCCCGCTCCCGCCCATCCGGCAACGTATCGCCACCTGAAACGCCGCCACATGTACAAGAGCGATGCGTCGCGCAACGGCTCAGGCTCTATCCGCACGCTGAACTGGTAGCGACGAGGCGCGGCGTGTGTGTCGGGCATCGACGATCCTCTCCCGGCAACTGATGACGGCCACGCGCGTCTTCGCCGATGCGACCCGCGACTCCTTCGAGTGTCCGTGCATGCACCCGGGCCGGACGCGATCTGCGGACAACCCCACCCGAAGACGAACGGCCAACGGCGGGCGCATCTGAAGATACGCCCCTCCGCCCGGCCTTCC
>JBKHFA010000222.1:0-5967 GCA_046540615.1 Armatimonadota bacterium | reverse complement strand
AACGGCCCCCGGCGAGGCGCCGGGGCCACAACGACCACGGCCGACGGCAACGACGAACGGCTCCACGGACACGAGTGTCCGTCGCACGGACGGCCTGGTGTTGCCGTTGCCGGCAACTGGTAACCGGGACCTGGCAACTATCCGAGCCCCAGCCGCTCCTCCCACATGTCGCAGAGTATCCGCGTCTTCTCCGCGGCGATGCCGGTGTACTGCGCCGGGTCGAGGATGATCTCGCGCTGGCGCTCGGTGAGCTGCTCCCAGTAGTGCGCGAGTTCCTCGGACTCCTGCAGAAGCTCACCGAGCGGCCGGCCGCTCGTCTGCGCCTGCAGCGTCAGCTTCCGGACGGCCTCATGCGCGTCGGGGTGGCCGTGCGCCGCCAGCAGAATATACGCAGGCTCCGCGCCGATCATGCCCTCCGTCAGGCGCAGATTCTCTCGCATCTCCTCGCTGTCCGTCACCAGCCGGCCCATGATCTTCGTCAGCCGCGCGACCGAGTTCGCGAGTCCCACGATGATCTCCGGCAGCCACCGCTGCGACGCCGAGTTGGACAGGTCGCGCTGATGCTCGGAGATCTGGTCGGAATACACGGTGACCATCCGCGGCATAAACTGCTTCCACATGCTCTTCACGTTCTCGAAGTTCCACGGATTGCGCTTGTGCGGCATCGTCGAGGAGCCAACCTGCTCGGCCTCGAAGGCCTCCGCAACCTCGTTGATCTCCGTCCGCTGCAGGTTGCGCATGTCGTCGGCGAGGTTCGCCAGCACCGAGAAGCAGGAGACCAGCGCGTGGATGAAATCAGTCACAAACTCGGCCTCAACCACCTGCGTGGAGGCGGGCGAGGGCTTGAGGCCAAGCTCGGCGAGAACCTGGCGCTCGAACTCCAGAGGATCGTCGAGCATCAGCGAGGACGCGTTGTACGCGCCGACCGCGCCGGAGATCTTTCCGCGCAGGTCCTCCGCGGTCTCGCGGATCGCCTCGATCCGCCCGCCGAGTCGCGAGACGTACTCGGCGATCGTAAGGCCGAAGGTCACCGGAGAGCCGTGCTGGCCGTGGGTGCGGCCGACCTGCAGCGTGTCGGCCTCGCGGCGCGCGAGGTCAATGAGGATGCTCTCAAGCTCCTCGAGCATCGGCAGCAGGCCCTCGGTCGCGGCGTGCTTGAAGCGCCAGGCGGTGGCGGTGTCGATCACATCGAACGAGGTGAGCGTGAAGTGAATGTAAGGCTTCGCCTCGGCTGAGACGTAGGTCTTCATGGAGTTGACGAGGGCGCGGATGTTGTGATGTATGCGCGCCTCCTCCTCGGCCACCTCCTGCGGGGTGACGGCCTTCGCCGCCACCTCGACCTCATCGGCGACCTCATCGGAGCAGACGCCCATCCGGGCAAGCACGCGTGTCGTTGCGGCCTCGACCATCGCCTCGGAGCGCACGCGCGCGGCCTCAGTGACGTAGGGGTCGAAGATCGCGCGCAGTTTCTCGTCGTAGTAGCGGAAGTCCAGCGGTGATACGCAGTCAAAACGATCCATCGTGAGTGCCCTCCTGTGTCGTTGTCCAGTCGTTCTGGAGGGGAGGGGCTTCAGCCGCTCCCAGCGTCCTTGCGGCACATCGGCCGGTGAAGCGCCGCCGCTCCAGAACGGCACGTCCCCCGGCCGGCCTACCCGATCGTCACCATCCGCGCGCCCTCGGGCCACGTCAGCGTGCCGTCGAAGTCGAGTTCAATCTCATCGCCGTCATCAGTATGCGCAACTGCCGTGCCGGCGGCGCCAGGTATGCTGATCTGCACGCCCGGCGTGTCGCAGTAGACGTGATGGCGGTCACCGTCGCGCACGATCTCCCACGCCCCGTTGGCCATGCCGACCTGCGCTGTCTCGGTGCCCCCGAGGGTGACCGTGGTTCCTCCTGAGACCGCCTGACCGCCCGTGGTGATCGGCGCGCTGCCGGCGCCCTCAAGGGCGAAGATCGCGCGCTCACGTTCGCCGACATGGAGGGATTTCTCCTCTCCGGTGTTGAGCGCGGTCGTGACCATCTTCAGCATCCAGCGGCGCGATTCCTCCGGCCCCCTCCCGTCGAGGCTCAGCCAGCAGACCGCCCCGATGGGGTCGCTCGAGCGGACGGCCATCCGTCCGGTGGCGCGGCCGGCCTTCTCAAGCGCGCCCGCGATCGCCTGGAAGGTCGGGGTGTTGACCATGATCAGTTCGGTGCCTTCGTCGCGGACGATCTGCCGGGTGTCCGAGATGAAGCGCTCGGTCTCAAGGTAGTCGTGCGAGATGCGCTCGTCGTAAAGCTGGCCGAGGGCGTCGAGTGTCGCGCGCAGCTTGTCCTCGGGCTGGAGGGCGTGGTAGACCCAGTTGTTGCGGCGCATGTCGCGGAGGCCGAAGGTGCGCGTGCCATCCGCCCCGACGCCGATCGGCCGGTAGTGCTCGTGGGCCCGCACCTCTTGCAGTGAAAAGCCCGGGTGGGTGGCGCGCTCGACGCGGGCGCCCGAGGCGTAGAGCGTTCCGCCCCACTCGAAGACGACGCTCTGTGCGGGCGTGGTGCCGACCTGGTAGCCGCTGCGCTCGGCAAGCGTCGCCTCGCGACGGCGGTTGAGCAGATCCTCCGCGCGCTGCTCGGCGCTGATGACCGTGCGCTCGCCGGGATAGACGGCGCCGCTGGAGAGCCCCGACGCGACCATCAGATCTGCCTCGCCATCGAATGCCTCGCCGAAGAAGCGTCCGCGCATCGCGGAGACGTTGGCGGCGCGGTGAAGCTCCGCAAGCGTGCGCTCGCCGTCCACGAAGTGACTGTCCACCTCGGAGTATCCGACCTCGATCAGGCGCTCCGCTTCGTCGATGTCCCGCTCAAGGAAGACCCTCGCGCCGAGAGCAGCCAGCCCCCACCGCGCCGGATCGCGACTCACATCGAAGAAATCCAGCCGCCGGGCCTCGGGGCGAATGTCGTAGGTAAAAAGAATCATCGCGTCCACGTCATGCAGGGCGGCGTAGGAGATCGCGTCAACCATCCCCGCCGCGCGGAACTTGTTCGGCCAGCACACGCCCCACTCGCGCATGACGATCGGTTTGCCAACGAAG
The DNA here is from genome assembly GCA_046540615.1 of Armatimonadota bacterium. Taxonomy (GTDB): domain Bacteria; phylum Armatimonadota; class Zipacnadia; order Zipacnadales; family UBA5352; genus UBA5352. The sequence goes on along the minus strand of JBKHFA010000222.1, from coordinate 2,902 downwards.
CTGCTGCGCGCGAGCTTCGGCCCGAAGCCCTCGGTCGCATCGCCGATCGGAGAGTGGTTGACAAAGTACATCGGCAACTTCCACTGACCGTCCTTGAGCCGCGGGTGATCGTAGTAGAAGTTCGCGCCCATGAAGTCCAGCGACTCGTAGACCGAGCGCAGGTCGGGGATGGCCTCGAAGTCCGTCACCGCCGTGATCGGCTGCTGAACGCCGCGGTCGCGCAGAAAGCCGACCATCTGCTCGAAGTACTGCCGGTGGATGGAAGCCATGAAGAGCGAGAGGTCGTTGAGGCGGCCCGCCGATCCCGTCCCTGTCCCGAGGGCTGTCGCGAGCAGGCCCGGCGCGGTCGAGGAGTCGTGGAGCGCGACAGTGCCCTGCTCGAGGGACTCGTCGCTTTCAAGCGCGCACTGGTCCCGCCAGTCGGTCCACGCCAGTCGCAGGCTGTCGGTGTCCTCGTACTTCGCGCGCAGCCAGAAATTCCACCGCCGCTGGAGTTCCTCGCGGTAGGGCGAGACGAGCTTCGTCCGGCGGCGCTGGGCGGCGAAGAGGCCGTTCTCATCGCAAAGCTCAATCAGCGCGACCGTCGGGTCGTCGGCGTACGACATCTGCGTCTCGGGGTTCACGTGATCGATCAGCAGCGCCTTCGCGTACTGCATCTGCAGCTCGATCAGCCGCTCGTTGAAGAGCGCGTAGGGCTTGGCGCCGCGCCCAAGCTCATCGGCGGCGGGCACGCCCTCGCGTTCGTAGAAAGTGCGAAAGTCGAGGAGGTCGAGGTAGACGTGTATGCCGCGTTTGCCACACTCGGCTATCCAGTGATCGATGGCGGCGAGCCTGTCGGGGTCGATCGGCTGATCCGTCCCGGCACGCTGAGGCGGCAGCAGCCCCTCGACGTCGTCGATGTGATGGAGGCGCACGAGGTTGAAGCCCGCGCGTGCGATCGCATCCACCGCCATCTTGATGCGCTCACGAGGCTGGAAGACGGAGCCCTTGGCGACGTTGATCCCCCAGAAGCGCGCGCGTGTGCCATCCTCGAAGTAAAAGTTTCCGTCGCGGCCGGTGAAGACCCGTCCACGTGTGCCGCAGGGGCCGTCGAGCATCCCGGTGAAGTCCACGAGGCTGCTGGCGGGCAGGCCCTCGGCGTTCGGATCGAGCACGGGAACGCCCTCACCGAGCAGGTCCGTGGACGACTGCGCCGCGGCCGGTCCCGCGCAGAGAATGAACGCGATGACGATGACGAGGCGCCGTGTCCGCAGGTTTGCGAATGAGCATCGGGCAGCGCAGACGGGCGGAGCGCCCTGCGCCGACGGACGATTCAACCTGCTGGTCATTCCCAGCTCGGACGACGCACGACGTAGTCGGTGGCGCATAGCCGGTCGAACTCCTCCAACTCCTCCGTCCGCTCCGCACTCGTGACCTCAACGACCTCGTCAACGTCGCGGGCGATCTGCTCGGACAGCTCTGAGACTCCCTCGAACTCTTCCTCTCCACGCAGCCAGCGCAGGAACTCAACCTTCAGCGATGCGCCGGCGAGATCACACTGCGCCTCCACGAGATGCACCTCGACGACCCGCTCGTCACCACGCAGGGTCGGCGCCAGTCCGACGTTGATGGCGGCCGGCCGAGGTTGCTCGACGGACTGGTAGTCGCCCTCCGAGACCTTGCCGGCCATCCCGGCGAACACGCCGTCGTGAGGGAGTATCTTCTCCGGCGGGATGCTGAGATTCGCGGTCGGAAAGCCGAGTTCCGCGCCGAGGCCCTGGCCGCTCACCACCGGCGCGTAGATGGCGTAGGGCCGGCCCAGCAGCGCCCCCGCCATGTGCACGTCGCCGGCATCGAGGAGATTGCGAATCCGCGTGCTGCTGACACGGTCGCCGCCGATCATCAGCGGCCTGACGATCTCCACGTCAAAGCCCAGCTTCGCGCCCAACTCCTGCAGCAGGTCGATGTCACCTCTGCCCATGTGCCCGAAGCGGTGCGTCTTGCTCGCGGTCACCTGCACGGCGTTGATCTGCTCGACGAGTATCCGGCGGACGAAGTCCTCGGGTGAGACCGTGTGAATCTCGCCCGGAAACTCGAAGACGACCACGAGATCAACGCCGAGCTTGCGGAGGTAGTAACGCTGCTCGTCGCGCGTGGTGAGGCGGCGGCCGGGCTGCCGCTCACCGTCCACGAACTCCCGCGGGCTGGGGTCGAACGTGAGGATCGCTGCCTCGGCCCCCCGCTCATGCGCGATGCTGCGCATCGCCTGGATCGTCTTCGCGTGGCCGAGATGCAGGCCGTCGAAAGCCCCCAGCGCCACCACGCGGGGCGTGTCGGGAAGTTCAAGATCGGGCGTCCACTGCACCTGCTTCATTTCACAACTCGTCCTCTGAGAGCAAGACCCGTCGGGGTTGGATGACCGTCTCCTCGCCGTTCGCCACGATCTCGGCGACACACAGCAGACGTCCCTCGCTCATCACCAGCAGTCGCTCACCTGGAGAGAGCAGTGACGGCGCGGGCGTCTGCATTCCGCGGCAAAGCTGGATCGCCGTCTCGCGATCAGCCTCGATCGTGGGCCAGTCGCACAGCACCGTCTCCGGCGGCTGCATCAGGTCGCACAGCCGCCCGTCGCGCATGGCCTGCGTCAGTTCCCGGCCGGTCAATGAATCTGCCACCGTCTGCGCTCCGACCTTCGTCCGCACGAGAAATGACAGGTATGCCGGACAGTCCACGATCTCACCGAGCATCGCCGCGAGGCTCCGGATGTACGTGCCGCTCGAGCAGACGACCTCAGTCATCACCCGCGCGCGCTCACCAGGGTAGAAGTCGAGCAACTCGAAGCTGTGCACGGTCACCTGCCGACTCTCAACCTCGACCGTCTCCCCCTCGCGCGCTATCTCGTAGAGTCGCCGCCCCTCATGCC
>JBKHFA010000221.1:0-6035 GCA_046540615.1 Armatimonadota bacterium | reverse complement strand
GCAGATCGCGGGCCGGCTTCGGCGCGAACAAACGACATTCGCGCCTCAGGCGGCCCCTCCGACGGCTCACGGCCCACTGTGGCCCCTGCCGAGATGTGTGTAAAGGTAAGGTTGTCCAGGGGGCCGCGGATCCGCGGTGCGCTTCGACCAGGCAGGGGTCAGGAAAGATCGTGGCGTGAAAGCGTTCGCAGTAACAACGACGCGCACGGCGGAGGTCTGTCTGAGAGGACTCGGGGCGATGCGAAGCCGTGAAGCGGGGACATTTCCAAGCCGGGGCTAAGTGCAGAATCTTGCGTCAACACACAAGTCTCGCTCGCAGGGGGCGAGATGAACCGAACGGGTGGCGCCGTCAGCCTGATCACTCCTGCGAGACGTTGGCTCTGGTTTGAGCAACGATGCCTGAGCGGGCGCTTTGTGCGCATAAGCGGGGGGCCATGTTAAGGTCTCTCACCGAACAGCGCGCGCATCAATGACATCTATCACACAGGGCAGCGGGCGCACCGCCCCAATTGGTGCGCAAATTCGACCTGAGGCGAGATTTGCGCGCCCTGGGCAGGAGAGAGCGGGGCCCCTGGAAGCAATCGGGGCGGCGACTCCGCGCGGTGCAGGGGGGACCCGCACTCTGCTGTCCGAGGGACGCCGCCGATGCTCGGGGCGCAATGCAATGAATGCAATGAATGAATTCCGATCACGAGCCGCCAGGCATGCACCGAGCACGCGCCAAACGAGCACTGCGAGAGCGGTTTCGCGGGTGGATGTGGGAGCCGAGGGCCCGCCAGCGTAGCGCAGAGCCAGCGAAAGACGTGGAAGACACGACACTCGTCGTAATCAGAGACGGTCGACTCCGAGTCTACGGCGGCAGGGCCGTCGTGTTTGGAGTTGAGGCCGAACACGCAGCCCGCCAGCTCCTCGGTTTTTGCCGGCCCTCCACTCGTGAAGCCCGAAGCTATGTTAATTGATGTGCAGATATGTTATCCTCATCCTCCACAGAGTTATCCCCAGCCCCGTTTTTGAGCGGTGCATTCGCGAAGGCAGCCGACTGACGAGGGCGCTGCCACCATACGGCGTACGCGACAGGTGAGCACGAGGCGGCGGTGGGGGATAGCTGCGTGGACGACGCGCAGGTCTGTCGCCGATGAGGGTGTAATTGGGAAGAAGATCCCGAGGCGGGTTTGATCGGTGCGTCCGTCGAAGAACGGCCGGCAAGGTGGCGTAGTTGCGGGGGGAGATCGGGCAGCAGCGGGATGAAGCCGGCCGGCTCAGGAGGCGACCGGGGGTGAGACGCGTCGGTGTGCGGCCGGTGCTCGTACTTCAAGTCCGTCGGCCCGAACTTCCACAGGTTATCCACAGCATCCGTGTTCGTGGCGTGGGCCGGTGTGCGAGGCGAACCGAGGGCTCGAAGGCAATCCGGGCAGATCCGATAGAAACTAATGCGGCAACGTGATCTCGACGATCGCGTGGCCCTCGAGGCGGGGGAGAGTGAATGTGGTGTACGCGCCGTCGTAGTCGAAATGCAGGGGCTGGCCTGACGGGCGCTCGATCACAGAGGTGGCGATGCCCCGCAGACGGATCGGAATGCCCTCCACCGGTAGAATGTCATCGATGACGACCGGGTGAAAGCCCTGGCCGAAGCGCTGACTGGCGTAGTTGATGAGGTGGAGGAAGCGGAGGTTTCCGCGTTGTCGGAGCACGACCTCGACCTGCGCGGGGGCGTCAACCGTGGCCTGCTGGTGGGGGGCCACGCGATCGAGCATGGTGAGGGCGATGTTGCGGAGCGGGGTATATGAGTCGAGCTGGTAGAAGCGGAAGAGGTCGAAGGGGAAGTAGACGACCTGGCCATCACCAAGACTGTTGAGGAACACTGAACCGTAGCCGGACGGGTCGGCCGGGGGCGGGTTGTTGGCTGCGTAGAAGTGTTCGGGGGTGCGCTCGTAGATTGGGTGGGTGAGGGAGGCCAGAACGTCGGCCGACTCGGCCTCGCACTCGAGCGCGGGGATCTTCAGACGGTGGCCGGCCTGTCCGGGGCCGCGGAAGAGTAGTGGCGCGTCAGGCGCCGCTACGTCGAATTTGAGGTCGGTGACGTAGCCGCAGGAGTAGTCCGCAAAGCGGACCGGATCGACGCCGCAGAGGTCGCGGATGAAAGTGGGGGAGACCTCCTCGCCATCGTCGCTGTACATGCCGCAGCGCCAGGAGGCGAGGATCGCGCCGCCAGATTCGACATATTCAGCGAGCGCGTGGACCTCGTCATCGGTGAGAACGAGCTGATCGGGGAGGAGGAGGGCGTGATATTCGCCGAGCCGATCGAGGGCGCGCTCGGAGAGTATGTCGAAGTGGCGGCCGCCGTCATGAAGCACGCGGGCGGTGCCGTAGACGCTGACCATCGGACGCCGGTTGGCGTTGCCTTCGAGCCACTGGCCGAGGTGGTGCGCGCGGGAGGAGTGGAGGACGGCGATGTTGGGGACCGAGGTGGTGTCGGTGCAGTATTGCTCGAGGGCGCGCGCCCGGGCGTAGACACCACCGATGAGGTCATAGGCGGCGGGGTCGAGGGTTCCGTCGTGGAGGGCCTGGTCGCCGATGTCCACAATTCCGCCATGAGCGAGGCCGGTCGCCGCTTCAACGTGGAGTTTCGCGGGTGTTTTGTAGCTGAAGCTCGACCAGCCGCCGTAGTGGAAGCGGCTGGTGCAGCACTCGAAGGGCATGTCGAAATGCTGGAACCAGCGGGCCTGGATGGAGGGGAGCCAGTCCTCCGGTGTGTGGGTCTCGCGGAAGAGGATGTCGGACGTGCGGTCATTGTCGAGATAAAGCTGGGTGACGTCGCCGGCGTGGTTCCAGCTAATGAGCAGGTCGGGATCGGCGGACCTGACCGTCTCGACGAGGCGGTCGCGGAAGCGCTGTTCGGTACCTGTGCGGAACTCGTAGAGCAGGCGGGCGCCGGGGCTGCCCGGCTTCGGGTCGCGAGGAATGGGCTGGTCGTAGATGTCTGCAAACTGGGAAGTGCAGTACTCGCAGTAGCATGAGGGAGGTGCAACATAGGTAATATCAAACCACAGGCCATCGACGGGATATTCTTCGGCGACCTCACGGGTCATGTCGATGATGTGGTCGCCGTAGGGGGAGTTGAGGCACATCCACCACCAGAAGCGCGGGTGTGGGCGCGGCTCGCCATCTGCGTCGCGCTGTGTCCACTCGGGATGCTCTTCACCGTCGCGGTGGTTCCATGCGCATGAGATGTAGGCCATGACGGCGACGTCGCGACGACGACATTCGGAGGCGACCTCGCGGACGTAGTCGAAGTCAAGTCGCGAGTGCTTGTGGCCGATCTTTGTGTCGTAGTAGCAGTTGCCGTGGTGGCCGTGCGCGAAGATCGTCACGGAGTTCACGTTTGCGTCAACAAGTGTCGCCACATAGCGCTCGGCATCGAAATTCTCGAACATGTGTGGGGCGTCGTCGGGCAGGTGCATGTCGAGATGGACCTTGCGCTTGCGGGCGAAGTATTGTTCGGGTGTCATGGTGTCTGGCTCCTCTGAAGCTGCAGCGGCGGGCGTCACGGCTGGCGGTGTTCGTGGCGGATGCAGAAGGTGACTTCGCGTCGCTCGCCAGGTTCGACGGTGAGGTTGAACTTGAGCGTCTCGGCATCGACCCGTTCGCAGTCATCGGAGCACTGCTCGAGCCTCCATGCGCCGTCATGGTATTCGCGGACAGTAAGGTCGATGGGTACATCGCGGAGGTTGCGGACTTCGAGCAGCCAGTTCTCACGCAGGTCAAAGACGGCGATTTTGTCACGCGCGTCGAGGCGTTTGTTGACTTCTTCGGATTTGTCGAGTGTTCGTGTGACGATGACCCCTGAGGCCGGCCCGAGCGCCAACTCGATGGCCTCCCCGGGGGCGGTGTAGGGGATGGATGTCTGCCGGATGAACTCGCCGCCATCGGCCGGGTCGGCGTAGATGCGGACTGATCCGGAGGCGAGCGCGGTTGCGCGAGCCGGGGCGTCGCCGGAGATGGTCAGAAGCTCGACCACGGAATCGCCGTGGCGGTCTTTGTCGTAGACGAGGGAGCGATCGAGGTCGTCGGCGCTGATGGTCGCCGAGAGCCACGGTTGGGCGACGGTGACGGACTGTCCGGCATCGAGCGAGAGGGTGGCGCGTGCGAAGTCGCCGACGAGGCGGGCGTCCTCGAGATCGCGCGCGGAGTCGTTGGTGAGGCGGAGGGAGGCGTCGAGATCGAGGGAGCCGTCGGTGGTGAGCGTGGCGGCGTACTCGATGGCCCAGGAGAGGTCCTCGACGGGATATGTGAGGGCGAGCGTGGCCTCGACGTCGCGGGATGATTCGATCATCCACCGCGCGCCGTCGTCATCGGAGTGGACCGCGACGAGGCGGACTGAGTCGTCAGGCTGGACGCTGAGGATGGCATCATCGGCGGAGACCCCGAGTTCGGCGAGCGGGAGTGTGAGAGCGGTGTGACCGGCGGGAAGCTGCACGAGGGCGTGGCGGCTGGCGTGGAGCGTGTCGGCCGCTTCGAGCCGGATCGTAGGTGGGCCGAAGTGCGTGGCCGAGGTGACGCTGAGCGCCACCGCGGGCTGCAGGGCGAGTGCGAGCAGTGTGGCAACAGCGGTCAGACGTGCGATCATCATCAACGACCCCCATCCGCGGGATACGCGCCGAGGGGTAGTTCGGCGCGGGGGGTGGGAGGGCCTTCAAAGGAATTGCGGGAGAATGAAGGTGGTGGAGGGGCCCGTGAGGCCCCGGGGCGTCACGACAGCGGACGCTCGGGGCTCGTGCTGCCTCTGCACACCCGCCTGCGACACGAAGTCGGCCGCCTCAAGGCGCCCCCGCCAACCCCGTCCTTTCGCCCGGGAATATCTCCGAAGGCACGCTGGTATCAGTGAACTGTGGCGCATTGATGCGCGTCACATATTGTGAAGCGTGACACAAAGTGCCGGGAGGAATGTCGAAAGTCGCAGGACAAACGCGACGCGACTTTGCGAATTGAAGCACAAACACGTATTGATGGATTCGCGGTGCGCATGTGTCAGCACTTCCCTCCGGGCTTTTCGGGGGAATCTGAGAAAATCCGTGTCGGCCCTTGCAATTCTCGTGAGGGCCGTTATAATGACATCTCATGTGAAATATGTCACAAGCCCCGCTGAGTGAGGGCGATCATGGCAGATATCACGCTGACGATCAACGGTTTCGACGTGACGGTCCCCGAGGGCTCCACCATCATGGAGGCCGCCGACGCCGCCAGTATTCACATCCCCAGGCTCTGCTATCACCCGAAGTTGTCGATCCAGGGGGCATGCCGGGTCTGTGTAGTGGAGATCGAGGGCAGCGACAAGCTCGCGGCCTCGTGCTGCTTCCCGGCCGAGGATGGGATGTCTGTGCGCACCAACACCCCTGAGATCCTCCGTCTTCGCAGGGACATCGTCGAGCTTCTGATAGACAATCATCCCGACGACTGCAACACCTGCGAGCGCGGCGGCAACTGCGAGCTGCAGCGACTCTCGCGGGACATGGGCATCCGCGAGCAGCTTTTCAAGGGCGAGCGGAAGCGCTACGACAGGGACATCTCGAGTCCCGCGCTGATTCGCGACCCGGAGAAATGCATTCTCTGCGGGCGGTGTGTGCGAGTCTGCGGGGAGATCCAGGAGGCCGCCTGTCTCAGTCAGGTCAACCGCGGCTTTTCCACGGTGGTCATGCCCGCGCACGATGCGGCCTTCTCCGAGACCGTCTGCATCGGCTGCGGCCAGTGCGCGATGGTCTGTCCCACCGGCGCGTTCGTCGAGCGCGACTCGACCCACGAGTTCCTCGAGGCGCTCGAGGACCCGGAGATGACGGTGGTCATGCAGACCGCGCCGGCCGTCCGCGCGGCAGTGGGCGAGGAGTTCGGATTCGAGCCGGGCGTGGCGTGGGAGGGCAAGATGTTCGCTGCCCAGCGCCGCCTCGGCGTGGACGTGGTGTTCGACACCCAGTTCGCCGCCGACCTGACGATCATGGAGGAGGCGGCCGAGTTCGTGGAGCGTTTCACAAACGACGGCA
>JBKHFA010000220.1:0-6036 GCA_046540615.1 Armatimonadota bacterium | reverse complement strand
TGCCTGATGACCTCCTCGCTGGAGCCATGGACGGTGGAGGCGCGCTCCCGGGCGCTGCCGCCGGCCACGTTGACGAGGATGTCGATGCGGCCGAATCCCTCGATGGTCCGCGCGACCATCGCCTCGATGCTCTCAACGCTCGTCACGTCGGTCTCGATGGCGGTCGCGGCGCCACCATCGGCGACGATCGCGTCGGCCACCTCCGCGGCCAACTCTTCGTTGACATCACACACGATCACCGCGGCGCCGTCGGAGGCGAGGCGTTTTGCGGTGGTCGATCCGATGTATCCGGCGCCACCGGTCACGATGGCGACTTTGCCTGTGAGGCTCATGCGTTCTCCTCCCATGCGGTGTATCCGGCGGCGGCCAGGAGCGTCTCCTGAACCAGCAGTTCGTGGTCGTACGAGTAAGGATTGTCAATTTCTCCGCGGATGACGCGGGCAAGTTCGATCAACTGGTCGTCGTAACGGCCGTTCATCACGCCGACGTTGACGGTGTGTGTGCCCGCGGGATATTTCGGGACATCCTCGCGCAGTGTCAGTCGCACGCGCAGCGGCTCCTCGCGGTAGCGCCCCGGATACTCCAGCGGGCAGACCTCCGCGGTGCCCTCCGTGCCGCAGACGACCAAGCGTCTGTGCATCATGCCATCCGCCTCGACGATGGCCGAGCGGACGGTCGCCGTCGCGCGGGGATACTCCAGCACCGCCAGGCAGTTGTCATGCAGGCCATCGTCGCGCGTCGCCTTCAGGAATGCCTCCACGTTCTCCGGCCGCCCGAGCATCGCGACCACGAGGTCCACCAGGTGGCTGCCGAAGTTATACATCGCGCCGCCGTGGTAGTCGGCGAGGAATTCGCGGTAGCGGTCGCTGTCGTAGCGGCTCATGACAGCGTCGATCTGAAAGGCATCGCCGAGCCATCCCTCGCGGAGCGCTCTGAAGCAGAAGTTGATCGCGGGATTCGTGCGGTACATGTACCCGAGCTGGATCGCCAGTGAGCGCTCTCTGCACCCCTCGATCAACCGCCGGAAGGGCGCCATCGCTTCCCCGCCCGGCTTGTCGAGGTGCATGTGCAGTCCGCGCTCCATGCAGCGCAGAGCGGTGGGCGCGAGCTGCGGCATGTTCGTCTCCACCGCGACCGCCTCAAGGCCGGGAGTGTCGAGCAGTTCGTCCTCGGTCATCTGCCGGACGTCCTCGTAGGCCGCGTCGGAGCGCCAGCGCGGATTCTCCTCCTCAACAACGCCCACGACGTCGTAGTACTCGGGGAGCGCGCGAAGTGTCTGCATCTTGGCCGAAGCGTGCTCATGCCCGACGCCGATCTGACCGATCCTGATGGGCTTCATTGTATCCTGCTCCAGTCGAAGACGACGCCGAGGGGCGGGTGCTTCTCCTCGGCGAGGCGCGTGTACACGGCCGGCGCGGATTCGGGTGAGACGATCTCGGAGATGATCGGCCTGACCTTGAGCCTGCCTGCCGCGATGAGGGCGAGGAGCGCGCGGTGGTCGTCCCGGGCCGTCCAGTAGCCGGGGTACGAGTCCACCTCGGGCCGCACGAAGGTATGCGCGCCGATCAGCGAGACGCCGGGCTTGTGGACGTACTGATAGAAGTCGATGGGCGCATCGGAGACGCGGGTGCAGCCAAGGAGGCTGATCCGGCCCTGCCGTGCGACGTACGTGAGGGCGTCCTGCAGGGCTTCGGCGGCTCCTGTGACCTCGACGATGGCGTTGGGGCCCTCCCCGCCGGTGAGGTTCGTGATGCGCTCGGCGAGATGCTCGTCGTCGGGGGAGAATGCATGATCGGCTCCGAGGTCGAGGGCGAGATCGCGGCGGGCGGGATCGAAGTCCGAGACGATCACGGGGATCGCTCCGTCGATCCTCGCGAGTTGGGTGGCGAAGATGCCGAGGAGGCCGAGTCCGATGACCATCGCGGACTCGCCGAGTTCGAGCTTGAGCTTACGAACGCCCTGCAGGCCCATCGCGGCGATGACGACGAATGCGGCGTCGAGTGAGTGGATCTCATCGTCGACCACGGTGAGGTCGTCTGCTTTCTGCAGCGCGTGCGAGCGGTGTCCGCAGAAGTCGGCGAGGACGCGGTCGCCGACCGCGACGGTGTCAACGCCGTCGCCGGTGGAGGCGACTCGCGCGATGCCGCAGTATCCGGGATGGTAGGGGAAGCCGCCCGAGGTGTTGGGGAGATTGAGCAGATTCGCGCCTTCGGTGCCGGCGCTGATGACGGAGTATGCCATCTCAAGAAGCACTTCGCCGGGTCCCGGTCGCGGGATGTCGAAGGGCTTCAGCACGGCCTCGCCGATCGCCTCGAAGGCGATGTACTGTCCTGTCATCGCAGAACCCCTCTTCACCAACTGATGGAGCGTGGTCGGATCACGGCGATCGTGACGAGGGGTGATTCGCGATGGTGGTGACGAAGACCTCGTCGGGCGTCGGGCAAGCGGGAGAAAGAATGCGGCGTCCGGGCGGGAGGCCCGGACGCCCGACGGGCGGGGCGGTGGTTTACTCCATCCGCTCCTCGAGTATCTCCAGCACCTCGTCGTCGCTGACCTGTCCGAAGTCACGGTAGAACGCTCCGACGGCGCCGAAGTACGCGGGGGCGCGCAGGCAGATGACCTCGTCGGCGTAGTCGCCCATCTGCCGGCAGGTGTCCTGAGCGCCGACCGGCGCCGCGGCGATGAGCTTTTCGGGGTTCTCCGATTGCGCGCTCTCGAGCGCGGCCTTCATCGTCGCGCCGGTGGCGAAGCCGTCATCGACGACGACCACGATGCGGCCCTCCATCGGGACCTTCGGGCGCGTCTCGCGGTAGGCGCGTTTGCGTTCCTCGATCCTCTGCATCTGCCGGTCTGTCTCCTGCTTGATGTACTCGTCAGACGCGCCGGTTCGCCGCGCGAATTCCTCGTTGACGATGGCCTCGCCCTCCTCGGTGACTGAGCCGATGGCAAGCTCGGGGTTGCCCGGAGCGCCGAGCTTGCGCACGATCACCACGTCGAGTTCGCCATCAAGCTCGTCGGCGATGACCGCGGCCATCGGGACGGCGCCACGCGGCACCCCGATGATCAGCGGGTTCTCACCCTTGAGATCGGAAAGCTCCTCGGCCAGCGCTTTTCCGGCTTCGATCCTGTCCTGAAACGCCCTCGATTCTGTCGAGACGATGTTCACTTCGCCCATGAATCCGCGCTCCCTCCGTCTTCCAGTTCTCCACCATCAGGTCGCTAATTAACACTTTGTTGTGCGTGGTGGGTTTCCTGCTTCGTAGCGGCAGGGCTTTGCCGGCCCGCTTCGAAGTATGTACTGACGTCAAGGTGCGCAAGAGCGCTGTGAGGAGGGGTTGGATGATGAGGACGTCAGTGTTCCTCGTTTCTGCTGCATTGCTTGTACTGACAGGATGCACGACAGGTCCGGACAACGGCGCGGTCGCCGGCGCGGAATCGGAGACGGTGATCGCCCGGGGCGCCGATGATGAGACGCGTCTTGCGCAGGCCGAGGGCGGGTCGCCCGAGTCCGCGCCGCCGCTGGATCAGATCGAACTGCCGGACGGCTTTCGCATCCACTACTACGCCTCGGACGTTCCCGGCGCGCGGTCGATGACGCTGAGCCCCGGCGGCATACTCTACGTCGGCACGCGCCGCGAGGGGAATGTCTACGCGGTGGTTGATGCCGACGGGGACAGCCGCGCAGAGCGCGTGGTGACCATCGACAGCGGCATGAACTCGCCCAACGGCGTTGCGTGGCGCGAAGGATCGCTCTACGTGGCGGAGGTCAACCGCGTCCTGCGCTACGATGACATCGACGATCGGATCGACGATCCGCCCGAGCCGGTGGTGGTCTACGACGGCTACCCGACCGACCGGGCGCACGGGTGGAAGTTCATCGCCTTCGGCCCCGATGACAGGCTCTACGTGCCGGTCGGCGCGCCATGCAACATCTGCGAGCCGGACGAGGAGATCTACGCGTCGATCACCCGGATGGACCCGGACGGGTCGAACCTCGAGATCATCGCCCACGGCGTGCGGAACACGGTCGGCTTCGACTGGCACCCCGAGACCGGCGAACTGTGGTTCACCGACAACGGCCGGGACTCGATGGGCGACAACCTTCCGCCGGACGAGTTGAACCGCCTCAGCGAGATCGGCCAGCACTTCGGCTACCCCTACTGCCACGGCCGCGATGTGCTCGATCCGGAGTTCGGCGAGGGGCGCTCATGTGAAGAGTTCACACTCCCGGAGGCGGAGCTTGGGCCGCACGTGGCCGCGCTCGGGATGAGGTTTTACACCGGTGAGATGTTCCCCGAGCAGTACCACGGAGACATCTTCATCGCCGAGCACGGCTCATGGGATCGCAGCGAGAAGATCGGCTACCGCGTGGTGCGTGTGCAGATGGAGGACGATCAGGCGGTCTCGTACGAACCCTTCGCCGAGGGCTGGCTGCAGGGCGAGGATGACTGGGGGCGGCCGGTGGACGTGCAGTTGATGCCGGACGGGTCGATGCTCGTCTCGGATGACAAGGCCGGGGCGGTCTACCGGGTGGTGTACGACTGAGCGGCCAGCGGCCAGCGGTCAAACGGCGTTGTGCGGATGGGTGTTTGTGCGCATGATGCGACGCCGCGCGCCCGGAGATGACCGGGCGCGCGGCGTGGGCGTTCGCTCGCAGCGGGGGTGCTGTCTTTCGCCAGCGGCTGATCAGCGGGCACTGGCCGTCACACATACACGAAGGGGTAGCCGGCCGAGCCCCTGCAGGCGGCGAGCATCGCGTGCGTGGCCTGATCGAGCAGTTCCGACGCCCCCACGCTCTCCATCCCCAGCCCACTGACGCCGATGTCGATGCTCCAGCCCTCCAGCGCGTGGTCGTCCTGCAGGGCCTCGCCGAGCCTGCTGGCGGCGATCAGGCCGTCGCGCGGGCTGGTACACGGCAGCAGCGCGGCGAGCCGGCGGCAGTCAAGCCTCGCGATGATGTCGGCGTCGCGCAGCTCGCGTTGCATCACCCCGCCGGCGGTCGCAAGAAGCAGCGGCGACGGGCTGGCATCGGCCAGCATCTTCACGGAGCGCCGAAGCTGCAGAAGGACGACGCTCAGTTCAGACGCGCTGCGCTGGTGGCGGGCGAGTTCTTTGTGCAGGGTGTGCCGGAAGAATGCACCCGAGTACTGCCCGCTGATCGGGTCGATCACGCCGCCCGCGTCGCGGTCGTCATCGGTGAGCGCGCCGAGCATCCATGCGGCGATCTCGAGCGCGCTGTCGGCCTCCTGCCAGCGCTGAAGTGTGAGTCCGCGCGGGCTGGAGGCGCCGGCGCGTGTGATGCCGATCGGCCGTGATTGTCGCTGCGTGAGCCTGTCGTGGAATGTGTCGCAGAATCGATGCATCACCTTCGCTCCGAGATCGGCGCAGGATGTCCCCGCCTGACGCACCCCGCAAAGCTCCGGGACCGAGTCGCAACATGACGCAAGTTCGGCGTGCATCGACTCGGCCAGCGCGAGCGCGAGAGCGGGAGTGACGGGCGCGGGGCTGTGTACGTAGAGTTGCGCGGATGCCTCGGGACTGCCGAGTATCAGCGCGCTCCACAGGTCGATCTCAGGAGGAGTGACCTCATCGGTGCGCCGCAGCAGGTCCAGCACGTCGGTGGCCTGTGCGAGGCGCTCCACCACGTCTTCGGCCTCCTGAGGAGTAAGCAGGTCCTCCTCCCAGTGTTGTTCCATGGGATGACTCATTTGTGCGCACCTCGACTTCATTGCGCGGGGCGGTCGTCGCGTGTTGAACGCGCGGCGCCTCGCGTGACCCCTGGTCTGACTGTCTTCATCATCGGCGGGCATCGCGGCGCGCTGAACGGCTTTGCGAAGGCGTTACGAGTGTGAAGGGTCGGGAGCGACGGCGACGGCACAGGCTGGCGCGCGCGGGGGTCGGCCCCTCCGACGACAAACGGCGCACGGGCGGGACGCCCGTGCCACGCACGACAAAGGCAACGGCGGACGGCGTGTTTCCGTGGTGCGGAGGCCCTCCTCCGCACGTCGTACGACGCACAATGAGAGGGCCTGGCGC
>JBKHFA010000219.1:0-6045 GCA_046540615.1 Armatimonadota bacterium | reverse complement strand
GGCCATCAGGAACTCGACGTCGTCTGGATGCGCGCCGACCGCAAGTGCGACTTTCGTTTCGGACATGGCTATCGTCTCCAGGGATGTCAGTAGTTGCGCCGCGGAGTGTATTCGCGCGAGGGGGCGGCGTCTCCTCCCCCCGCAGCCGTTGTCGTTGTGGCGCCGCTTGCGGCGCCCAACCCCGAGCGAAGCGAGCGGGTCGTGCCCCCGGCGCCCTCGCCGGGGTGGCTGCATGTCTCAATGCCGCGCTTGAGGTATCACAAAGGACCGCCCGCCCTCGCGGCGAACCTATCGTCCGGCCAGCAGACCATGCTGCAACGTTCTCTGCCGCGAAAGGAGACGCGCCACCATGCAGATCGGCTTCGCCGCCGCCAACATTACCCCCAGCTTCGGGATGGAAGTTCCGGGCGGGATGAGCAAGCGTTTCACGCAGGGCGTTCACGATGAGCTTCAGGCCACCGCCGCGGTGTTCGATGACGGTGAGCAGGCCGTCGCGCTCGTCGGCGTAGACGCGCTCTCCATCAAGCGCTCGGTCGTCGAGCACGCGCGCGAGATCATCTTTGACGCCATCGGCATCGTCCCCGAGCACGTGATGTGCGGCGCCTCGCACACCCACGCCGGCGGCCCGGCAGCGGATATCTTCGACTCCGTCTCGGACCGCGAGTATCTGCACCACATGTCGCGGCAGATCGCGACCGCCGTCATCGACGCGAATCGAGTGAAGGAGGACCTGCAGATCGGCGTGGGGATCGGCGAGGTCACGGGCGTGGCCCACCCGCGCCGCTGGCTGATGACGGACGGCGAGCAGCGCTCACACCCGAGGGCCGACGCGGAGAGGATGGACCGGCCTCATGGCGAACTCGACGAGTCATGCAATGTGGTCGGGGTCGCGGACGCGGAGGGCATCCCGCGTGGTTGCGTGGTCAACTTCACCTGCCACGGGACCACCGGATGGGGCGCGGGCTACGCTTCCGCCGACTGGATCGGCTACCTCCGCCGGTGCCTGAAGGGCGTCTTCGGGGAGGACTTCGGCGTGGTCTTCCTGCAGGGCGCGTGCGGCGACATCACGCAGGTGGACAACACCGCGGATGATGACTTCGTGCAGTCCGGGCCCGTCGCCGCGAGGCGGGTGGGCGGGTCGGTCGCCGGCGAGACGCTCAAGCAACTCGTGCAGATGCCCTTCACCGAGCGCATGGAGGTGGGCGGCAAGCGCGTCGTGATCGAGTGTGAGCCGCGCCGGCCGACCGAGGAGCAGCTTGACTGGGCGCGCGAGCATGTGGGCGGCACGGAGCGCAACACGAATCGCTGGGGCACGGACGGAATCTGGGCGCGCGAGTGGCTGAACCTCGCCGCGATCAACGAAGAGGAGGCGCGGGTCCCCTGCGAGTTGCAGGCGATCCGCATCGGCGAGACGGCCTTCGCGAGCAACCCGGGCGAGTTCTTCTGCTCGCTGGGGATGGACATCAAGCGCGGGAGTCCGTGGGAGAACACGTTCATCGTGGAGCTTGCGAACGGCTCGGTCGGCTACGTGGTGACCGAGGACGCGTATGCGGGTGGCTACGAATCGCAGATGGCGCCCTCGAGCAAGCTGGCGCCCGGCTCAGGCGAAACGATCGTGGAGGAGACGATTGAGTTGTTGAAGGACCTGCACCACACGCAGTAGAAGACGGTTTGACCGACGCATCGTCGCTTGCCGTTATCGACCTGGAGCACCGGGCAATCTGCGATGGTGTGGAAAAATCTTAAGAAAGATGGAGGATAGTGCGTCCCGAACGAGAAGAATCCCCTGGCATCGAAGAATCATCCATCAAAGGGAGTGAGATCCTTGAAACGGGGCACAGGGTTCACGCTCATCGAGTTGCTCGTGGTGATCGCGATCATCGCGATCCTTGCGGCGATCCTCTTCCCGGTGTTCGCTCGCGCGCGGGAAAAGGCGCGGCAATCAAGCTGCCTCTCGAACGTGAAGCAGATCAACATGGGTGTCATGATGTACGTCCAGGATTACGACGAGACCTTCCCGCAGGGATATGTCAATCGCCCGGACATGGCCGACCGCTGGACGTGGTCGGGGGCGATCTACCCCTACGTCAGCAACCTCCAGGTCTACGACTGCCCCAGCCAGAGTCTGAAGACGAGGACGCACGATGACTTCGGCGTGTACTACAAGGGCGAGCGAAGCTACGGCATGAACCAGTACCTCTGCCCGCATGGCAGTACTATCCCTCCCAGCCTCGCCGACATCGATGCTCCCGCTGAACTGGTCACCATCGGCGACATCACACCCAACACCTCATGGTATACGTGGCGGATGTTCCCGCCGTCAGCCGGCATGCGCCTCGACGCACTGGATGGCAGCGAGAACAAGAGTTGGAATCACGACACTCCTGGCGAGTACAATTTCAACTTCTGCGTGCGGCACAACGACCAGGGGAATGTCGGCTACGCGGATGGCCACGCGAAGTCGATGGGCTACACCGCACTGTATGATGGCGGTGAAGATACCTACTTCGAGCCGTGATCCGCGGTCATTGCAAATGCTGTGCAGGAGGCCCGGGATGATTCCGGGCCTCCGCTCTTTTTGGCGCATATACAGGCAGGGCATCGTCGGCCGAATGAGGAACCGTCGCTCGGCGACTATCGAGACGAGAGTGGTCGACGCAGGAGGAGACGAGTACGATGCAGATCGGCTTCAGCGCAGCGAATATCACCCCGAGCTACGGGATGGAACGACCGGGCGGAACCGGCAAAGCGTACGTCAACGGCGTCCACGACGAGTGCCTCGCCAGCGCCGCATATATCAGCGACGGCGACAGCGGCATTGCGATCGTGGGTCTGGACACGCTCTCAGTGCCGCACTCGGTCTGCGACGCCGCGCGCGAGATCATCGTCGAGGCCATCGGCCTGCCGCCCGACCGCGTTATGTTCGGCGCATCACACACCCACACAGGCGGCCCCATCGCGGCGGGCTTCATCTCGGCGGTGAATCAGGAGTACGCGGAGCATGTCTCCCGACAGGCGGCCACCGCGGTCATCGACGCCCACCGGAAAGCCGAGGAACTCGTGATCGGCGTGGGAACCGGAGAGGCGACGGGTATCGCGCATCCGCGGCGCTGGCACCTCACCGACGGCCGGATGGTCAGCCATCCTCGCGGCCAGTTCAAGGACCTGATGGACCGGCCGCACTGCGAGCAGGACGAGACGGTCGGCGTGGTCGGCGCGGCCGCCACCGACGGCCGGCTTCGCGGCTGCATCGTGAACTTCCCCTGCCACGGGACGACCGGCCTCGGCGCGGGCGGCCTCGCGTCGAGCGACTGGATCCACTTCCTGCGGTCGGCGCTCAAGGGCGTCTTCGGAGAGGACTTCGGCGTGGTCTTCGTCAACGGCGCCTGCGGCGACATCACGCAGGTAGACAACACCGCGCCTGAGGGCACCATCCACTCCGGTCCAATCGCGGCGCGGCGGGTCGGGATGACCGTCGCGGGCGAGGCGCTGAAGGTCCTCGTGCAGATGGACTTCGTCGAGCACGCGCCGGTGAGGGGCGCGCGCAAGGTCATCAAGCTGCAGCCGCGTGAGATCACCGAAGAGATGCTCGACTGGGCGCACGAGCACCTCGAGAGCGACGAACTGGTCGAGGGCCGATGGTTTCCGGACCGCGTCTGGGCGCGCGAGTGGATCGAACTGGCGAGGATGAACGAGGAGGAGCCGGAGATCCCGGCGGAGATCATGGCGCTGACGATCGGCGAGGCGGCGTTCGTCTCGAACCCCGGTGAGTACTTCTGCACGCTCGCGATGGACATCAAGCGCGGGAGCGAGTTCGAGCCGACCTTCCCGGTCTCGCTGGCGAACGGCTGCATCGGCTACGTGGCGACCGAAGATTCCTACGCGGAGACCTACCTGCCGGAGGAGAGCGAACCTTTCACCGGCGGCTACGAGACCACGCCCGCGCGATCGTCGAAGGTCGCGCCGGGCGCCGGCGAGCAGATCGCGAAGGCGTGCGTGGAGCTGGTGAATTCGCTGGCGTGAACGGCATTTGTGAGATGCGCTTGGAGGAATGGCCTTCGCGTCTGCACAGACGCGAAGGCCCCCCCGGCGGAGGGCGCCGGGGCCAAAACGACAACGGCTGACGCCCAACGGCGCCCGTCCAGTGACCGCCTCACGTCCCCGCCCGGTCCCTCGCGATCTCGAAGAAATTGCTCACGATCGCGTGGCCGTCCGGATAGTGCTCCATGCGGCTCTCCGGGTGGAACTGTGTCCCGTAGAGCGGCAGCGTCTCATGCACCATCGCCTGGATCTCACAGTCGGCGCTCGACGCCAGCAGACGGAAGCCGTCGGGAAGCTCCTTGATCTCACTGCGATGGGCCTCGCGCACCCGGATCGGGTTCGGCAGCCCCTCAAAAAGCGGGTCCTCAGCGATGATCTCCACCGGCCAGATGCCCGATTCCTTGAACTGCCCGGGGTAGTAGTCGGGATTGAGATCGGCCTCATCATCTGCAAGCTCACGCATGATGCCGACCTCGGAGCCGAACATTTCCGCGATGAGTTGATGTCCGCCACAGAAGCCGATCTGTGGAATCCCCGACTCGGTGATCAGCCAGGTGTAATCCTCGCGCTCAAGCACATCGTACTCGTTATGCGGCGTACCGCCGCCGGAATGGCACACCGCCCACGGCCGCGCGCTTTCGATGAAGTCTCGGGTAACCTGGCTGAAGTGCATCACCAGGCACGGACTCCCCGAGAGCTTCTCAAGATCGTGCTTGATCGTATGACAGTCCGCATCATCGTACTTCTCGCGCGTGTCGGTGTAGATGTAGCAGATCATTCCCATCAGTCCTCCAGATACTCGGCGACATCGATGACGTAAAGCTGGCGCTCGCCCTCGTGCAGCGAGTCGAAACACACCTGGGTGCCATCGCGGTTCCAGCGCGGATGCAGGTCACAGCGGATCTCGCCGGAGTAGCGCTGTGGCGAAAGGAAGCGTCC
Organism: Armatimonadota bacterium; assembly: GCA_046540615.1. Classification (GTDB taxonomy): domain Bacteria; phylum Armatimonadota; class Zipacnadia; order Zipacnadales; family UBA5352; genus UBA5352. The sequence continues at coordinate 1,065 of JBKHFA010000219.1, read as the reverse complement.
GATGTCGGCGCGGCGGCCGGTGTGCGTGTCGTAGATGATCAGCGTGCGCTTCATCTCCGCGTCCGGGTAGGTGTCGGTGAGCAGGTAGCGGCGGTCGCCCGGTGAGTAAGACATGTGACCGTCGGTGGTGAAGACGTCATCGCCAATGACCTCAAGCCAGGGGCTCTGATCCCGATAGAGGAAGTAGCGATTGCCGATCTGCCTGTGTGTGGCGTAAGCGATGATATGCCGCTCATCGAGCCAGTCGAAGTGCGACACCATGTCATCATCGGCCACGAGATACATCTCGGAGCCATCCGGCTTCGCTGTGAACATGCGCGTGAACCAGCGCGGGCTGCCGGGGCGGTACCAGCGATGCAGCCACAAAAAGCGGGAGCCGTCGGTGCAGAACTGCATGTGATTGAACCAGTTCTCATTCTCCATGCTCTGCCGGCGCGCGATTTTCGTGATCTGGTCGAGCGTCACGATCAACTCCGTGTCACCGGTCTGAAGGTCGATCCACCAGATGCCGTCGTCGTCGGGGTGCATCTCGCCCTCAGAGGGGTCCGGCAGCGCGTAGTAGCCGTAGCCGGGGCGTGTGCGCCCGACGCGGGCAAAATTCAGGCCGACTGCCTGGGTCCCATCGGGGCTGACTGCGTAGACCGGGCGCGGGATGGTCCGGGTCTCGCCGGAGTGGACATCCCGGATGATGGAGACGTACTGCCCGTCCTCGACCGAGTTGTAGATGACCAATCGGTTCGGGTCGGTTCCGAGCCACTGGAGCATGGTCCCCTGCTGCCAGCACCACGCCCGGGTCTCGTCGAAAGCATGGAACTCGCGGTCTCCGGCTTCGAGGTCCACCATCCCGACGCGGATCGCGTCCTCGCCGGTAGGAGGCCGATCCATGAAATCTACCTCCATGGAGAGCATGTAACGCCCGTCTGCGCTCCAGGGGCACTTGTCGTAGTAGCCGAACCAATGGTACTTCGGGCCTCTGGTAACCGGTCGGGCCGGACTGAGCTGCTGCTCGCCTGCTGATCGCCGCACCGTCCTGTCTCCTCTCGAACTTTCACGACGGTAATCTCC
>JBKHFA010000218.1:0-6062 GCA_046540615.1 Armatimonadota bacterium | reverse complement strand
GAGCGCCGGTCTGCGGGTCGGTCATGTAGCCGCAGTTGCGGCAGCGCCAGACGACCTTCTCATCGCGCTCGAAGAGTGTACCGTCCTCGAGATGCCCGAGCAGCGTCTCGTAGCGCTTCTCATGTCCGATCTCGGCCTTACCGATGGCGCGGAAGGCGGAGGCGATGACCTTGAAGCCCTCCTCGTCGGCGGTCTCGGCGAACTCCGGGTACATCACCGTGTTCTCGTAGTTCTCGCCGCCGGCGGCCTCCTTGAGGTTCTCGGCGGTGGAGCCGATCACGCCCGCCGGGAAGGCCCCGGTGATCTCCACTTCGCCGCCCTCGAGGAACTTGAAGAGGCGCTTGGCGTGCTCCTTCTCCTGCTCGGCGGTCTCCGCAAAGACGTCGGCGATCAGGCGGTAGCCCTCCTTCTTCGCCTGGCTGGCGAAGTAGGTGTAGCGGTTGCGCGCCTGCGACTCGCCTGCGAACGCGGTGAGAATGTTCTTTTCTGTCTGGCTGCCCTTCAGATCCATCGTATGTCCCTCCTGATGTGCTATCGCCGTCGTTGGTTTTTGCGGCAATCGGGGCAGAGCCCCATGAACTCCACGCGATGCTCGGAGATGTGCCAGTTTTCCGCGGCCTCGCGCGCCTCGTCGATGCAGGGCGCCGGCTCGCGCTCGATCGGCAGATCGGCGACCCGCCCGCACTGGACGCAGCGAAGGTGGTAGTGCGGCTCCACCGTTGCGTCGAAGTGCGACGCGCCCGGCCCGTAGTCAAGCTCCCGCGCAAGCCCGAGATCCACGAGCGTGTGCAGATTGCGGTAGACGGTGCCCTGGCTGATGTCGGGCACCTGCTCGCGGACGATCTCGTAGACTTCGGCGGCGGTGGGGTGAGTGTCAACCGATGCCAGCGCCTCCAGCACCGCGCGGCGCTGCTCGGTCATCCGACCGCCCGCCTCATGAATCTTTTTTGTAAGATCGTTTTCTCCTGCCATCGCGATCATTTTCCTCGTGGATGGCGTTCCTGTTGGTAACGCGAACTGTTATCATTATAAGCATCCCGGAATGTTTGTCAAGGGGTTCGGGGAAAAAGATCGGGGTGTCGGGCGGCGAAACCGTGCGCGCGGTCAGAGCCAGCGCATCGGGTACGTGCCGAACTCGCAGAGAAGCTCGCGGAGATACTCCATCGTCGCCACGGAGATGTCAGGACCGACGGAATGTGTCGCGAGGACGAAGCCGCCGCCCGCGCCCGCCCGAAGCACCTCCAGCATGTGCCCGCGAAGCTCCGCGCGGTCGCCTCGCGGCAATATCAGGGCGTTGTCAAGGCCGCCCAGCAGCGCCAGGCGGTCGCCGTAGCGCTCGCGCAAATCGAGCGGATTGAGGCCGACGTGATACTCCACGGGGTTGATCCCGTCGAAGCCGAGGTCGATGAAGAGGTCGAGCAGAGGCCCGATGTTGCCGTCGGAGTGAAGGATGACCTTCGCGGCGCCCGCCTCCTTGAAGGAATCGACGATGTGCGCCCAGGCGGGCGCGAGGACCGCCTCGGCGGTGGCGGGCGAGAACATCGGCCCCTTCGTAGCCGCCATGTCATCAAAGACCCACACCCCGGTGTCGTAGAGGTCCCAGCGGCGCATCTCCTCGAGGCCGATCCGCGTGATGTGCTCGGCAGTGCGCATGGCCATCTCAGCGGCCATCGGCGGGTCGGCGGCGAGGTCCATCAGCCACTGCGTCTCGCCGCGCATGAAACCGGTGCGGATGAAAGGGCCGCCGATCTTCGCGAAGACGCAGTAGCGCTCCTTGTGCTCGTCGATGATGGCGTCGATGCGCTCGTAGCGCGAGTCGAGCGTCGGGTCCTCGAAGTCACCGTGGCGAAGCCGGGCGCGGTCGTCATACGCGACCTCGATCTGCTCGTAGAAGGAGCCGCCCTCACGAGTGCGCTTGACCTGCCCCCAGCCATCCCGGCTGAGGAGGTAGTCGCCGTCGGAGCCGATCTCGCCGGCGAGGCTGGGATAGGGCGTTTCGTCGCCGACCGCGATCCAGACGTCGGTGAGGAAGTGGTCGTCGATGGTCTCAGCCGTCTCGGTCTGCTCGCGCCACGCCTCACGGAATTCGGGCCAGAAGGCCCACGGTCCGGTGGGCACGCGGTCGGGCTGCTGGAAGTTCAGTGCGGCCATGACGCGTTCTTTCGACGTCATCGGCGATCAGCTCCGGGGCGGTGGTTGGTTACGACGGAAGGTTCGACGGGGCGCGGGACGGGGCCTTCGAGTGACGGCGGCAACGACAGCGACGGCGACGGCACAGGCCGGCGCGGAGGCCGGCCACTTCGGCGACAGGGGGCGGATGCCAGGCAGAGCGGAGGAATCGCGGGGTTCTGCGCCGAAAGCTTCCTCAGGCCGGAGCACGTGCGCTCCGGCCAGCTTCATCATGGAAGTAGTGAATGCGCAAAACAACGAAACGCGTGGACGCCTGGAAGACCGGACGCGTGGAACAAATGAACGCGTGGATCGCTCAAAAGCTACTGCGGCGGCAGGGAGGCGCCGCCCGTCATCATGCGAATCGCTGATCGCTATGTGCTGACCGAAGCGCTGGGGCCGTTCCTCGTGGCGCTGGGAGCGTTCGTGATCCTGATCACCGGACATATGCTCTTCCAGGTGGTCGAGGTGATCGTCGAACACGGCGTCCCACTGCCGTCGGTGCTGCGATTCGTGGCGCTGCAGGTGCCGCACGCGCTGGTGATGGCGTTGCCGGTGTCGGTGCTGATGGGCTGCTCGCTGGCGGTGAACCGCCTGGCGTCAGACCACGAGATCGTCTCGATGCGCGCCGGTGGCATGAGCTTTGCTCGGATGATGGCGCCGATGTGGGTGCTCGGCGTGGTCGCGACGCTCGCGACGCTGGCGGTGAGCGAGGGGGCGGTCCCGTGGTCGCGAGCGGAAGCCGAGAGCATGATCCGCGAGATGGTGCTGCGGAGGCAGTCGCTGGCGTTCGAGACCGGGCAGTTCACCGACACCGGGCAGGGCCTGCATATCTACGTGGGCGACAGGCTGCCCGAGGAGCAGGAACTGCGCGATGTGCTGATCTTCATGATGCAGAGGAACGACTACCCGATGCTCTTTGCGGCGGACAGGGCGGTGTTTCGCGGCGAGCGTCTCTACCCCGTCAGTCCGAAGCTCTTCTTCTTCGACGGTGCGTCACTGACGACGTTGCGCAGCGCCGGGGTGGAGGTGGACCTTCGGCAGGTCGCCACTGAGGCGGCGGGGGGAATGTCGGGGCCGCTGGGGATGGGAGAGATGACGATCCGCGAACTTCGGGCGGAGTACGAGACACGCGAGGAGCAGGCGGCAGGGGGCGGGCGGTCGTGGGCGATGGAGATGCACAGTCGGCTCGCGATGGCGGTGTCCTGCCTGGTGTTCGCGGCGCTGGCGGGGCCGGTGACGCTGCGTTTCGCCCGCGGGCAGTCGCTGGTGGGCGTGATGGTGGCGTTGATCGTGACGTTCGGGTACTTCCTCGTCATGATCTGGACGAGGCAGCTTGGCGAGGCAGGCGCGCTGCCGGTCGCGGTCGCCGCGTGGGCGCAGAACGTCATTCTCATCGCGGCAGCAGCCTTCGGCCTCCACCGACTCCGCTGACCTCCGGGAGCGTACGATGAGGAGCGCGCTTGAGACAATCTGCCGCGCAGCGCTGGTGGCCGCGGGAATCGCCGCGGCTGCCGGATGCGTGTACGCGGTGGAGAGCGTGCAGGAGACTCTCGTGGAGAGCGCGCCGGGCGCTGAGGGAGCGCCGCGGGTCACGACGCCGGTGGTCCGCGAGGCGGCTGAGGAGGATGTGCAGGCGGCTGAGGACGCCCCGGAGCAAGTCGAAGGTGGTGGAGAGGCCGACTGGCGGCCTGAACCGTCGGGGGACGAGATACTCGTGGACGCGGATGAGGTGTACTACCACTCGGGCGCGACGATCGCTGAGGGGAACGTGGTGGTGCGCTACCGGGATATCACCGTGACCTCGGACACCGCGGAGATCGACGAGGATGGGGTGTGGGGGCAGTTCCGGGGGAATGTGACGATCGAGCGGCAGGGGCAGGTGGCGACCGCCGAGTTGATCCGCATCAACTTTGAGACGGAGGAGTGGGAGATCCTCGGAGCGCGCACGCGATTCGAGCCGGAGCAGTTCGAACGCGGGGTGGAGGAGCCGGTCTTCGTGCGGGCGGAGACGATCAGCGGCACTGGCGAAGAGGAGACCGTGGACGCATACGACGGCTTCGCGACGAGTTGCGAGCTTGAGATGCCGCACTACGGGCTTCATTCGCGGCATATCCGCGCGGTCGGCGATGAAAAGCTGGTGGTGGAGAAGCCGCGGCTGCGGGTGCTGGGCAACACGATCTTCAAACTGCCGTGGGACCTGGTGCTGTCACCGCAGACGCCGAACAACCGCTTCTTCCCGGAGCTTGGACAGAACACCGTCGAGGGCTTCTACGCGAAGTTCGCGTATCTCTACCTGACCGGCAGCGAGCTGAACAGCTACGTGCGGCTGCATCTGACGGAGAAGCGCGGAATCGGCTTCGGCGGCGATCATTACTTCCGCACCGGGCCGCACTCGGGTGAGGCGAATCTCTTCTTCCAGCCGGACGAGGGCTCGATGAGCGCGCGGCTGCGGCACAACTGGGATGTGAGCGACGAGGTCTCCTCGCGCTTCAATCTCAGCCTCCAGGAGCACAGCGGCTTCCAGTCGGCGACGAGGTCGCTGGCGGGGAATCTGACGCTTACGCGGCGCGGGCAGACGGCCACGAGCACGCTGGGGTTCGATCAGTCGATCACCGACAGCGCGTTCACGTCCAGCAAGCGCTTCACGAGCACGCTCAATCACCGCCAGCGGCTCGGCGGGAACGCAAGCTGGGACCTGCGCACGGTCCTGCGCCGGTCGGAATTCGGCGCGGACCGCCCCACGTCCGAGAACATCACGGCCGATCTGCAGTATCAGGACCGTGGCGAGTGGTACGACTGGGCGCTGGCCGCTGAGAAGGAGTGGGAGACCGAGGGAGACGGTGGGCAGGGCTTCCGGCTGGAGAAGCTTCCGGAGGTCGTGTTCAACACGGATACCCGCCGGCTGGGGGACTGGGAGCTTTTCGGCGCGGTGCCCTTCCGCGCAAGAGTGACCGCCGGGCATCTCGTGCAGTATCCGGACGAGGAGGAGGTCAACACGGCGGGGATCGACCTGAACCTCGGCGGGGAGCGCAATCAGATCAGCGACAACGCGGAGCTTACCACCACGCTCGACTTCGACCAGCACTTCTTCTCCGACGGCTCGGCGCTTTACAACCTCGGCGGCTCGCTGAACTTCGACATGGACTTCGGCTCGCACCTGCACACGCGAATCACACATCGCAAGTCCACCGTCGAGGGCTTCTCGCCGCTGCGCCGATCCTACGGCGGGGTCTACGACTACTCAACGCTGTCGGTGGTGCACCAGGACCGGACCCGCTCGCGCTACGAACTGACGGGCGGCTTCGACTTCGGGCGCGACCGGTGGCGCGAGCTGCGGCTGCGCGGATGGCACCATGCGACGGAGCGCGACCGCCTCGAACTGGTCTCCGGCTACTCGCTCAACGACTCGCGGTGGCGGCCCCTGCAGGTGCGCTGGACGCACGCGTCACCGTGGAAGCTCCACCTCGCGCTCTCAACCACGTACGACCTCGACGACGAGGAGCTTGACCGCGCGGACCTGGAGTTCGACTGGCGGATCGACGAGAAGTGGCAGCTCGCGGGCGTGACGACATACAACGGGAATCAGGACAAGCTCGACGACCTGAGCCTGCGCATCACGCGCGACCTTCACTGCTGGCTGGCGAGCGTCACGTATGACAGCGACTACGACGAAATTCGGCTGAACCTCGGGATCAAGGCGTTCCCCTTCGAGGCGCAGGACTGGACCCTCGGGCGCGGCGGAGCGCGGCAGGGGAGCTTCCAGCAGTACTACTACTGAGCGAACGGCAGCAACGACAGCAACGGCGGCGGGGGGCAGGAAGAGGCGGGTGGTTCCGTGGTGCGGAGGCCCTCCTCCGCACGTTGTTTGTATCTGTCGGGACGGACGGCGT
>JBKHFA010000217.1:0-6078 GCA_046540615.1 Armatimonadota bacterium | reverse complement strand
TCGACGTCGGCTTCGACGGCCCGTGCATCGTCGAATGCCTCGGCGGCGAGACGCTCGACGAGGTTAACGCGAACGCGGCCGAGACGCACAACTGGCTGGCTGAGCTGACGAACTGAGAACGGCCGGGAACCGGGAAACGGGAATGGAGAAACGGGAACGAAACTGCCTGATGCGCCTTGAACACAGGACCGCCATCATCACCGGGGCGGGACGGGGAATCGGTCGCGCCATCGCCGAACGCTTCGCCGCCGAGGGCGCGACCGTGGTCGTAGCTGGGATCAACCCGGACAGCGGCCGCGAGGTCGTGGACGCAATCCGCGAAGCGGGGGGCTCCGCGCACCTGTGCAAGTGCGACGTGACCGACGAGGAGCAGGTGCAGGCCGCCGTGGAGTTCACTCTGCGTGGATTCGGGCGCATCGACGCGCCCGTCAACAACGCGGTCTGGGGCGGCGACTGGGTCAACGGTGACCCCTGGACGGCCGTGGAGGTCGCGCTGCGGGGCACATGGCATTGCACTCGCGCCGTCGTGCCCGCGATGGTCGAGCAGGGCGCCGGGAGCATCGTGAATCTCTCCTCGGTGCAGGCCCTGATGGCTTTCGGCGTGGATCACCTCTACACCGCCGCTAAGGGAGCGATCGTCAGCCTGACGCGCTCGATGGCGTGTGAGTTCGGCCAGCACAACATTCGCATCAACGCGGTCTGCCCCGGCACCGTGGACACCGCGCAGTGGCATGAGCGCAAGGCCACGAATCCGTGCGTTCTCGATGAAGTGGCGCGGCTCTACCCGCTCGGACGCGTCGGACGGCCTGAGGAGATCGCGGACGCCGCGCTCTTCCTGGCATCGGACGAAGCGTCGTTTATCACGGGCTCGGTGCTGACGGTCGATGGCGGCGTCACGGCCGGCCACGTGCTCTTTGACTGATCGTGAGCGCGCCCCGGTCCATCTTGTCCGGCCCCGGCGGCGTATGATATACTGACATCCGCAAAGAGGCCATCTGACCGCTGTTTCTGTTCGGCCGATCGGCTTGTTTCGCGGATGGCCGCCTGAAGCATAGGCCGCGGCCGAGCTTCACAATTGAACTGGTAGACGCGCGAGGTGGAGTAGTATGGAGCCGATTCTCAAGTGGCAGTACGACCAGCTTATCAAAGAACTCATCCTCCTCCAGGACCATCAGGTCGATCGAAGTTGCCCGTGCGGCAACATGGAGGAAATGTGCACCCGAAAGCACCTGATGACCATCGAAGCCTATGCACAGGAGACGGTCCCGATGGACGACAACCCGGAGTATTCGCAGCTTCTTCGCCAGCTTGCGGATGAGGCCCGGCGCTATCGCGTCGAGGAAGAGCGCTCACTGTGCGGAGACGAAGTCTGCCTTGAACTGACCGACTGGTGCCGCAACTGGCGCAAGGAGTTTGAGGCCTACAGTCTCGCCTGCGAGATGGACGCGAGCGAGCGCCGGGAACTTGTTGCCGAACCTGATGACGACGAAGGCGTTTGCGGGATCGATGAGGCTGCCGGCGACGCCGACGAGGCGGATTTGTCCGTCGGCTGATGAATTCCATCCAGATCAACGAAAGCAACACCCCACAGAGGGAGGGCCCCAACCATGTCTTTGAAGGGAAATGCGATCATCGGCCAGTCCGGTGGTCCGACTATCGTCATTAACGCCAGCCTGGTGGGCGCAATCCAGGCGGCCTGGGATATTGACGAGATCGAACGCTTCTACGGCGCAATCCACGGGATGGACGGCGTACTCAACGAGGACCTGTGCGACCTGTTCCGCGAGGACCCGGACGTTGTCGAGGAGATGCAGTTCGTCCCCTCCGCCGGAATCGGCACCTGCCGGCTCAAGCCCGACGACCAGGACCTTGAGCGCGCGATGGAGGTCTTCAAGGCGCACAACGTCCGCTACTTCTTCTACACCGGCGGCGACGACTCACAACTCGCATGCCACAGGGTCTCCGAACTTGCCAAGTCCAGCGACTGGGACATGCACGTGATCGGCATTCCCAAGACCATCGACAACAACCTCGTCGTCACCGACTGCTGCCCGGGCTTCGGCTCGGCGGCGCGCTACGCGGCGACCTGCTGCCAGTACGTCGGCCGCGACGCGGACGCCTTCGGCACCCTTGAGGTCGTGGAGGTCATGGGGCGCAACGAGGGCTGGCTGACCGGCGCCACCGCCGCCGCCCGCCCGACGCCTGATGCGCCGCCGCACCTCGTGTACCTGCCCGAAGTCAAGGTCACCCGCGAGCAGTTCATCGAGGACACCCGGAAGGTCTACGACAAGCACGGCTATGCAGTCGTCGCCGTTTCGGAGGGCTTCACGTTCGAGGGCGAGGAGCGCGTCACTACCTCCGATGAGGTTGACGAGTTCGGGCACTGCCGTCTCGGCGGCGTCGCCCAGTGGCTCGGCGATGTGCTTGAGGACGCCATCGGCGTGCGCGCGCGCAACGACAAACTCGGCAACCTGCAGCGCTGCTTCGCCGCCACCGCCAGCCAGGTCGACCTCGACCAGGCCTACGCCGTCGGCAGGACCGCCGTCGAGTGGGCTGTGGAGGGGCAGACCGACGTGATGATCACGATCGAGCGCAAGAATGACGATCCCTACCAGTGGGAGCCTGCCGCGACGTCGCTGATGACCGTCGCCGGTGAGTCAAAGGCCGTTCCGCGCGAGTGGATCAACGACGAGGGCAACGACATCACCGAGGAGTTCGTCACCTACTGCAAGCCGCTGCTGGCAGGCCGCGCCTGCGAGCTTGACACCGGCTTCACGAGCTTCCCGCAGTTCCGCAAGTTCACGATCGACAAGAAGCTCGAGCCCTACGAGCGCGCCTAACCTGCGCACGATTGAGCAGAACGTATCACGGGCCGCCGAGAGTTCTCGGCGGCCCGTTTTGATATATGTCGTTGGAGAAGTCGGCCCCCGCGACGGTCTGTGTCGTTGTCCGTGCCGATGGACCCGTGGCGCGGGCTTCCAAGCCCGCGATCGTTCAGATCTCCTGCACGCGATCATCGGTCTCCTGTTCGGCCATGAGCGCCTCGACCTCGTCTCGCGTGGGCAGGCTCGGCTGCGCCCCGAAGCGGCTGGCAGCCATCGCGCCCGCCGCGTTGGCGAATGCAATCGCCTCCTCGACCGGCGCCCCCTCCGCCAGGCGCGTGCCGAGTGCCCCCGCAAAGGCGTCGCCCGCCCCGGTGGTGTCCACCACGTCAACTGCGTATCCGCGCACGAGACGCGCGCTCCCATCCGTGAGCACCAGAGCGCCACGCGCGCCAAGCTTGATGATCGGGATCTCCACCCCGCGCTCGGCGAACCACTCCGCCGCGCGGGCGGCGTCTTCAAGGCTTGTGGCGGGTTCGCCGATGATGACCTCGGCCTCCGTCTCATTGGGGCAGGCGACCGTCGCGTGTTCCCACATCGGGCCGAGTTCACCGCGAACGGGCGTTGGGTCGAAGAGTACCCCGGTGCCTGCCTCGTCCGCGATCTCAATCGCACGCAGTACCGCCTCGAGCGGCACCCCAAGCTGGACCAGCAGCATGTCGGCCTGTGCGATCGCCTCTGATGCCCCCTCGACCTGCTCGGGCGAGACTGCGAGGTTCGCGCCCATGCACGAGAGGATGCTGTTCTCACCCGATGGCGACAGGGCTATGAATGCCGAACCGGTGTGCGCCTCCGGGTCGGAGGTAATGAAATCGGTGTTGATGCCTTCGCGTCTGAGATTCTCCCGCAGTTGCGGGCCGAAGACATCCTCGCCGAGGCGGCCGATCACGGTCACGTCGGCGCCTACGCGGGCGGCCGTGACCGACTGATTGGCGGCCTTGCCGCCCGGAACGAGCTTAAGGTCGCTGCCCATCAGGGTCTCGCCAGGGCGTGGCATTCGTTCCGCGCGCATCACGAAATCAATGTTGATGTTGCCAAGAACTGTGATCTTTGCTGTCACGAGTGTCCTCCTACAACTCGAGGTCCGAGTATACGTATGTCATTCCGATGACCGCCCGCTCCAGATCCACCATGCCCGCGTAGAGCATCGTGTCTTCCACGAGTACGTCGCTCAGGTCATAAGCGATCGAGGCGTTCGGGTTGAAGCCGTCGTACTCAGCGGAGACCGTCAGACGATCCATCGGGCGCCAGCAGACCCCGCCGAAGAAGCTCGCGTCGAAGCGGCCTTTGCCGTAGCCGAGCGTCAGATAGACCGGGCGTTCCGCTCCATCCCACTGCTTCGTGGCCACGATGTAGGGGGAGTCGGTGTTGTGTGGCTGACCGAGAGCCTCGTCGCGGTTTTCGAATATGTCCTGCATGCCGACCGCTACCGCCGGCTGCTTCCGCCCCTCAGGCATGATCTGCTGCTGGAGGTTTTGCGCAGGCTCCCACTCGATGCTTGTTGGCATTTCCACGAGGAAGAGACCGTACCCCGGCTTGCCCAGACCGATCCCGATGATGCCCGTTCCGTTGATCTGAGCGCCCTCGGTGTCGATATGAAAGGTGCTGTCGAAGCTGGCTGATGAGTAGCCGATGACGGCTCCGCGATGCGGTGTATATGCGACGGGCACGTTAAGCTGCATGGCGCCCTCGAAGCCCGGAACACCGTCCGGGGTGACACCGAAACCGCCGCCGGGGAGGGCCGATGTGTAGCGAAACTCCGCATAGCGGTTGAACTCGGGGTCAGCGAGACCGGGCAAAATCGTCAGCGCCACAAAGGCGAGGCAAATCATGAGGGTGGTGGATGGTGCGCGCATGTGGGCTCCTCCTGTGATGCTCGATCGAACCGACGTTTCCCGTCGCCGCAACATGATGACAATTCTACGTGCGCGCTCAGGTTCCTTCCGAGCATCCCTACCATGACTGCGCCTCACTCGGGAGGTAATCCACCGTGCTGGCGCGGCGCACGCTCGTGGCCGCCGCCTCTTCCAGGCGAGCGGCCGCTTCCAGCATCCGCGCCCAGTCCTCGCGCCCCTCCGGTGTTTCGAGAGCCATCAGGGCCTCGAGAGAGTGCGGCATCCCTCGCGCTTCCAGCAGCCTGACAAGCTCCCGCCACTGCTCGGCGGCACGCATGAGCCATGCAGCGGTGACTTCACGCTCGCGCTCGGCGACCTGTTCTGCGAAGCCTGCGGCCGCTGCTCGAGCATCCGCGAGGAACTCTACCGCCTGCTCGTGTGCGACGCCGGGAACGTCATCGAGCGCCCGCATCTCGCGCATCCACGCCTCATAGCGCGCCGCGCTCTCGTCGTCCCAACGCTTTGCGCCCGCCTGCAGCGCCTCAGTGACAGCTTCCGGCCCCCGCGGCCGCGGGTCAGCAGTGATCGTTACCAGCATCTCGACGGGGGGCGGCCAGCTTTCGTACTGCTGGCGCGGCGCCTCGAGCAGGCAGTGGCCTATCAGATGCTCCTTGCCCCGATCGTAGCCGGCGATGATGCTCCAGTGATCCTTATCCGACCCCCACCCGAGCGCCATGCACGGTCGGCCCGCGTCCACGGATGCGGCGACCGCGTCCAGTACCTCGCCCTCCGCAGGCTTGCTCTCCCCGCCAAGAAAGCGCATACAGTCGCCGAGGGCGCCGGAGAGGGCGTGCACAGTGTCGCGGGACTCCGCGACGGTGAGTGAGGGGCGGTCGGGCCATGGCGGTGTGCGGAAAGCCAGCCCGCACAGGCCCATGATCGCGTCATATCTCAGCGGGCGCCCGACATGCGCAAGCGCAATCTCGAGCACCCGCGCGAGGCTGCACGCCCGGCCGTCTCCATGGAGCGGAGCGTTGACGTCGGGCAGCGCTACCGGCTTGCTGCCGTCGTATCCATCGAAGCTCAGTCGTCTCGCCACAGTCAGCGTCCCCTCGCCGTCACGCGCCAAGCCCCGCGCGCCCGAACGCCTCATCGCGGCTCAGAGAACCCTCCATCGGCCCGCGCACTGTGGCCGCGGCGGCTCCACAGGCGTTCGCGAGGCGTCCGCACTCCTCGAGCGTCAGGCCCTCGGTGAGGCCGACTACGAAGCCCGCGTCAAAGCAGTCGCCGGCGCCGGTTGGATCGACCGCCTCCACCGGATAGCCCGGCACATCAACCGTGACTGCGCGGGTGATGACGCG
>JBKHFA010000216.1:0-6180 GCA_046540615.1 Armatimonadota bacterium | reverse complement strand
GGCTCCACCTGGTCGAGCATCGTCAGCCCGGCCATCGTTACGCCGGTCATGAAGCTCTTGCCGCCCATGTGCCGGATTTCGTGCTCACACTCGCCGATCGGGTGGATCAGCCCGCCCGACCCCGGGTCCTGCCGATCCACCACGTTCTGCATGTAAAAGCGCGCCGCGTTCAGATGGAAGGGGTGCGCATTCGTGTGATAGGTCCCCAGCGCCGCGATCGTCAGCCAGCCGTAGTTGCGATGCACCCAGCGCTCCTGGAACGTGGTGCGCGTCGTGTCGAGGAACTCGGAGAGCCGCGCGATGCTCTCGTAGTAGCGCCGATCGCCGGTCACGCAGTACGCCATGTACGTGCCCTGCGTCCAGACATGACCCGTGTTCCAGATGCCGTTCTTGAACCAGTAGGGCGCATCTTCAGGCTGCGGAGTGTCGTAGCCGCCCACGTGCCACGGCGCGTGCTCCTTCTGAATACCCAGCACTCCCGGATCGTCCGACCAGTTGATCATGTCGATCTCAATCGTATGCGAAGCCGCCTCAAGCGCGCGATCCAGGTAGGCCATGTCGCCGGTCCGCGCGTAGTTCACCAGCAGGCCCCACTGCAGGTCGTACTCCTGGTTCGTCCAGTTGACATAGCGCTCGCCGTAGGTGTCGCCGTAGTTCATCCACGAGTACTCCCGCTGGCGGACCCGCGTGCGCTCGAGGTTATCCAGCCCCGTCCGCATGTACTCGTCGTATTCCTCGAAGCGCCCCTCGCGACTCGGCGCAAGGTCCATCAACGCGCCCGAATCGCAGATCGCCTCCGGACCGGGCGTCAGTTGCACCGGCTGCTGCCACGCCTCGGCCGCCCGCGCGTCGCCCTGCTCCCCATGGTCGGCGCTCGGGCCGAAGTAAAGCAGCACGTCGGTGGCTGGCTCGGTCCCCGATGCCACGAGGTAGTTGCCGTCGCGGAACCAGTAGTAATTCATCGTCAGCAGCTTCGGGTCGGTGTGCTCGGCATACACGTCCGCCGGCAGTTCGGGGAAAAGCTCCGCGGTCAGCGTGTCACCCTCCAGCGCGAACGCCTTCGGGTATTTCTCCCAGAAGTCGCGGATCGCGACCGTCACGGGCGCCTCTCCGTCACCGACGGTGATCACATTCGAGCCCTGTCCGTCGCTCGCGGCGGCCTCACCGCCGTCGTAAACCACGAAGTGATCGGCGTCATCCTGCACCCACCGCACGGCCTCCTCCCCGGCAGCGGACGCGGCCTCCATCGGCCACGTCAGGCTCCGCACCTCGTTGAGTGTCGGCGGAAAGCCCGACTTGCCCTCATGCGACAGCAGCGCGACCTCCGTCGGAATGCCCGCGAACCCGCGGTAGAAATGCATCCGACAGCGGTACTTCAGGTACTCGCCGTCAGGGCCGGCGAAGGGCCCCTCGGCGCGGATCACCGTCCGCACCGGCCCCGCCTCCTCGACCTCGAAGCGCGTGGTGCCCGCACCGGCGGAGGTGTAACGCTTCCCCTCGCCGTCCACGAGCACGAAGCCCTCGCGCCCGCTCAACGCAATCTCACCATCGCCGAACTGTCCGTCGCCATCGGCGTCCACCGCCACTCGCCCCGGCGGCGCAAAGCGCTCGCTCGACAGTTCCGCGCGCACGCGGTCGGTCGTCACGATCAGTCCCTCAGCGGTCTCCTCCACCACGATGCTCCCGTCCACCTCGGGCGTGCTCACCGACTCGCCGAACTCCAGCGCGTACTCCGGCGAGCCGCCCTCGTGCATGAAGCTCACCAGCATCCACTTCACGCTGCCATCCGGCCAGACCGCCAGCGGCGTGAACTGCGCCGCGACCGTCCGCCCCTCCGCGTCGAGCAGCCGGCAGTGCTCCGGCCCGGCCAGCTCGCCCTGCGCGATCGGCACACCGCTGCTGATCGGCCACGCTGGCCGCTCCCCCTCCGTGCTGTCAGTGACCGTCAGCGGAAGGCTCGCGCGCTCCACCCCGCACCGCTCGGGCCGCGTCTCATCCGCGACGAACGTGATCGTCTCCGAGCGCGCCTCCTCGCCACCGTCGAGCGCGACGACCTGCGCGGAGTAGCGCTCGCCCCGCGTCAGATCCGCCAGGCGCACGCGGTGGTTGTACGTCGTGTCCGCCTCGGCGACTTCGCTCTCAAGCGCCTCGCCCTCTCCCCAGCGCACCGTGGTATTGACCGGCCGGCTGGTCAGGAAGCACACGTCCACGTCCACCGTGTCCCCGCGTGACGATCCGGGCAGCGGCCGCGGCGTGACCCACGTGGTCAGATTCGTAATCTCCAACGCGCCCTCGCGCGGCACCTCGGGTGTCAGGAAGACCTCGGTGATGCGAAAGTCCTGCGCCGGCTCCGCCGCGACAAGCTCGATCGAGTCACCTTCGGACAGCGCCACGGATTCCTCAGTGCTGAAGAGGTAAAGGTCGCCGTCATTCTCACCCGCAACGATCCGCCCCACGTCCGCGCCACCGGCGCGGATCGCCACCTCCTCGTGCCCAGCCGCGCTGTCCTGGATCAGCGCGTTGATGTGAAACGCCCCGGCCTCGGGCGCGTCAAACGCCATCGTCGCCCCCGGCTCAGTCGGCTCCATCGCCTCGCGAAGCAGAGAGAACCCCGTCAACTGCGCGTCCGCCGGCGCGATGTGCATCGCGCCGAGTTCCCGCAGATGCGCCCGCCAGCCCAGCCACCGGCGCTGCGCCACCATCCCGTCGGAGAGAAGCTGCGACATCACCCCGACCATCCGCTTGGGCAGATCGCGACTGCCGCCGACGACCGCCGTGAACCACTCAGTGTTGTCCGAATCCCCCTCGCCCGTCGTGGTCTGCGACAGGCAGTAGGCGCGGAATTCGGCGTTCCCGTCCTCGTTGTGATTGACCGCCATGTCCATCGAGAAGTAGACGCTCTGATCATCGACGTACCCGCGAACCTCCCGGTCACGCCCGAGCACCATCGAGTTCTGCACCGCCGTGCTGAACGCGCCCTCATTGCAGATCAGCCGGACGTCCGTCCCCGGCGCGCCGTCGCGACGGCCGGTGTTGATGTCGTTGTCCGCGTCGATGTAAAGCATCACCCGCTGCCCGCTCATGTCCACCGGCTCCGCGAAGTCGATCCGCCACACCCAGCGGTCCTGCGCCACGTTGCCGAGGTAGAACTTCGTCACATCCAGCGCGTCCTGCCAGTTCGCCGAAAGCCGATCCCCCTCAGCGGCGGAGAGGTCGTCGTGGACGAGATGCAGCGTGTCCGCAATCTCCGGGTCCATCCCCAGCACCCGCTCGATGTCATCCGGGATTCCATCACCGTCCGCATCAGGGCGATCCGTGCTCAGTTCCGCGACCGGAGCCACCGGACTGGCCTCCTGGTCCTCATCACGATCCTGCGCGACGGCGGGCATCACGGCGAATGCGGCAATGAGAGCGGCGGCTATCAAGCGCTTCACGCGTTACCTCCAGGGGTGAGCATATACGACCCGTCAGAGCAGACGGGCGGGTGGCGACTGGTGTTCAACATCCGACGAGGCCTGCGAGGGCCCACGCCCGCCGTCTCATTCCTCAGCCGGCGGATAGTGCGCCTTCGTTCCGGCGTAGATCCCGGGTTTGCTGTCGGCGATGACCTCCGCGCCGCAGCACTTCGTGTAAAAACCCTCCGGCCCGGCCGCGCCGATGATCGCGTAGCCGTAGCCCATCTCGAGCATCGCGTGCATGCACACGAGCGTCAGCGCAGCACCGATCCCACGCTTGCGCCAGCCCTCATCCACGCCCATCGGTCCGAAGAACCCGCGGCGCGTGCACTCGTAGGCCGCGAACCCCACCAGCCTGTCGCCGTCCTGCGCAACGAACGCGGTGATCGGATTGTTCGCGAAAGCCGCCGACGCCTCATCGGCCCAGCCCTCACTGAAGTGATCTTCGATGAACCGCCGCAGGGGGCTTTTCTCCCACGGCTGCGCTCGCTTCACAACGATCCCGCTCTCTTCGAGCGCCTCGAGCCTGTCATCAACCTCGGGCAGATCATATAAACGCACCAGCATATCAGCCATCGCAAGACCTCCGTGTATCAAACTATCAGCGTTCGTGGAGGGGCCGCCCTCTCGCGCCCCCCGGGGCGGGAGAGGGTCCCGCGAAGCGGGAGGTTCCACCCCGGCCCATGCTGTCTGTGCCCGGGTTACATGGTGGGCCGGAAGAATGTTCCGCTCAGGCCCGGTTGCGCGCGCGGCCCCAGGACCGCGCCGCCCGGTCATCAAATACCTTCATCCGGGTCAGTAACGCCTTTCTGCAGAGGATGAAGCTTTCTGCAGGTCATGAAGCATCCTTTCTTCAAAACATGTGGGGCGGGCTTCCAGCCCGCCATCTTCACTACCTGAACATCCTCCCGGCCCCGATGTGATCGGTCGGCCCGTGCCCCTCGCCCAGCGGCAGACCGCGCCGGATCGCCTCCGTCACGAACCTCTTCCCCCATGCCACCGCGCGCTCAAGCCGCCAGCCTCTCGCGAGAAACGCCGCGATCGCCGCGGAGAACGTGCAACCCGTCCCGTGGGTGTTCTTCGTGTCAATGCGTGGCGCCCGGAAGCGACGCACCTCATCCGTCGCCGCGTCGTAGAGCACGTCCTCCGCCGGTCCCTCCTCGAGATGCCCGCCCTTGATCAGCGCGGCCCCCGCGCCCATCTCGCACAACACCCTCGCCGCATCCTCCATCGCATCCCGCGTAACCTCGCTCCCGAGCAGCGCCTCGGCCTCCGGCAGATTCGGCGTCACCAGCCGCGCCGCCGGCAGCAGGTGCTCGATCACCGCGACCCGCGCGTCCTCGGCCAGCAGCCGGTCGCCCGACTTCGCGATCATCACCGGGTCCACCACCACGTTCGCCGCCTCGTACGCCCTCAGCCGCGCGGCCACCGCCTCCACGACCTCGGCGGTCCCCAGCATCCCGGTCTTCGCGGCATCGCAGCCGATGTCGTCGAACACTGCATCGATCTGCGCCGACACCAACTCCGGGTCGAGCACCTGTGCCTCACGCACGCCCACCGTGTTCTGCGCGGTCACCGCGGTGATGGCGCTCGCTCCGAACACCCCCAGCACCGTGAATGTCTTCAGGTCCGCCTGGATTCCCGCGCCGCCCCCCGAATCCGACCCCGCGATCGTCAGTGCAACCGGCATCGACCGCGAAGCCCCTCCGCCGTGTGTCGCGGCCATCCTGCCCGCGGTCCCTCCCTGCATCTCAGTCAGCCCTCCAGCAACTCCATCGCCCGCTCCGGATAGTTGGTGACCAGCCCGTCCACCTGCACCTCGATCATCCGCTGAATGTCCTGCGGCTCATCCATCGTCCACGCCATCACCATCAAACCCATCAGGTGGCACTCGCGCACGAGGCCCTCCGTCAGATTCCGGTGCGAGCAACTGATGAAGTTCGCGCCCGCTTCCAGCGCCGACGTCACAAGCGCGCGCGTGTCCTCGATCGACGCATCCTCGGTCCCGCTGGTGATCAGCCCGCAGGCCAGCGACGGCTCGGCCGCCTTCGCCGCCCGCAGATCGCTCTCGTCGAAGGAGACCACGGTCACATGCCGGATCGCACCGGTCTCCCTGATGACCTCGGCAACACGCCCGGCGATCCCCCGCTGCTTGATCTCAATGTCAACCACCAGCCGAGGCGCGATCTGCTCCAGCACCTCGGCCAGCAGAGGAATCCTCTCCCCCGCATGTTGGTCGCCGATCCACGCCCCTGCGTCCAGCGCCCTCACCTCGCCCAGCGTCATCTGAGCGACCTCGCCCGACCCGTCGGTGGTGCGGTCAACGGTCGCGTCGTGGATACACACGATCTCCCCATCCGCGGTCGCCCGCACATCCAACTCCATGAAATCCGCACCAACCTCGACGGCGGCCTCGTACGCCGCCATCGTATTCTCCGGATAGACCCCCGAGCGTCCCCGATGCGCGCATACCAGCGGAGAAAGTCGCATCTGACGAACCTCCGATCTTCATCATGCGGCCGCTTGCCCTGATAACATTTCGCACCCCGCCACGCCTGTGCCGTGCGTGGCACGGGCGTCCCGCCCGTGCGCCGTTCGCCGTTGGAGCGCCTGGCCCCCGCGCCTGCCGCTCCCCCCCAACCAACCTTACCTTTACACACATCTCGGCAGGGGGCCGCAGTGGGCCGTGAGCCGTCGGAGGGGCCGTCTGAGGCGCGAATGTCGT
>JBKHFA010000215.1:0-6211 GCA_046540615.1 Armatimonadota bacterium | reverse complement strand
ATCGTCGGATCCTTAACCGTTGATACGGACCTTGTCCGGCCGGCGTACATGCGAGGACCCGCGGCGCAGGGCCGCGGGCCCCGATCGCTGATTCGCGCTCCGATCACATCGCTGCCTGCGCGTCGCGCTCCGCCTGCATCGCCGCCGCGAGGAACTTGAGCAGCACGTTGGCATTTCCCACTGCCACGCCCTGCTCCATCGCCGCGCCCACGGGGCTGATGCCGGCCGAGACTGACGGCATGAAGTGCCGAGGATCGGTCGAAACGCTCTTCGCCGCGGCAAGCGCCAGAGCCGCCTCGCCGAAGCCCGCCCCGGTGCTCCGAAGCGCGCGCACCTGCGCCTCCGGCACCAGCATGAAGTGTGCGACCTGGGCGTCGAAGACCTCCTGCTGCGCCGGCGTTGCGCCCGCCGCGAGCAGGTTCAGCCGCGCTACCAGCGCGTGCCCGCCCGCCTTTACGCTCTGCCGCTTGGCGCGGTTGACGGCCTTCAGCGCCTCCGAGGCCGTCCGCTGAGTCCGCGCCGCCGCTGAGTTGAGCTGCAGCGAGGCCGGGTCGCTCGGGTCATCGATGCGCGCAACAAGCTCCATCAGCGAGATGACTTCGCGGGCCGACGACTGGACGTCCGCAACGCGATCGATGGTCTCAGGCGTCTCGGCCATCGCGACATCGATCGTCTCCACCGCGCGCTTCATCTCACGGATCGCGGTGCGCAGCGCCGCAATGTCCTCGGGATTGCCCCTGCCCGCCTCCGCCTGCTCCAGCGCCGACTGGGCTTCGGCCAGCAGTGTCTGCACGTCATCTGACGACCGGTCAAGGTCCTCGCTCACGCGCTCAAGCACGTAGACCGACTCCACCGCGCTTGACACCGCGGCATTGCCGCGCACGATCGCCTCCTGTGTCTCATCCGCGACGCGAGTGTCGCTGGCCGCGAGATTCACAAGACGCTGGTTTATGCCTCGGACCGTGTCCTCCATCGGTGAGATACGTGAGGCGGTCTCCGTCTGATAGCTTCGTGTCCGCGTGCGCGTCTCGCCGGCGGACGAGCGCACTCCGTCAAGCTCAGCGAGCAGTGTCTCAGCCTGGCGCCGCCCGTCATGATCGATCCCGGGGGAGGTCGGCGTTGTCTGCGGCAGAGCCGCCAGGCGCGTCTCCGCGTAGCGGATGCTGGATTTGAGATCGAGGGCCGCCTGATAGGCCTCGCGCGCATCATTGACATCGCCGCGCATCGCAAGCGCGTCGCCAAGCAGGGCGTGGGCGGCGGCAAGGTCGGGCGTCAGCTCAATGCTCTTCTCCAGGAGATTCGACGCTCGCGTCGGCTGGCCGCGGAGGAGGTAGCCCCGCGCGATTCGCAGCAGGGACTCGGGGCGCTGCTCATCGAGTTCAGCGCGCTTGAGTTGCCGCTCGATTCGGTCCTCAGTGCGCGGATGCGTCATGAAGTATACTTCCCACCGACTCGGGCGCCTCTTCTGCACTTCCGTCATCAGGCGGTGGAAGAAATTGAGACCGTCGTGCGGATCATAGCCGACCGCGTAGGAGTACTCGGTGCCGGCATCATCAGCCTTGTACTCGGCGTCTCGCGAGTACTGCAACGACAGCAGACCGAGGCCGACGCCCACGACATCTCCGGCCGTGCGGGATTCGCCACTGATGATCTGCGCCAGAACGCCGAAGATGAGGCTGTTCTTAAACTGATGGATCGAATCGCGGTTGACAATGTGCCCGACCTCGTGGGCGAGCACCATCGCGACTTCATCCTCGGTCTCCGTGAAGTCGAGGAAGCCGCTGGTCACGTAGACGTGGCCGTAGGGCGCGGCGAATGCGTTCACAAGGTCGGTGTCGATGACGCTGAAGTTGTAAGGGATATTCTGTCGCCGGGTGTGACTGACGATCGTGTGCCCCTGGTGGCTGAGCCACTCATTGATGAGGGGATCACGATCCACTTCGTAGGCGGACTCGATGGAAGCCGCGGAGACGTCCCCGAGCACCTCCTCGACATCTCCCTCGTCACAGCCGCTGCCCACTACGAGCACGGCCGCAAGGGCGGTCGCGATCAGCAGAAGATTGGCAGTCCTCGGCATTCGCAGCACGTGACCCACCTCCGAGCGTCCAGCGTCTGTGCACGGGCAATACATGCCCGCCCGCTCACCGCTCCTCAGGCGCGTTTTTCGGACACGTAGCGGTACGCACTGTCCGCCGCGATCGCGGCGTCGCCGACCGCCGTCGTCACCTGGCGCAGGGGCGTGTCGCGCACATCCCCGGCGGCGAAGATGCCCGGCTGAGAAGTGCGCATCCGTGCGTCTGTGACGATGAAGCCGTGATCAAGTTCGATCAGATCGCCGAGGAACTCGGTGTTGGGCACATATCCGATCGCGACGAAGAGCCCCGCGATCTCGAGTTCGAAGTCCTCCTCGGTCTTCTTGTTGTGCAGCTTCACGCCCGACACCCCGTCGTCATCGCCGACGATCTCCGTCGGGATCGTGTCCCAGACGAACTCAATATTGTCCACCTTGAAGGCCCGATCCGCAAGGATCCGTTCCGCCCGCAGCTCATCCCGCCGATGCACCACGTAGACCTTCTCCACTATGTCGGAGAGGTAGAGTGCCTCCTCGATCGCGCTGTTGCCCCCACCGATGACGGCGACCGTCTTGCCTTTGTAAAAGAAGCCGTCGCAGGTCGCGCAGTATGAAACACCGCGGCCGAAGAGGTCGCGTTCGCCGGGAATCTTCAGCCGTCGCGGACTGGCTCCGACCGCCAAAATGATCGAGTCCGTCAGCATCTCACAGTCGCCGCAGATGAGTCGCCAGCGGTCTCCCTCCGGCTTGATCTCCTTCACCTCGGCATTTTGAAATGTTACGCCGAAGCTCTCTGCCTGCTGGGTCAGACGCATGACGAGTTCCGCGCCGGTGATCCCATCAGGGAAACCAGGGAAATTCTCGATCGTCGTCGCGGTCGCCGTCTGACCGCCGGGGGCTCCGATCGTCAGCATGACAAGCTCCAGCCCGTAGCGGATCGCGTAGATCCCGGCCGTCAATCCCGCCGCTCCCCCGCCAACGATCACCAGTTCGTGTTCCTTCACCTCAGGCACGCGTTTGTCCCTCCCGAGAATTGCTGTGCGATTTGTATCAGCGCTCAAGCATCCCAAGTGGCCGGACGCGAATCGCTGCATCCTCAACCACCACGAAATGTCCCGCAATCCTGGTCTCGATAGTCGGCAGGATGTCCGTCAGTCTATCCGCCTTCTTGCGCGCATCAGGCGTGCTGAGCCGCAACAGCATGATGCCGTGAGCCTTGAATCCGCGCCCGAAGACAAGTCCGCCGAAGTCCGTGTCGTTCGTGAGTAGCAGACGGCCGCGTCGGGTTGCGTCGAGCAACACGTCCTCATCTCTGGTGCTCGGGGCTATCTCGCTCACTGCAACCACGTCGTGACCGGCAGCGCGAAGCGCGTCCACTATGCGCTTCTCGACGCTCTCGTCCGCGTACCACTTCACGCGGTCTGCTCCGTCAGTATGATCTCCTCGGCATTGACTGACGCCGCAGCGTATGCCACGGCCGCAAGCACGTCGTCGCGAGTAATCCGCGGGTAATCGTAGAGGATATCATCGATCGGAATATCCGCCGCCAGCTTCTCGAGGATGCGCGCGACCGGTACACGTGTCCCTCTGATGCAGGGCTTTCCGAGCATAACTTCGGGATCTATGCTGATATGCTCGCGCCAGTTCACCATGCCGCTCACCTCTGCGCAATCAAATTCCGCACCCTCAGCATACCAGATGGGCCCGCCCGCGGCAACGCGCCCGACTACTTCATCTGCACCTCCGTGGTGTAAATGAACTCCACCGGGCCGATGATCACCGTGTCGCCCTCCTCGACCCCGGCATCGCGCAGCGCCTTCATCACACCCTGCTCCTCAAGCTGATCCTGGAACCACATGACGGCCTCGTCGGCCTCCATGTCCACCGTCGCGGCCAGTCGCTCGATCCGGGTGCCCGTGACCTCCATCGTCTCCGAGTCGAGACGGCGCGCCGACATCTCGCGCCACGGCAGCCGCGGGATCTCAAGCTCCATCTCGTCCTCATCCGGCTTCTCCGGCTCCACCTCGTGACCGTGCGCGAAGAGGCGCTGGCGAAGATGATTAAGCAGCGGCTGGATTCCCTCACCGGTCGCCGCAGAGATGGAGAAGACCTCGTAGCCCTCGCTCTTCAGCGCCTGCCGCAACTGGGGTTCATTCTCCTGCGCGTCCGGCAGATCCATCTTATTGAGCGCCACCACCTGCTCGAGTTCGCCGAGCGCCTCGTCATACATCTCAAGCTCGTGGTTGATCTCCCGGAAATCCTCCAGCGGCTCGCGCCCCTCGAGAGCGCTGGCGTCGAGCATATGCAGCAGCAGCTTCGTCCGCTCCACGTGCTTGAGGAACTGGTCGCCGAGGCCGACACCCTCGTGCGCGCCCACGATCAGGCCCGGCAGGTCCGCGATCACCATCGTCGTAAAGTCCTCGAACTGCACCACGCCGAGATTCGGCTGCAACGTGGTGAACGGGTAGGCGGCAACCTCGGGCTTCGCCGCGGAGACCATCGAGATGAAGCTTGATTTCCCGACGTTCGGGTAGCCCACGATCCCGACATCGGCCAGCAGCTTCAACTCCAGCCGCAGATGCCGCTCCTCGCCCGGCGCGCCAAGCTGGCAGAAGCGGGGGGCCTGGCGGCTTGGCGTCGCGAAAGCGGCATTCCCGCGGCCGCCGCTGCCTCCGTGTGCCACGAGCATCCGCTGGCCCGGGTAGATCAGGTCGGCAATCTGCTCATCGAGGTCAAGGTCGTACACGGTTGTGCCCGGAGGCACCGGGATCACCGTGTCCTGCCCGCTCCGCCCACGGTGCTTCTTCGAGGTGCCCTCGCGGCCGTGTTCGGCCTTGAAGATATTGCGGTACTTAAAGTCCAGCAGCGTGCGCATGTCGTCCTTGACCTCAAGGTACACGTCACCGCCATCCCCGCCGTCCCCGCCGTTCGGGCCGCCCTTCGGTTCAAGGGCCGCACGGCGGAAGCTCACGACGCCGTCGCCGCCATCGCCGGCACGGACCGTGACCGTTGCTTCGTCGATGAAAGGGCTCATCCTGTCTCCTTCTCGTCAGTGCAGCATCGGTGATCGTGACTGCGCGCCCGTGTTGAGAGTATTCGCCGGACGCCGGCGAAGGTCATTGTTGCGACGCCGCGCGGTCCACGCCCGCGCGTTCATCCCCCGGTACGCGAACTGCCGGCACCTGCGGTGCCGGCAGTGGGGGGACACGTTGAGTACGTTGGCATGCGTCGGGTTAAGACGCCACCTGCGCCTCTTCGGGCCAGACGTGGACGAGCTTGTTGCGCCCCTTCTGCTCGAACTCGACGAAGCCGTCGGCCTTCGCGAAGATCGTGTCATCCTTGCCGATGCCGACATTGCGGCCCGGGCGGAACTTCGTCCCGCGCTGGCGCACAATGATGCCGCCGGCCTTGACCTGCTGGCCCTCGAAACGCTTCGGTCCCAGTCGTTTCGCTCGACTGTCGCGGCCGTTTCGAGTACTGCCCATGCCTTTCTTATGAGCCATCTGTGTCATCTCCCGTCTCGGAGGAGTTGTCTTCACTCTCTGAACCGGTGTCCTCGGTCTCCGCGCCCGTATCCTCAGTCTCGGTGGCCGCTTCGACCTCCGGAGCTTCCGTCTCGGGCGCCTCTTCGGCCGCCTCGACCTCCTGCTCCTCAGCCTCAGGTTCGGGCTCGGGCCGGGCTTCGATCCAGTCTGCATCGATCGAGAGAACTTCAAGCGCGGTGAAGTGCTGGCGATGACCGACCTTGCGGCGGTACCGCTTCTTCGCCTTGAACTTCACGACGGTGATCTTGCGCTCTCGACCCTGCTCGACGACGCGCGCGGTGACGGTCGCGTCCTCGAGGTAGGGGCGACCGACGCGCAGTTCGCCGTCGTCGCCCTTGATTGCGAGGACTTTGTCGAGCGTAATCTGTTCGCCGGCTTCCTGCGGCCTGCGATCGACCTTCACGGTCTGATCGGGCTGCATCATGTGTTGCCGGCCGCCAACTTCAACAATTGCGTACATAGCGCTACTCCTCTATCCTGCTGCTCGGCCCTGCTGCTCGGCCGCGGGGGGCCAAAACAAACAGTCGACGGCACGGTGGACCGCGCCATCAACTGCGGATACGTATTGTATCTGATGTGACGGCACGCGTCAAGG
>JBKHFA010000214.1:0-6345 GCA_046540615.1 Armatimonadota bacterium | reverse complement strand
AGGCCGCAGACGTTCGACGAAATCATCGGCCAGGACCACGTGTCCACCACCCTCAAGAACGCCGTCTCCGAGGGCCGCGTGGCGCATGGATACCTCTTCGCCGGACCCCGCGGCACCGGTAAGACCTCGACCGCCCGCGTCCTCGCAAAAGCCATGTGCTGCGAGGCCGGCCCCACTCCCGACCCCTGCTGCGAATGTCCCATGTGCCAGGCCGTCGCCTCCGGCAATGCCATGGACCTCATCGAAATCGACGCCGCCTCCAATCGCGGCATCGACGATATCCGCGAACTGCGCGAACGCGTGGGCTACGCGCCCACCCAGGCCCGCATCAAATTCTACATTCTTGACGAAGCGCACATGCTCACACCCGCCGCCGCCAACGCACTCCTCAAGACGCTCGAGGAGCCGCCCGACTTCGTACACTTCGTCCTCGCCACCACCGAACTGCACAACATCCTGCCCACCATCCGCTCGCGCTGCCAGACATTCGAGTTCCGTCCGATTCCCCAGATCGAGATCGTCAAAGCCCTCCAGCAGATTGCCGACAGCGAGGGCGTGTCGGTCGAGGAAGCCGCGCTCGGGGCCATCGCACGGGCCGCCGGCGGGGCTATGCGCGACGCCGAGTCGATCTTCGACCAGGTCATCGCATACGGTCGCGGCGAGGTCACGCTCAAAATCGTCAACTCGATCCTCGGCGTCACCGACGCCGAACTGCTCGCCTCCATCGCCGACGCCGTCGCCGAGAACGACATCGAGGCCGTCTTCCGCCTCGTCGATGAGATCGTCACCTCCGGGAAGGACATCGGCCAGCTTCTCGAGGACCTCAGCCTCTACTACCGCGACCTGCTGCGCCTGTCGCTGGGCGCCAGGCCACCGGCGTGGATGCGCGCCGCCTCCGACGGCGAACAGCGCATGACCGCGCAGGCCGCCGCGATGGGCCCCGGGCGCATCGGCGAGGTGATCGAGGAACTCGGCGAGGCGTCCGCGCGGATCCGCGACACCGCCCAGAAGCCGCTGCTGCTGGAGGTCACGCTCGCGCACATGGCGTCGATCCCCGCGCAGGGCCCCCTTGCCGAGGCGGTGAAAGCGGCCGGGGAGGCTGCCACTGCAAAACCGGCGGCTCAGGGCGAGGCCGCGGAAGAGGCGGAGCAGAGCGCGGAGGCCGTCGAGGACGCCCCGGCGGAGAATGTGGAGATGGAGGACGAGGCCCCCGAGCCTGAAGCACAGCCGGAGGCGCCGACCGCCGTGCCGCAGGCACAGCAGCCGGCGCCCGATGAGGCCCCGGAGCCGGACGTCCTGATAGAGTCGGTGGAACTGCCGGAGGGGCCGCTGGCGCTGGAGTCCGTGCAGGAACACTGGTCGCGGGTTGTCGAGGCGCTGGACGAACTCGGACACCCGGCCGTCGCGGCGATCGTCAGTGGCGCCACCCCCCAGGCTGTCGAGGGCGAGACCATCGCCCTGGGCTTCACCCGCCGGTTTGAACGCGAACGCGCGGCCGAAAGCTACGCCGCGGAGATCACCGAGGCAGCGCGACAGGTCTTCGACCGCGAGGTGGAGATTGCATGTCGCCTGCAGGAGACACCCACAACCGCGGGGAATCCTTCATCTGAGGACGACGACCCCGGCGAGGAGCAGGGCGAATCCAGCGCCTCCCGGCAGCAGGAGACGGTCCTGCGGTTGCTCAACGAGTTTGACGGTACCGAAGAAACGCCGGGATAGTATCCTGCGCCGAAAGGTGTCCGCGCAGGTGTCGTGGAATACTCCCGCGGCGATGAGGAGTTCGAAAAGGCAGATGCTAAATCCGTTCAAGAAGATGATTGAAAGCCAACTCGAGGGCGTACAGCAGAACATGGCCGATGCGGCGGAGGAGCTGCGGGTCATGGAGGTCGTGGGCAGCGCAGGGGGCGGGGCCGTCGAGGTGACGGTCACCGGCCTCGGGGAGATCGTCGAGGTGACCATCGACCCGGATGTGATCTGCGAGGGCGACTGCGAGCTGATTCAGGACCTCGTTTGCGCCGGCGTGCGCGAGGCGATGCGCAAGTCGGCCGAACTCAAACGCGCCAGGCTCTCCGATGCGCTGCCGCTTGCAGGCATGGGGATGGAGCTGCCGGATATCCTCTGAGAATACACCATCCGTCGGAGGGCCCGGCGACGGGAGCCCCGGCGGTGATATGACCGCTTTCTTTGCAGCGAGGCGGACGATTTCGCATGCTCAGCTATGCCGAACCTATCCGGGACCTGATCGAGCAGCTCGAAAGGCTCCCGGGTATCGGCCCCAAAAGCGCTCAGCGACTGGCGTTTCACATCCTGTCCTCCGGCCCCGAACGGGCCTTCGCGCTTGCCGACGCCGTGCAGTCGGTTCACAACCGCATCCGCGCCTGCGAGCGCTGTGGCAACTGGTCCGTCGATGCCCTCTGTCCGGTCTGCCGAGATCCGGAGCGCGACACCGCGACACTGTGTGTGGTGGCCGACGCGAAGGACCTGATGGCGCTGGAGCGAGCGGGGGAGTTCGAGGGAATCTACCACGTGCTCGGCGGCGTCCTTTCGCCTGTCGAGGGTGTCGGGCCCGGGGATCTGCGCGTCAGTGAAATGCTGGAGCGGGTGGACGAGGCGGGCGTGCGGGAGGTTATCCTGGCGACGCCGCCCACCGTTGAGGGTGACGCGACTGCAGAGTTTCTGCGCGAGGTGCTGCTTGAAATGGGCGGCATCCGCGTGACGCGCCTGGCACTCGGCCTGCCGGTCGGCGCCGATCTTGACTACGCCGACCAGGTGACCGTGGCCCGCGCCATGCGTGGACGCACCGAGATGTCGGACTGAAGTATCCGGCGGTTGCGCGTACATGCCGCCGGCCGGTTGTATGCAGCGAAGCATCAAGTCTGCCGGCCGTTGTTGCCGATGCAAGACTGAGGAGGTTAGTCCATGGCACAACTGACCGAAATCCGCTTCCACGGACGAGGTGGGCAGGGCGCGAAGACCGCCGGTTACATCCTCGCCGTGGCCGCCGCCGAAGAGGGCTGGAACATTAACGCCTTCCCGGAGTATGGCGCAGAGCGCCGCGGCGCGCCCATGAAGTCCTACGTTCGCATCAGTGACGAGCCGATTCGCCTGCGCTCGGGTGTCCGCTCCCCCGACGTCGTCGTTGTACTCGACGACACGCTGCTGGCGACTCAGAACGTCACCGAGGGGATGGAGGACTCCGACATCCTGATCGTAAACACCGACCAGACCCCCGACGAGATTCGCGAGCAGCTCGAGAACCCCAACGTGCAACTTTACGTGGTTGACGCCACGCAGGTTGCGATGGATACCATCGGCCGCCCGATTCCCAACACGCCGATGCTGGGGGCTATGATCAAGGCCGTCGATCTGGTGAAACTCGATTCGCTGAAGGCCGCCGTCGATGTGCGCCTTGGCGGGAAGCTCTCGCAGGCCGCCATCGAGTCGAACTACGCGGCTCTCGACCGGGCTTACGAGGAGGTTCACACATGAGCAAGAAGGTCTACGCCCCTGATGCCAGGTGGCATGAGATGGAGCGCGGCGGGATCATCCCTCAGGCCGGCAATGCCGACGAGTACAGCGTCGGCGGCTGGCGCAATGAGCACCCGATTCGCGACAACGAAACCTGCATCGACTGCCTGTTCTGCTGGATCTACTGCCCCGACGTGGCGGTACGCGTCAAGGACGAGTCCGTCAAGGGCCTCGGCTTCGACCCCGACCACTGCAAGGGTTGCGCGATCTGCGCGGAAGTTTGCCCTGTGGACGCAATCAAGATGGTCCCCGGCGGCGAGTTCCAGCCCGATGAACCCGGCCAGTCGGAGGAGGAGTGACAATGGGCGAGCGAGTCGCTCTTGAAGGAAATGAGGCCGTGGCGGAAGCCATGCGCCAGATCAACCCCGACGTTGTGGCGGCATATCCGATCACGCCGTCAACCGAGGTCGTGCAGACCTTCGCGCAGTTCGTCAACGACGGCGAGGTCGACACCAACTTCGTCGCGGTCGAGTCCGAGCACTCCGCGATGAGCGCCTGCCTTGCGGCGGCGACCGCGGGGGGCCGCGTGATGAACGCAACCGCCTCCGCCGGCCTGGCCCTGATGTGGGAGATCCTCTACGTGGTCTCCTCGATGCGCCAGCCTGTCATCCTGACGGTCGTCAATCGCGCCCTGTCGGGGAACATCAACATCCACTGCGACCACTCCGACTCCATGGGCGCGCGCGATGCCGGATGGGTGCAACTGTACGCCGAGGACGTTCAGGAAGCCTACGACAACCTCATCCAGGCCGTCTGCATCGGCGAGAACATGGACGTGCGCCTGCCTGTGATGAGCTGTCTCGACGGCTTTATCCTCTCGCACTCGTATGAGCTGCTCGAGGTGGAGGACGACGGCGCGGTCCAGGAGTTCGTGGGGCCCTACAAGCCCGACAACCCGATGCTTGACATCGAGAATCCGATGACCTTCGGGCCGCTGGATCTCTACGACTACTACTTCGAGCATAAGCGCTCGCAGATGGAGGCCTACCCGGCCGCCAAGCAGGCGATCATCGACGAGGGCAAGCGCTTCGGCGAAGTCTTCGGCCGCGAGTACGGACTGGTCGAGGAGTTCATGACCGACGACGCCGACTTCGTGGTCGTCGCGATCGGCTCGACCTGCGGCGCCCTGCGGGACGTCGTGCAGCAGCAGCGCGAGAACGGTGTGAAGGCCGGTCTGCTGAAGGTTCGCGCCTTCCGTCCGTTCCCCGCTGAGGAGATCGCGAATGCGCTTTCGGGCGCATCGGCGGTGGCCGTGCTCGACCGCGCCGCGTCGTTCGGCGCGCACGCCGGCCCTCTCTACCACGAGGTCACTTCGGCGCTGCACACGTACGGCAACGTCATTCCCACCAACAACTACATCTACGGTCTGGGCGGCCGCGAGATTCTGCCCGAGGAACTCAGCAGCGTCTTCGACGACCTCGATGAGGTCGCCGAGGCCGGGCAGCCCGCGGAGCCTGTCAGCTTCCTGGGCCTGAGGGAGTAGGAGGAGAGCGAATGCCTAACCTCAAGACAATGTCGCATCGTGAGGAACTTCTCACGGGTGGCCATCGCCTCTGCCCGGGTTGCGGCGAGCCGATCGCCGTCCGGCAGATCCTGATGTCCACCGAGAAGCCGGTGCTGGCCGCGAACGCAACCGGCTGCCTGGAGGTCTCAACCACGATCTTCCCCTACAGCGCGTGGAAGATTCCGTGGATACATATCGCCTTCGAGAACGCCGCAGCGGCGATCTCAGGCGTAGAGGCGATGTACCAGTCGCTGAAGAAGCAGGGCAATATCGACGAGGATGCGGACTACAAGTTCGTCGCATTCGGCGGCGACGGCGGCACCTACGACATCGGCCTGCAGTCGCTGTCGGGAGCCGTCGAGCGCGGACATGACTTCCTCTACGTGTGCCTCAACAACGAGGCGTACATGAACACCGGCGTGCAGCGCTCATCGGCGACGCTCAAGGGCGCGCACACCACCACCAGCCCGGCCGGCTCGGTCGTCCCCGGTAAGCAGCAGAACCGCAAGGACCTCACCGAGATCATGGTCGCGCACGACATTCCGTACGCCGCGCAGACCATCCCGGGCCGGTGGAATGACATCACCCGCAAGGCCGAGAAGGCCTTCGAGATCGCGGGTCCGAAGTTCATGAACGTCCTCACTCCCTGCCCGCTGGGCTGGGGCCACGAGGGCGGTCTGACTCCGGAGATCTCCCAGCTCGCCGCCGACACCTGCATCTGGCCGCTCTACGAGGTGGAGTACGGCGAGTATAAGATCAACTACAAGCCCAAGGAGAAGAAGCCGATCGAGGCATTCCTTGAGCCCCAGGCCCGCTTCCGCCATCTCTTCAAGTCCGATCAGGGCGAGGAGATGCGCAAGGCGGTCCAGGAGTGGGTTGACTGGAAGTGGGATCAGCTCCTGAAGAAGGCCGGCGAGTAAGCTCGGCCGACCGCACCGCAACAACCACGGGGCGCCCGAATTTCGGGCGCCCCGTTTCTCATTGTGGGGCCGCGGGGAGTGGCAACGGCAACCGTGCACGGGCGCACGATTCCGTGGTGCGGACGCCCTCGTCCGCACGACCGTTGTCCGGTCGTTCGCCGTCGTCGTGTCGTCGTTATGAAGGGCCGCCTGAGGCCTCCGCGTGGTTTGCGGAGGGCGAAGTCGGCCCGAGGAGTTGTGTCAAGAATCTTCTGCACTTTCAGATGAGCGATCTCCCTGGCGCTGTGTGGTGGGTGTTCGGTGCCGGTGGGGCGGAGGGAGGGCGAAGCCCGACCGAAGCCCCACCGGCAGCCAGCCTCAGGCCGCGTCCTCAGCCCCTTTAAGCGTAAGCTT
>JBKHFA010000213.1:0-6356 GCA_046540615.1 Armatimonadota bacterium | reverse complement strand
CGAAGCAGATGGGCGCTGGCGGAGGCGGGTGCATGGTCGCGTACTGCCCGGGCCGGCAGCGTGAAGTTGCGAGCGCCATCAAGGCCGAGGGCGGCGTGGCGTATGTATGTGATGTGTTTCGGTGGCAACGGCAGGTGTGAGTTGCCAGTTCCCAGTTGCAAGCTCAGGATAACCGCACCGGCGCACGGGCGAGACGCCCGTGCCACGTAACGGCAAAGGCTCACGGTACCGCTACCATGAAGCGAATCGCAATCCTGACGATCATACTGGCATGCGCCGTCTGTCCCGCGCAGGCCGACCTCGTCGCGGAGATCGCCGGCCTCATCCCCGGCGCGCCCCACTCCTACGCCGAGATGATGACCGCCATGCAGGAGCTTCACGGCACCGAGCGGGTGCATTGCTCCAGCATCGGCACCACGCGCCAGGGCCGGCACATCGCGATGGCGGTTGTGGCCGACCCCGAGCACGATCCGCGCCGGCTTCGCAAGCTGCTGGTCCTCGCGCGCCAGCACGGGAATGAGACCTCCGGGACCGAGGCCGCTCTGGCCGTGATGAAGCACCTCGCGACCTCCGAGGGGCGCGCGGAGAGGGCGCTGCTGCGCAACGTCGCGCTGCTGATCGTCCCGATGGTGAACCCCGACGGCGCGGAGCGCTCATTGCGGCGCAACTCCGCGGGCGTCGACCTCAACCGCGACTGGGTGGCCCGGACGCAGCCCGAGACGCAGGCGGTCGAGCGCACCTTCCGCGAGTGGCAGGCGGACGCGGTGATCGACCTGCATGAACTCCCCGCGTCCTCCTCGAAGGCGGCCTACCGGGAGAACTTCGTCGAGACGATCGCCTCACACAGCGCCCTCCCCGCGTTGCTGGGCGAGCGCTGCGGGCGCACGAGCGCGCAGATCAGCGTCTGGATGAAGCGCTACGGCATCCCGTTGAACGTGTACTACGACACGCCCGGCGATGACACGCGCCTGGCGCACCGGCACTTCGGCCTGAACCACCTCGTGCCCTCATACCTCTTCGAGGCGAAGACCGGTCGTGGGCGGACGCTGCGGCAGCGCGCCACCTACCACATCCTCGGGACGCTGGTGGTCGCGAATCAGCTTGCCTACCACCACGGCGGCAAGGTGCGGCCGATCGAGGTGGCCGAGGCGCCGGCGGAGGATGCGGAGGCCGATCCCGACCCGGCCGCTGAGCCCGAGATCACGCGCGTGATGCTCGGCGACCCGACGCCCGACACGCGGCGCGAGGGGCGGACGCTGCTGTGGGCGGAGATCGAGTCATGCGAGGAGTTCGCCTACCTGACCTTCGAGGTCGATGGACAGACGGTGGTCATGACGAACCAGGCGCCGTGGGAGTACTCGCTGGATACGGCGGCCTGCCGCGAGGGCGAGGTCGAAGTCGCCGCGCGGGCGTACGACGCTTCGGGCCGCTGCATCGCGACCGACAGTCGGACGATGACGCTCGCAAGGCCGGGCGCGACGATGGGGGAGTGACGGCAGCAGCGACGGGGGCGCGGGACGGCGACGCCGCTTGCTGTCAGCCGTGGTCGTTGTGGCCCCGGCGCCCTCGCCGGGGAGTGGTTCGTGGGCCGAACGACGCACGGGCGGGACGCCCGCGCCACGTGACGACAACGACACACGACAATTACCGCGGGGTTGAGGAGCTTCGATGGATCGCGAAGAAGCGCGTGAGCGAATTGAGGCACTGACGGGCGAACTTAACTATCACAACTACCGCTACTACGTCCTTGACGACCCCGAGATCTCCGATGCGCAGTTTGACGCGATGCTCGTCGAGCTTAAGCGGCTCGAGGAGCAGTACCCCGAGCTTGCGCGGCCGGACTCCCCCACGCAGCGCGTCGGCGCAGAGCCCTCCGACCAGTTCGCGACCGTCGAGCACGAGTTGCCGATGCTCTCACTCGACAAGTCCTTCGATGAGACCGAACTGATCGGGTTCGACCGCCGCCTCAAACGCCACCTCGGCCTCGACGAGGACGAGGCGATCCGCTACGTCTGCGAGTTGAAGATCGACGGCCTCGCGGTGAGTCTGCTCTACGAGGACGGAGTGCTCACGCGAGGCGCCACGCGTGGCGACGGGCGGCGTGGCGAGGACATCACCGCGAACCTGCGCACGGTCCGCTCGATCCCGCTGCGCCTGCAGGGCGAGCCGCCGGCGGTGATCGAGGTGCGCGGCGAGGTCTACCTGCCGATCTCCGAGTTCGAACGCATCAACGCGGAGCGCGCCGCGTCCGATGAACCACTCTTCGCGAACCCGCGGAACTGCGCCGCGGGCTCCGTCCGCCAGCTTGACCCGACCATCACCGCCTCGCGCCGCCTCGACATCTTCTGCTTCGGCACCGGCATCGTCGAGGGCACGAGCTTCGACACGCACACCGAGGAACTCGAGCTGCTGCGCGAACTTGGATGCAAGCTCAACCCGAACGTGCAGGTGGTCGGGTCGATCGAGGAGGCTCGCGACTTCTGCGTGGGCTGGATCGATCGGCGCGGCGAGCTTGACTACGAGGTCGACGGCGTGGTGGTCAAGACCGACTCGGTTGCTCTGCAGCAGCAGGCAGGCGCGACCTCGCACGGGCCGCGCTGGGCGACGGCGTTCAAGTTCCCCGCGGTCGAGGCCGAGACGGTGGTGAGGGAGATCGAGGTCACTGTCGCGCGGACGGGCCAGCTTACGCCGGTGGCGGTGATGGAGCCGGTCTTCGTCGATGGATCGATGGTCAGTCGCGCTGTGCTGCATAACGAGGACGAGGTCGCGCGCAAGGACATCCGCGTCGGCGATCACGTAATCATCCGCAAGGCCGGCGACGTCATCCCGGAGGTCGTGAAGGCGCTCCCTGACAGGCGCACCGGCGATGAAGAGCCCTTCGAGATGCCGGCGAACTGCCCGGTCTGCGGCACGGAGGTTGAGCGCGTGGAGGGCGAGGCGGCGACGCGCTGCCCGAATCTGAACTGCTCGGCGCGACGGCTGTCGCTGCTGACGCACTGGGGGGCGCGCAATGCGATGGACATCGACGGGCTTGGCGAGGTGGTCGCCGCGCAGTTGCTCGACAGGGCGCTGGTGGACCGACCGGAGGACCTTTACACGCTGACCGCCGAGCAGGTGGCCGAGCTTGACCGGATGGCCGAGAAGTCCGCGCAGAATCTGATCGACGCGATCGAGGCCAGCAAGAGCAGGGGGCTCGAGCAGCTGATTCACGCGCTTGGCATCCTGCATGTCGGACGGACGGCGGCGGCGCGGCTCGCCGAGCGCTACTCGTCGCTGCGGGAGATCGCCGACGCCTCGCAGGAGGAGCTTGAGGAAGTCCCGGAGATCGGGCCGAAGATCGCGGAGAGCATCGTGCGGTACTTCACCCGGCCCGAGAACGCGGACCTGCCCGAGCGGCTGGAGGAACTCGGCGTGGACACCACGCGTCATGACCCTGAGGAGGGTGAGGGAACTGCGCTGGCCGGTCTCACGTTTGTGTTCACAGGTGCCCTGGAGCAGATGACGCGCGCCGAGGCGCAGGAGATGGTGGAGAACCTCGGCGCGCGCGCAACGTCGTCGGTGAGCGGGAACACCGACTACGTGGTCGCGGGGCCGGGGGCGGGATCGAAGCTCGAGAAGGCGCGGGAGCTTGGCGTCGAGGTGCTTGACGAAGACGAGTTTCTTGAGATGGTGGGCGATGCCACGGGCTGAGGTGGCGGCAGGCCGGCGGATTCTCCCGGATAAATCCAGCAGGAACATGCGCGCCGATGCCCGAAGGAACAAATGTAAGGCTCGCGCGAAGACGCTTCGTCGAAGGGCGAATGCTCTCGCGGACAGGCCGGAGGAGGTCACGTGACGCGAAGCACTTTCGTCTGCTGGTGGCTCCCGCCGGTCGCATGGGGCGTTTTCATCCTCGTGGTGACGTCAATACCACGGATGCCGGTGCCTCTGCCCGAGGTATCGGGGATCGACAAGGTGTCACACCTGGCGGTCTACGGCGTGCTGGGCCTGCTGCTGATGCGGGCGTTCATCAACTGCCAGGAGTTGTCGGTCGGACGTGCGACGGGCTGGACGCTGGCGGCCGGCGGGATCTTCGCCGTGCTGCAGGAACTTAATCAGACGTGGATTCCGGGTCGCGGCGCGGAAGTTCTTGATCTTGCGGCGAACATCGCAGGTCTGGTCCTCGCCGCCGCTGCGGTCGTGGTCTGGCACAGACTCACGGACGGGACGCATGGACGGGACCGCGCGGATTCCGCGCGGGGAGTTTCAGACAACGCGCGTATGCGCAAGGAGATGACGACAATGGCCGAGGCACTGCACGTTGATGAGGACACCTTTGAGAGCGAAGTAGTCCAGTCTGACAAGCCCGCTCTGGTTGATTTCTGGGCGCCGTGGTGCGGGCCCTGCCAGATGATGGGTCCGACGATTGACAAGCTCGCGGGCGATTACGAGGGAGAGGCCGTCATCGCCAAGGTGAACGTGGACGACAGCCCGGATCTCGCGAGCAAGTACGGCATTCGCAGCATCCCGGCGCTGCTCTTCTTCAAGGACGGAGAGGTCGCCGATCAGATGGTGGGCGTTCAGTCCGAGGATACGCTGAAGGAGAAGCTCGACTCAATGGCGTGATCGGGCCCACCGACCGCATCAGGTGCGCCGGGAACGCCGGCGCTCCCCCTGAGATGTACGTGATTTCACGAGCGCGCCGGATCAGGTGGGCAGGCGCGTTAGCCAGGCGAAAGGAGAGTGTGGTGGCCTAAATGAGCAGTAGAGAAGACACAGGACACAGACACGCGCATATGATTATCATCCTGGTCAGCGTTGTGATCGGGCTGGTGATGGGTACGATCGCGTGCAACATGCCCGGCCAGACGACCAACCAGGCGGAGGCACAGGATACTGGATCGGCCGCGCAGCTTGAGAGCGAGTTTACCGCCGTCGCCGACAGGGTGCTGCCCGCAGTCGTACGTATCAACGTTGAGGCGGACGCCGCCGGACAGCGCGGAGAGGCGCCGGACATGGAGAACGTCCCCGAGCAGTTCCGCGAGTTCTTCCGGCAATTCCCGTTCTTCGGTGAGCCCGACGAGGACGGAGAGGGCGGCATGCAGCAGCAGATGCCGATGCCGCCGCGCCAGGGGATCGGCTCGGGCTGGATATACTCGGCCGACGGCTACATCGTGACGAACGCGCACGTCATCGCCGACGCGTCGAAGGTCACGGTGGTGTTGCACGACCGCGAGAGCGACCCGCAGACCGTGGAAGCGACCGTGGTCGGCCGCGACCCCCGCAGTGACCTCGCGGTTCTGAAGGTGGACGTGGGCCGCGAACTGCCCTACCTGCAACTCGGCGATTCGGACGAGCTGAAGGTCGCCTCGTGGGTGATGGCGGTCGGCGCGCCGCTGAGGCTTGAGCAGACCGTCACAGTCGGGGTGCTTTCGGCAAAGGGCCGGATCATCGAACCCGATCCGAGCATGCCCTATCTGCGCCTCGGCGACATTCTGCAGACAGACGCGTCGATCAACCCGGGCAACTCGGGAGGGCCGCTCGTGAACATGCGCGGCGAGGTCGTCGGGATCAACGTGGCCTACGCCGCTCCAGGCGCCATGGGGAACATCGGCATCGGCTTCGCGATCGCATCGTCATCCGCACAGCGCATCGTGCCGCGGCTGATGGAGGGCGAGCAGATCGCCCGCGGCTGGCTCGGCGTGCGGATCGAGGACCTCAACGAGAACCTCGAGAAGTTCTACGGCGTGGACCACGGCGTGCGCATTGCGGGCATCGACGATGATGCTCCGGCCGCCGACAGTGACCTGCAGGTCGATGACATCGTCATCGCCGCGGACGGCCGGCCCGTCCGTGAGACGTGGGACCTGCAGCAGGCGGTCGCTCAGACCGAACCGGGCGAGACGGTTGAACTCACCGTCATGCGCAACAAGCAGGAGCGCACGATCGAGGTGACGCTCGGCACCATGCCGGCGGAGTACACCGGCCTGCCGGACGACGAGGCACCCGAGGAGCAAGAGGAGGAGCAGTGGCCGCTGGGCATCGCGCTGATGCCGATGAGCGAGCTGACTCCTGAGATCGGACAGCGGCTCGGGATCGAGGCCGGACAGGGCACCATCCCCGGCGTCGAACGCGACGAGGGCGTCGTCATCCGTGCGCTTCAGCCCGGCAGTCCCGCCGCCGGAAAGGTCGCGCCGGGCGACCTCGTGGAGAGGGTCAACGGCAACCCGGTCACTACCGTCCAGGAGTACCGGGAGCAGATGGAGGCCGTGATGGAGGGCGACGAGGACTTCGTGGTGCTCCACCTCACCCGGGTGGTTGAGGGCGACGCCAGCACCCGTGTCGTGGACGTCCAACTGCCCTGATCACGATCGAAG
>JBKHFA010000212.1:0-6380 GCA_046540615.1 Armatimonadota bacterium | reverse complement strand
CGTTTGCGACGCAGGGCGAATGTTCCGGCGACGAAATCACACACAGGTCGGCCACCAACAATTTGCGTCTACACCCCCGCTGCTTGCCCGCGTGTATGCGTTATGCTACACTCTCGACGGTCGTCAAGACCCCGCTGAGGGAGCTGGAGATATGCGTCCGGATGAGGCTCGTCGCGAGTTCCGAAGGAAAGTCCTGATCATAGGGATGCTCTTCGCGTTTATCGCGCTGATCTACCTCATCTTTCACGTAAGCCGCTTCGAGAGGCTGTCCGATGTCAACGCGGTGGATTACGCGCAGATAGCGCGGAACCTCAAGCGCGGCGATGGCTTCACCACCGACTTCATCAAGCCCCTCGGGCTCACGTACGACACGAGCATCGAGAATCACCACGACCTCAGCTACCCGCCGCTGCATATCGCCCTCGCGTCGGTCATGATGAGAGCGCTCGGGGAGAACGATCGCGCGGTCTCTCACACTTCGGGCCTCGCGTTCCTGCTGACCATCCCGGTGCTCTTCGTGCTGGCTCTGCGGCTCTTTGACTGGCGGACGGCGGTGCTGGCGACCCTCGTCTTCGGCACACACCTCGGGCACCTGACCTACGCGACGTCGGGCCTTGAGGCATCGCTGCTGACGCTGCTGGTGACGGCGATGCTGCTTCTGCTCTACCAGGCGAGCACCAGCGGCAAGAGCGAGATGCTGTGGGTGGCGGGCGCGGGCGTGACGCTCGGGTTGATCTACCTGACCAAGTACGTCTGGATCGGGGCGCTGATCCCGGCCGCGGGCTATCTGATCATCATGAAACCGGAGCGGCGGTTTGCGCGCGTGGCCATCTTCGTGGCCATGGTGGCGCTGACGGCCTCTCCGTGGCTCTACCGCAACTACGCGCTCACCGACGATCCGTTCTTCACGCTGCGCTGGCATGAGATGATAGGGCAGACACGAGCGCATCCGGCAAACTCGATCTACCGTGAATTCAGAGATGACACGCAGGGCTATCTTTCATTCGCATTCTCCAATCCGCGCGCGGCGTTCGAGAAACTCCGAAGCGGCGCGAGCACGTTCTACCGCTCGTTTCACGATCTCGGGGGGCTGTTCGTGACACCGTTCTTTGTGGTCGGGATACTGGTGCGGCTTGGCGATGACCGGGTCGAGCGACTCCGCTACCTCGCCTACGGCCTGCTGGTGGTGATACCCCTTGTGCTGTCGTTTTTCATCGCCAGTCCGCGGCTTGTGGCGCCGATCGGCGGGGTGGTGGTGATATTCGCGGTCGCGTTCTTCTGGCGGCTGCTCGACGCCCGCACGCAGTCACTGGAGCAGCGGCCGCGCGTCCGCTGGCTTGCTGTGGCGGTCGGTCTGCTGCTGGTGCTGCACCTGCACCCGCTCGTCACCGCGGTGACCCCCGACCGGCCGTTCTACGAGACGACCGAGACGCCGCTTGAGCAGGCGATGGACCAGTTGCAGCAGACGGTTGAAGGCCCGCTGCTGACGGATGTGCCGTGGACGGTGGCGTGGATGGCCGAGCGCGACGCCGTGTGGCTTCCGCAGACGGAGGAGGATTTCCACCGCATGGAGGAGCGCGTCGGGCAGTTCAACTGGCTTCTGCTCAGCCCGACGGTGGCTCGTCTGGCCGGGAGTGAGAACCTGCAGATGTGGGCGAACACGTGGGTCCGCGCGCAGCAGGGCGATGTCGAGTTACTGGGCTTTGAGATCGTCGCCCGACTTGGAGACGGCAGATGGGTGTTGATGCGCCGGACCGGCGCGGGGGGAGCTACCGATGACGCACAGGCGCAATGACGAAGATTCGACGACCGGCGCCGATCCGGACAGCGAGACGGTCTCCGATGAGCGAGCGGGCGAGGGGCGGCACGGCGACGACAGCGCCGAGCATCTCCGCTGCCCGACATGCGGGTCGAAGGTCCCCGAGGGGGGCAGATCGTGTCCCGTCTGCCGGCGCGGGATGTACCGGACCTGCTTCTGCGGCTGGCAGTTGCCGGTCACCGAGGCGGAATGCTCGAACTGCGGCGCGGACTGGTCGCAGAGCGCCAGGGTAGCCCGGAAGTCAAAGAGCCGCTCGCGGCGAACACGTGACGCCGTCCGCTACGCACTGGCGGGCGCGGTGGCGGCGGTCGTCACGGCGCTGGTGCTCCACCTGATGCTGCGCGGCTTCGCGTCGCTGGCGCTGGAGGGGCAGGCGGCGCCGCGCGGCATCGGTGAGCAGGTGCGACTGGCCCTCAGCGGCATTGCAAAGCTGATGGAGCAGGCGTGGGCCGCGGTTGTCAACTACGGAGCGACGGTGGTTCTCGTCGTCGGCATCATGGCCGTCGGCGCGGCGGCGGGGATGGCCGTGTACGTGGTAAGAACTGGCATTCTCAGCAGGCAGAAGCGGAGCAGCTCCCGGCGTGTCCGCCGGAAGAGGCGCAAGTAGGAGCGATCGATGAGCGCGGCCCGCAGTCGGCCCGCCCCCGATGAAGGAGGGCGAGAGGAAGACCGGCAGAGGCTCTTCACCCCGCTGACCGCGGTGGTGGTCGTGCTGCTGATTGTCTGCTTCCGCTCGTATCTGCGATGGATGTGGGATGTGTGGATGCAGAGCGAGTACTACGGGCACGGCCCGCTCATCCCGCTGATCTCCGGCTACCTTGTCTACAGCCGCCGCCGGGAGTTTGTAGAGGCCGAGGGAGGACGCAACCTGTGGGGTCTGCCACTTCTGATCGGCGGGTTGGCAATCTTTCTGTCCGCGCTCTACCTCGACGTGAACTTCATCCAGGGCTTCGCGATGATCATGGTCATCGGCGGGCTGATCGTCCTTCTGTGGGGATGGGGCCGCGCGAAGGTGGTCATCTTTCCGATTGCATTCCTGGCATTCATGGTGCCCACCGGTCGGCTGCTGGTGACGCAGTTTTCCAACCCGCTGCAGACGTGGGGGGCGGCGGTGGCCGCGACGACCGTGTCGCTGGTTGGGATGCCGGTTGAGCTGCAGGGAACGACGATCGACATCCCGGGCTACACATTCGAGGTCGCTCAGGCCTGCAGCGGGCTGAAATCGACCATCGCGATGAGCGCGCTCGCCGCGCTCTTCGCCTACCTTGTGCGCGGACCGATCTGGAAGCGCGTGCTCCTGTTTGTCTCCGGGGCGCCGGTGGCGCTGGCGGCCAACGCGACTCGGATCACATTCACTCTTATTCTCGGACGGGCATTCGGCCCGGAGGCCGCCGAGGGCTTTTTTCACACGCTCTCGGGCCTGATGGTCTTCGTTGTCGGGCTGATCGGGCTCTTCCTTGTGGCGAGGCTGCTCAAATGCGACCAAATGCGAGCCGACATCTGATCGCGGCCGCCATCCTCGCGGCGGGCATCACCGCGGCTCCGATGGTGCGCGAAGCCCGCCCACAGGGGGCGGACTATCAGATCGACCTGTCGGCCATCCCCATGCAGATCGAGGGGATGGAGGGGCAGGTGCTGCCTGATGACGAGGGTGTGCAGGCCTACCTCGAGGCCGACGCGATGAGGACCGTCGCCTACGGCGAGCCTCCCGACGCCGTTTCAGTGAGCGTCATCTACGGAGGAAGCTGGCGCACCGTGCACTCGCCGGCGCAGTGCTACCCGTCCGCAGGCTGGCAGGTGGTCTGGGAGCGCGACGCGATCGTGCCAATCGAGCAGGACCTGCCGCATGGCAAGCCGGTGCTCGGCCGACTGATGCGAGCCGAGTACGCCGGTCGCGCGCAACTGGTCCTGTTCATCTTCGCGCATAAGGGCGGCACGTCGATCGACTACGCCGAACATGCGTGGGCGGTGCAGACGGGGCCGCGGGGCGC
Organism: Armatimonadota bacterium; assembly: GCA_046540615.1. GTDB lineage: Bacteria > Armatimonadota > Zipacnadia > Zipacnadales > UBA5352 > UBA5352. The sequence goes on along the minus strand of JBKHFA010000212.1, from coordinate 2,570 downwards.
AGGAGGCCTCTCGCTGATGCTCAGCACGAATCTCCTCGGCGACGAGGACGAGGCCCGCCGGCGTCTGACGGAGATTGCGGCGGCCGTCTATCCGCACGTCGTCAGCTTCTGGTATGACGACTGGGAACCCTCCGGGGGGTAAAAAGCGCTGCAGATTACGAGAGGAAGGACGGAAGCGCCACACACCACCACCGGAGGCGGGCGCACTTTGTCTCCGCGGGTGTGATGTGGTATAATTCGCGCAATGCATCACCGCTCTCCCTTCCCGCAAGAAACTTGAAAGGGGCGCATGCTGTTGACATTTCGATATTTCGCAATCCTCCCCGCCATCGCCGTTGCCGTGGTCCTGACGATCTCGGGCTGTGGAAACTCACCAGTGGCAACCGTTGGCGGTGTCAAGATAACCGAGCAGGAAGTCGACGAGCGTCTCGTCCAGGCCTTCGGCGAACAGGTGCTTCAGAGCATGATCGATCGGGAACTGCTTCAGCGCGCGGCCGAGGAGCGGGGCATCGAGGTCACCGAGGAGAAGATGGCCGAGGCGATCGAAGAGATGAAGGCGCAGTATCCCACCGAGGAGGCCTTCCAGCAGGAACTCGCCCGGAATAACATGTCGGAGGAAGAGTGGCTCGAAGAGGTGCGGATCATGGTGCTGGCGCGCGAACTCGCGCTTCACGGCGTCGATCCCACCGAGGAGGAACTGAGGGAATTCTACGAGGAGAACCGCGAAAGCTTCGGCGAGCCGGCGATGGTGTCGATGAGCGAGATCGTCGTCACGAGCGAGAGTGAAGCGCAGGAGGTTCTTGCGGAACTCGAGGGCGGAGACGCGAGCTTTGCGGACCTCGCGAGTCGCTACTCCCTCGCAGGCTCTCGCGAGGCCGGCGGGGAGCGCCCTCCGGTGCCGATCGAGCAGATCAGTCAGCCTGAGATCAGGGAAGTCGCCGAGAACCTGCCCGTGGGCGAGGTGAGCGATCCGATCGAGGCCGGCGGAAGCTGGGTCATATTGAGGATCCGCGACCGCACGCAGGCCCGCGAGGCGTCGTTCGAGGAGGACCGCGAGGAGATCGAAGAGGGGTACAAGAGAGCGAACGCGAACTCCCTCGAGGAAATCCTCCAGGAGCAGGTCGAAGATGTGAATATCAACATCATTGATCCGCGTTTCCAGGGTCTCAGCGAGCACTACACCGCGACACCCGATGAGATCCCGGAGTTTGGCGCCGGTGACACACAACAGACACCGCCGGGTGGGCAGATGCCGCCCGCCGAGGGGCATGAGGGGCACGATCACGCCGCTCCGCAGCCGGTCCCGGATGAGGCCGTGCCCGATGCGCCGCCGATCACGGAGTAAGCAGGATGGAGAAGCGGGGCGGACAGGCGCCTCGGGGAGCATGGATGGAACATTTCAATGAACTGGTCCGGGTGATGGAGCGCCTGAGATCACCCGATGGCTGTCCATGGGACAGGGAGCAGACGCATAGCTCCCTGCGCCCCTACCTGCTGGAGGAGTCCTACGAGGCGCTCGAGGCCATCGATGAGGAGGACTGGGCGCGCCTCGCGGACGAACTCGGCGACGTGCTGCTGCAGGTGGTCTTCCATGCCCAACTGGCCTCCGAACGCGGGGATTTCGACATCGGCGACGTCTGCGGGAAGATCGTCACGAAGCTGAAGCGGCGACACCCGCACGTCTTCTCCGACTCAATCGCCGACACCCCCGATGATGTGATCGACCGGTGGGAGAAGCTCAAGCGCGAAGAAGAGGGCTACCAGGACCGGGAGTCGGCGCTTGACGGCATCCCCGCCGCGCTGCCGGCCCTGCAGCGGGCGCATAAGCTGCAAAAGCGCGCCGCTCGCGCCGGCTTCGACTGGGACGACATCACCGGCCCGCGGGCGAAAGTCGAGGAGGAGCTTGCCGAGGTGGACGAGGCGGCAGGCGAGGACGCAGGCGCCACGGCGGTTGAGGACGAGATCGGCGATCTGCTCTTCGCGGTGGTGAACCTCGCGCGATTCCTCGACGTGGAGCCTGAGGGAGCGTTGCGCCGGGCGAACGACCGCTTCTCGCGCAGATTCCGCTCAGTGGAGGAGCAGGCGGGGACGAGCGAGCAGCTACGAGAGATGAATATTGAAGAGATGGACCAGTTGTGGGAGAGGGCGAAGGCGGAGGAGGCGTAAGGCAGGAGGTCCCCCGGCGCGGACGTCGAATTACTGAGATGGCGGTGAGGAGGCGGCCACGCAGGGACTGTGCCAGGACATGCGACTGGATAAGTACCTGAAGAACGTCGGCATCGTCAAGCGTCGCACCCTCGCAAAACGCCTATCTGATGAGGGCAACGTAGAGGTGGACGGCAGGACGGCCAAACCCAGCACCGACGTCTCCCCGGGCGATCGTATCCGCGTGCAGATCGGGATGCAGATTGCCGAGTACGAGGTGCTGGACATATCCGAGCGGCCGATTCCGAAGGATAAGCGTGATGACTACGCGCGGATGGTCCACTCCGAGCGCGTGAAGCCGCTGAGCGACCTTTAGACTGGCGGCGCGCGAATCGTCGCGGCCTCTGAGAAGTCAGCAGGGGGTT
>JBKHFA010000211.1:0-6404 GCA_046540615.1 Armatimonadota bacterium | reverse complement strand
TCGGGCGGGGGAGGCCGTCGTTCGCATCTACCTACAAAATCCGGTCGCACCCACGGCGATCACGAGTTGACCACGTCCATGTGAAGTGTTATCATTTCATTACTACCCTGAACGAAGCTCACCTCTGCTTCGCTCCACCACGTACGTTGTTTCGCTGGAGGCAGTCAGTTGAAAACTGAAGTGAAGCTTCTTTTCTACTCAGTTTTCCTGGGCCTCTGCATCTGGGCTTTGGACGCCGCCTTCTACATGCGTTACACCGCAGACACCAGCCTCATCGGCGCCCTTCTCACAGAGGCTCCGGCACACAAGCTCTACCTGCGCGGCCTCGTGCTGCTTTGTCTGGTCGTGTTCGGCTGGATCATGGGCGCTACCGCCGCCCGTGAGCGGCGGGCTGAGCGCGACATGCGCACGGTCGCAGACCGCATCGATCTGATTCTTGAATCGGCGCACGAGGGTATCTTCGGGGTGGACACGGATGGTCATTTCACCTTCGTGAACGAGACCGCTGCGTCACTGCTTGGCTACGGGACGGAGGAACTGTCAGGGCGCAACGTGCATGCGACGATCCATCACTCGCGGGGCGATGGGCGCGCGTACCCTGCAGATGACTGCCCGATCCTGCACCCGGAGACACTCGGCGATGAGGCTCGCGTGACGGACGAGGTGTTCTGGCGGGCTGATGGCAGTCCGCTTCCGGTGCATTACTCGGCGCGCCCGATCGTGGAGAACGGCGACCGCCGGGGGACGGTGGTCGTCTTCCGGGCGGTCAGCGCCGACGAAGTGGCGCGCGAGGAACTTGAGCGGCTGCGACGTTTGAGCCAGCTTATTCTCAAGTGGGCGGGCGAGGGGATCTTCGGGATCGATGAGAACCGGCGCATAACCTTCGCCAACCCCGCCGCCGCGGTGATGCTTGGCTACGAAAGTGATGAACTGGTGGGGCAAAAGGCGCATCCGCTTCTGCAGCACAGCCGCGCCGACGGCACGCCGCACCCCGAGAGTCAGTCTTTCATCTACGCCGCCTTCGATGACGACGATGTCTATCATGTCAGCGACGAGGTCTTCTGGCGTAAGGACGGAGAGAGTTTCCCGGTCGAGTACACCGCGACGCCGCTGCGCGAGGGTGGTGCGAAGGTCGGTGCGGTGGTCGTCTTTCAGGACATCACCGAGCGGACACTGGCGGAGAAGGACCTGCGGGAGACGCTGCAGGAGCTTGCGCGGTCGAATCAGGAACTGGAGATGTTCGCCTACGTCGTGTCCCACGACCTCCAGGAGCCGCTGCGGATGGTGCAGAGCTACGTTCAGTTGCTCGAGAGGCGCTACTCCGAGCAGCTTGACGAGAATGCGCGGGAGTTCATCGATTTCGCCGTCGATGGCACCAGGAGGATGCAGGGGATGATCGACGACCTGCTGCGTTACTCCCGGGTGGGCAGCCGCGGTGGGGATTTCGAGCGTATTGACCTTGACGAGGTGCTCGAGGAGGTCCTGGCGAACCTCGCTGCGTCGATCGATGAGACGAACGCCGATGTGCGCTTCGAGGACCTGCCGGAACTGACGGCCGATCGCGGTCAGATGGTGCAGCTTTTTCAGAATCTCATCGGCAATGCGATCAAGTTCAGCGGAGATGAGCCGCCTGAGGTACGCATCACCGCGGAGTCGCGCAACGGCTCGTGGGTCATCGCTGTCGAAGACAAAGGCATCGGCATCCCGGAGGAGCAGCGGGAACGCATCTTCGCGATCTTCCAGCGGCTGCACAGGCCGGAGGCCTACCCCGGCACGGGCATCGGCCTGGCGATCTGCAAGAAGATCGTCGAACGCCACGGGGGGAGCATCCGCGTCGAGTCGACGCCCGGTGAGGGCTCAACCTTCTACGTCAGCCTGCCGGCGCACGGTGAGCCGCGCGCCGCGGGCCAGATTCCGTGATTGCAGAGACAACTCGAAAGGTCAGTACCATGGACGAACGATCGCTGGACATTCTTCTTGTTGAGGACAACGTGGGTGACGCGCGCCTGCTGCGCGAGATGATCCAGGACGCCGGCGGGACGCACATGCACCTCGCTCATGTGGCGGACCTTACGACCGCATTTGAGAGACTGGCCGCCGAACCCTTCGATGCGGTGCTGCTCGATCTGGGTCTCCCGGAGAGTCGGGGGCTTGACACATTCCTCAAGACGCACCGGGAGCATCCGGATGTGCCGATCGTTGTTCTCAGCGGCCTCGACGATGAGGATGTCGCGATCAGTGCCGTGCAGGAGGGCGCCCAGGATTACCTCGTAAAGAAGCAGATCTCCGGCGGGGCGCTGCTGCGCGCGATCAGGTACGCCGTGGAGCGGCATAACGTCAGGCAGCGTGAGATCAACCAGATGAAGCGGGGCGGTGAGAGCGGCGCGATCGCATTCATCGGCGCGAAGGGCGGGGTCGGGGTCACCACGACCGCCATCAACGTCGCCACGACGCTCGCAGTGCGGGGCAAGTCCACGATCGCGGTTGAGATGCGCGGCAGGCACGGCACATTCTCCTCGCTGATCTCGCGGTCTCCAGTCGAGAACATCAGCCATCTCGTGGCATACGGCGCCGATCAGATCACATCCGAGGCGATTGACTCGCGGCTGATGCGCACGCCTTTCGGCCTCCGCGCGCTCTTCGGCCCGCAGGAGGCGCGGCAGGAGGTCGAGATCACTCCAGAGCAGGCGTCGGCGATCGTTGACGCGACCTCCAAACTCAGCGACTACATGGTGCTGGACATCCCCGCCTGCCCCTGCGAGGCCGCGCGCGAGGCGATGCGGCGGGCGTGGCGCGTGTTTCTCGTACTTGAGCCGGAGCCGGCGGCCATCCGCGCGGCGGAAGTGACGCTCGATTCGCTGCGCACCGCGGGCGTGACCGGTCAACTGATGGGCGCGCTGATGGTCAATCGCGCGGCGGTTCCGGTCGGCCCGAGCCTCGAGGAAATCCAGGAGCGGCTCAACATTCAGATCCACGCGGTCATCCCGCCCGCGGCCGAGGCCTGCGCGGCCGCGCAGCGCACAGGCACCCCGGTGGTGCTCGCGCAGCCTGAGAGCGTCTACGCGGCGAGCATTGGGGAGGCGACGGACCGCCTGACCGCCGAGCAGATGGCCGCGAAATCAGTCTGGTAGCACCGCCACGGAGGAATCCGCGGCGCCCCGGCCGAACAAGCGTCACATGCCTGACCTCGCGAAGGGATCGGATGGCGTTTCGCGACGCCCGTTGACCACTCGCGCCGTCGTCATAGGCGTGATCGGTGCGGCGGTCGCGTGCTGGATGATCTCGTGGGCCGAGATGACGGTCGGCTCCATGCAGATCGGGATTCTGCAGTTTACCCCGGTTGCGATCGGCCTGCTGCTCGCCGTCGTCCTGGCGAACCTGCTGATCGGCTCGCTCGTTCCTCGTTTTGCCCTCAAGCCTCACGAGATCGTCATCATCTATGCGATGACGCTCACCGCCGCGTTGACGATGAGCCGCGGGCTGCTCGAGCGCTGGATCCCCGCGCTGATCGGCGTCAACTACTACGCGACCGAGGCGAATCACTGGCAGTCGCTCTTCATCGAGCACATTCCGCAGTGGGCGGTGCCCTTCGACGTCGAGGGCGACCCCTCCCAGTGGATCGCGCGCTCCTTCTACGAGGGCTTACGCGCCGGCTCCGTCCCGTGGGGGCCGTGGCTGAGGGCCCTTGCCGCGTGGCTCCCGGTGGTCATCGCGATGTTCGTCGCGTACTTTTGTCTCGCGTCGATCCTCCGCAGGCAGTGGGTGGACAATGAGCGCCTCGCTTTTCCGCTGACCGTCCTGCCGATCGAGCTTTCCGAGCATTTTCGCTGGCGCAACTCCATCTTCGCCGACCCGATCATGTGGATCGGCTTCGCCATCCCGACGCTGATCTTCATCACCAACGGCATCCACGAGATGCGACCGTCGATCCCTGAGATTCCGGTCCGGCACAACCTCAACCAGCTCGTGTTCAACGGCCTCGGCCGTCCCTGGCGCGACCTTGGGAACACGACCGCAAGCTTCTCGATGGGCGGCATCGGCTTCGGGTACTTTCTCCCGAGTCAGGTCCTCTTCTCGCTCTGGGCGTTCTTTGTGCTTCACCGGCTTCAAAACATCGCGTTTTCCGCTTTCGGGGCGTCGCGCGAGGCGATGCCGTTGTTCCCGACGACCATCTGGAACGGCTACCAGGTCGCCGGGGCCTATCTCGTGCTGGTCGGATCGATGGCGCGGGCGGCGATCCCGCACCTGCGGCGGGTCTGGCGGGCCGCCCTGACCCACCGCGAGACCACCGCGGAGCATGACGCGGAGGCTGCCCGCTCGGCGCTCCCGCCGCGACTGGCCCTGATCGGCCTCGGAACGGCGGTGGTGGTGGCGACCTGGTGGTTCACGCTGCTCGGGATGTCGTGGTGGATGGCGGTGCTCGAGACGCTCATCTTCCTGCTGGTGGTCTGCGTGGTGATGGCGCGCGCGGTGGCCGAGGCGGGGCTGCCGATGACGGAGACCAGCTTCCGGCCGGTCGATCTCGTGCGGCTCGTCTCTCCGATGCGGGCGCTCACCCCGCAGACGCTCACCGCGCTCTCGCTGGCCGACGCGGTCTTCACACGCGATCTGCGGGGGAACCTGCTCTCGACCTTCCTTGACGCGCTGAAGATGTCGGACGCCACGCAGCTTGACCGCCGCCACCTCTTCGTCGCGCTCGCGCTCGCGCTGCTCGTGGTGCTCACTTTCGGTGTCTGGCTGCACATCGTGACCCCCTACGAGCACGGCGCGATCGGGATGTACAGCTACGTCTACCGGAGCAACCCGATCCTCGGCTTCCGCTACTTCCAGCCGGTGCTGCAGACCGGGGATGACTACGATTTTCGGCTGCCGATCTTCTTCGCCTCGGGGGTGCTCGTGACGCTGGCGATGAGCGTGCTGCGGATGCGCTACGTCTGGTGGCCGCTCTCGCCGCTGGGGGTGGCGCTTTCGGGCTCATGGAGTATGATCGTGTTCTGGTTCCCGATGCTGCTGGCATGGCTTGTGAAGAGCACGATTGTGCGCTACGGGGGAATGCGGCTCTACCAGCGGCTGCGTCCGCTCTTCTTCGGGCTGATCCTGGGTGAGTTCTCGCAGGGGGTGATCTGGGCGACCATCTCGGCGGTCTGGCGCATCCCCGCGCCGCGCTTCCCATGGTGAGATGGCCCTCGCCACGGTCGATGATGGCGCGGGCCTTGATCGGGCGGTCTCCGGTGTGACCGGACTTACTCGGGCGTGAAGAACGGGTCGTTGGTGACGATGATCGTGTCGAGGCGCGTCCCGTCCTCGCGGCTGTGGATGCGCAGTGTGTGCTCGCCTGCCGCAAGCCGGGTGGGCGCGAGGCTGGAAAGCGGGACCCAGCGCCACTCAAGCCCGTCGCGCCCGTGGCCGACGTGCCACTCCTGCTCATCACGATCGTTGAGCTTCACGAAGAACGAGTCGCTCTTGCCGTCGAGGCCCATCGTCCGCCCCCAGAAGGTGTACACCCCGTCGGTCGGCGCCTCGAATGTGAAGGTTGCTGAGCCCTCGAAGACGTAGGTCTCATCGGAGTGCTCATCAGGCACATGGACGTAGCCGCCGCTCTCCGCGGTGTCGTCAGCCGCGTACACCATCGGCGCCTCAAGCTCAGCGTCCTCGCCACCGAACCGCCGGGTCGTCCAGTCGGCGTCTGCGGTTCGCGCCTCGACGAGGCCAGTGGGCTCCGATTCGTTGCCCCAGGCGTCCATCGCGGTCACCAGGTAGCGGTATGTCGTGGCGGGTGTCAGGCCGGCGTCCACGAAGCTCGGCTCACTCGGCGTGGCAATGAGCGTCGCGTTCCCGCGCTCGATCTCGTCCCCGCCGCCGGCGTAGACACGGTAGTACTCCGCGCCCTCCGCCGGCTGCCAGGAGAGCGTCACATCGATGGCGCTGGTCTCTTCGACGACCGGCGCGCCCGGCGCGCCGGGCGTAGTGTTTACTGTCCCGAGTACGCCCACCGGCGCGAGGTCGGCGTCGTCGGTGACGATGATCTGATCGATCTCAACGGCGGTGTCGAGCGCGAGCGTCAGCGGCCCGTCTCCGGACAGGGGGGCGTCCGCGCGCAGCCACCTCCACTCGTCGACGGGTTTTGCGCCGACGCTGGTGGCGCCGCTGCGCGTGACCGACCAGCCGCCACCGGCCTGCAGCGGATCGCGGACACGCGCCCAGACGTACGCGGCATCGATCGCGTGTTCGCCGAGGTTGAGCGCGACGTTTTCAGCGCTCGACATATACCATCCGTCGCCGCAGCGCTGGTCGAGGACGATCTCGGCGCCCTCCGGCAGATCAAGCGCCTCGGCCTCGATGTCCACGATCGCGCGCTCGCCGCCCCAGGCGATCGCCATGCGGCTTTCGAGGCCGGAGTGCTC
>JBKHFA010000210.1:0-6430 GCA_046540615.1 Armatimonadota bacterium | reverse complement strand
TCCCAGCCCTCGAATTCGCGGCCGTCGTACTCGCTGAAGACGCCATCGATCGCGAGCCCGACGTCGTCGAACATCTCCCGCAGCTCATCAAGGCCGTAGAGTCTGATCGCGGCTTCGTAAAGGATCTCGTCCGGATCGTCCGGGTCGCTCCACACGCTCGTCATCCGATGCTCGGCTTCATCGTAGCGGCAGCGGATGACGGCAGTGCGGCCGTCGGCGCGGCTCACTTCCTGGTAGTAGGGCGCGTAAAGGATCTGATAGCTGCGATTGCGCGTCTCCATGAGGAACCGACCGCCGGGTTTGAGGCACCGGACGGCCTCCTCGAGGACCGACATGTTCTGCCCCTCATCGAGGAAGTAGCCGAAGCTGTTGAAAAGGTTCAGTATCACGTCGAAGGCCTCGTCGCCCAGCGGCAGTCGCGCCGCATCGCCGCGGACCAGCGCCGGCCGGGCATTATCACCGGCAAGCTCATCGGCGATCCGCAGCATCATGTCGGACACATCGAGGCCGATCACGTCCATGCCTCGCTCGGCGAGAGGGATGGCGTGGCGCCCCATGCCGCAGCAGATGTCGGCGACCGTCTCGCCCGGCCGCAGTTCGAGGAGCGAGATGATTCCCTCGATCTGCTCGACGGTCTCCTCATCACCGGGAAAGAATGAGAGCGGGATACTGTCCTCGCTCTCAAAGAATTCCCGCCACCACGCTTCCGAGCAGACGTTTTCGTGCGACATCAATGCCTCCGAATCACCATCTCCAGATGGCTGTCACAGCAGATCGGCCAGGTCGACGAAGCCGTCTTCGTCTCCTGAATGTTCGGTCTCCGCCTCCTGATCCCGCATGGCCGCGACGATCCGCGCGGCCTGGGCGGAAAGCACGCGCACGAGGTTGAGGCTCTCGCTCGAAAAGCCCTCACCGTCGTGGTCGAAGAATGCCAGTACGCCCTGCACTGTCTCATCCCACGCCAGCGGACTGGCGAGCACCGAGTGTACTCCGAGAAAGCTCAGGTGCTCGTCATCGGCGATCGCGGGGTCGAGTACATCGTTTTCTATCCGCGCCACGCCGCTTGCATTGACCGACCCGAGCAGCCCCGTCCGCGGGTCCACCGTGGCGTCGATCACGTCTCCCTCGGCAAGCCCCGTGGCCATCAATCCGCGCAGGCGCGGTGGATTGTGTTCCACGCGGTAGACCGCCGCGGCTCGCGCGTGCGTGACCTGCAGGCCGGCGCGCATGAGCGATCGAAGCGTGGCGGGCAGATCTGTGGTCTCACTGAGCCGCTTTCCAAGCTCCACGAAGGCCGTGAGGTCGTCGCTGACGACCCGAGCCTGCTCAGCCATCTGCTCCTGCTGAGCGATGAGGTCCTCGTTGGCGGCCTGCAATTGCTCGAGCAACTCATCGTTGCGCCCCTTGAGCCGCTGGCTCTCGAGGCCGCGTTCGATGACATGCACGAGATCGACCGCGCCGAAGGGCTTGCGGACGTACTCGTACGCCCCCAGCCTGACCGCCTCCATCGCGGTCTCGAGCGTGGCGAAGCCCGTGATCAGCACCACGACGGCATCCGGGTTGTGTTGCTTGACCTCCTGCAGGAGCGTCAGGCCATCGGTGTCCGGCAGGTTGATGTCGAGGATCGCTGCGTCAAAGCTCCATCTGCCCAGTTCGCGGCGGGCGCCCTCTCCGTCCTCAGCCAGCGCCACCGCGTGTCCCGCCCGCTCGAGCGCGTGTCCGCAGACTTCGCGTATGTAAGGTTCGTCGTCAACGACAAGCACGTTCACCGCGTCCGCATCCATGCCGAGTTCCCCCCTGCGATCGGGAGCCTCCGTCATTGGGTGAAAGCCACCTCGAACGAGCCCTTCTCGCCCTTCGGTTCCTTCCACTTCTCGTCAACACGCTCGACCCACGCCATCGACGGGCCCTTGCGGATGGCCTCGAGGAGCGACCGGAGATCATCCCTGCTCCCCTCCGCGGCCAGTTCGACCTCACCGGAGCGGAGATTCCGCACCCATCCGCTCAGTCCCAGCTTCTGCGCCTCGCTCTGCGTGAAATACCGGAAGCCCACGCCCTGCACGCGGCCATGAACCTTCGCTTCGAGCCTCTGAAGATCGTCGCTGCCCTCAGCCACCGTACTGCACCTGCCCGCTGCTCGTCATCCATCCCCGCTTACACGTCGCGTTTTCCTCTGTGCGCGCCGGCCAGTTGCGCGCCCTTCGACGCCACCAGCGCGCCCAGCCACCCAAGCACCAGCAACCCGAGCATCTTCAGCCCGATCGTGATCCCGACGTCGGCGATCGTGGGACCTTCGTTCGGCGTCGCGATCACCACATCCTCGCTCTCTGCCTCACCGGCGGCCTCGGCCTCCGCGGCGGCTTCAGCGCCCGCTGCCTCAGCCTGAACACGGGCGCTACGCACCTGCTGCACTTCCGTGTCAACCGTGTCAAACACGTCGCGGACCCAGGTGAAAACAAGGATGATCATGGCGATGCCCGCGATGAAAACGAGCAGGCCGATCACGCCGCCGACGATGTCGAATGCTCGTGCTCCGCCATCTGAGGCCTTTTGCTCGTCTGCCACATCCGCTCACTCCCGCGCGCACACCGTCATGACTGTGCGTCAGTATATCATACGAGTTCGCCTCGCGACAACACCGTCTCCCCTTCGGCTTATTCTGCGCTGAAGATCGGCGTGTCAGGCCCTCGTGGCGTGATAGCTCCAGAATCCGGCCACGGACAGGATCGAGACGATGATGCTGGCGATGATCACGCCCAGCGTGATGCACAGGACCGCCCGCTTGAACTCCATCTCAAAGACCGACGCCACCATCGCCCCCGTCCACGCGCCGGTGACGGGAAGCGGCACGGCCACCAGGAGAGTCAGCGCGTAGATTCCGTGTTTGTCCACCAGCGGCTTCTTCGACCGGGCCTTCGCGAGCAGGCGCCTGACGATGCCGGTGAGTATCCCGCGCTCCATCATCCAGTCCGCGATCGGGTTGAACCACAGCAGCACCGGGAGGACGATGATGACGTTGCAGATGATGGCGAGCGGCAGAATCTCGGCCAGCGACAGCCCCTGCGCCATGCCGACCGGGATGCCACCGCGCACCTCAAAGATCGGCAGCGCTGACACGATTGCGACCTTCGCGAGCGGGTGCAGACCGCTCAGCGCGGCAAGTATTGCTTCTTTCATGCCTTCCTCCTCGACAGCGGCTCTCAAGCGTCTCGCTGCGGTCCGTCGCGCTCGTTACGAGGATTGACCTCGTCGCACGGCGAATCGTCTCGCTGGAGCATACCACAGGAAGGGTGATTCGCGATAGACTCAAATGCTCGGCGTTTTGACGTTTGTTCCCTCGGCGGCGCCTGCTGGGATTACCTCGCGGTGGTGCCGGGATATCCTGATCTCGACGAAAAAATCGCGATCGATGAACTTTCGATGCAGGGCGGTGGGCGCGCCGGCACCGCTGCCGCCGCCGTCGGCCGCCTCGGAGGACGAGTGGCGATCTTCGCGCGGACCGGTGATGACACCTTCGGGCGGCGCATCCGCGAGACGTTCGAGGCCGACGGCGTTGAGACGCGCTGGTTGATGGATGTACCCGGCGCCCGCTCGCACTTCGCGTTCTGCGTCGTCGATCAGCGCACCGGCAAGCGCACCATCTTCTACGATCACGGCACCAAGGGGAAGTTCAGCGAGGACGAGATCGACCGCGACGCTCTGCTGAACTGCCGCTGCCTGCTCACCGACAGCCATCACGAGTGGACGTCCGTGGCAGCCGCCCGCTGGGCGCGGGAGGCCGGCGTCCCGGTCGTTCTCGACCTCGAACGCCCGAAACCTTACAACCCCGATCTGCTCGCCGCATCCAGCTATCCCATCATCCCGCGCGACTACGCACTCGTGCTCACCGAGACTCCCACGGTCGAGGAAGCCGGGGCCGAGATGCTCCGCCGCGGACCTGAGGTTGCGATCATCACGCTCGGGGCAGAGGGCTGCATCGCCTTCACCGCCGACGGCGAGACCATCCGCCAGCCTGCCATCGAGGTTGATCCGGTCGTGGACACCACCGGCGCGGGCGACGTCTTCCACGGCGCCTTCGCCTACGGCGTCGCGTTGCAGTATGATCTGCGCGAGAATCTGCGCTTCGCGAGCGCCGTCGCGGCGCTCAAGTGTCGCAGGCTCGGCGGCCGCGCAGGCATCCCCACGATGGACGAGGTGCGCGAGTTCCTGGGGTGACCGGGTGGCCCGAACGGCGAACGGGCGAGACGCCCGTCCCACGAACGACTCACGGCATCCGCTGTGCCGTCACGCCTCCAGCGCCGTGCGCACGCCCTCCGCGTAGTCGCTGATCGCCCGGCCGATGATGCCCACGTCGGGGTTCAGCGCGATGAAGCGGAAGCCCTCATCAACGCGCCGACGCACCTGCTCCGGTGAGACCGCGAGGATCCCTGCATGTCGGCCTGCGCTCACGGCGGCCTCGCGCACGCGATCGATCGCGCCGGCGACCTCCGGGTCGTCGGCCTGGCCGAGCTTCCCGTAGCTCGCGGACAGGTCCATCGGCCCCACGAAGAGCACGTCCCAGCCGTCGAGAGCCGCGATCTCATCGATCTGCTCGACCGCCGCCTCGGTCTCGATCTGCAGGATCACCGCGATCTCGTCATCGGCCCGGTCCGGGTAGTCGGCGACCTCCGCGCCCCAGCGGGTGGCGGCGATGTCGGGGAAGTAGCCGCGGTGGCCCCGCGGCGGGTATTTGCAGGCACTGATGGCCCGGCGCGCCTCCTCGGCCGAGTTCACGAAGGGGAACACGACGCCGCGAACGCCCTGATCGAGCACCCACTTGGTGGACCAGTCGAGTACGCCGGGCACGCGCACCAGCGGCGTCACACCCCGGCCGATGCACAGCGGCACCGCGGCCGCGAGGTCCTCGACCGTCTGCGGCCCGTGCTCCATGTCCACCCAGACGAAGTCGAAGCCGGCGGCGCACAGTTGCTCGACGATCAGTGCGCTTGGCATGAGATTGATCGGGCCGATGACGGGACCGGCGTCCATCTGCTCGACGAGTGATGCGGGGGGCGCGTAGCTCATGGCGATGTCCTTCCCGTGACAGCGACGATGACGATGTGCAGAGGCCGATGATGGTCACCGGACCTGCCGGAGAGTTCGCCTCCGCTCGCCCGAACACCTTTACGCGCTCGCACCGGCAGCTTATAATCTCCGGCGCAAGCAGAAGGCGTTGCGTGATCGGCAGGGAAGGTTGCGACGGCAGGCTTATGCGGCACCCGACACGGATGGAGGCTCTTTCATGAAGCTGATCGTTCAGATCCCCTGTCTGAACGAAGAGGGTACGTTGCCGGAGACGGTCGGCGACATACCCCGCGAGATCGAGGGGATCGACGAGGTCGAGATACTGGTCATCGACGACGGCTCGACCGATCGAACCGTGGAGGTGGCGCGCGAGGCCGGTGTCGAGCACATCATCAACTTCGCGCAGAATCGGGGACTCGCCTCGGCGTGGAGCGCCGGGATCGACGAGGCGCTGCGCCTCGGCGCCGACGTCATCGTCAACACCGACGCGGACAATCAGTACCAGGGGCAGTGCATCCGGGATCTTGTGCAGCCGATCATCAACGACGAGGCCGACATGGTGGTCGGCGCGCGCCCGATCGAAGAGATCGACGAATTCTCGTGGACGAAGAAGCGCCTTCAGCGCCTCGGAAGCTGGGTTGTCCGCAAAGTTTCCGACACCGACATCTCGGACGCAACCAGCGGCTTTCGGGCCTACTCACGCGACGCCGCCTACGAGCTTGCGGTCGTCTCGCGCTTCACCTACACGCATGAGACGCTGATTCAGGCCGGGCGCACCGGCCTCGCGGTGACCGAAGTGCCGATCGCCACGAATCCGAAGACGCGACCGTCGCGGCTTTTCAAGAGCATCCCCGAGTACATCCGGCGCTCGGTCAATACCATCCTGCGCATCTACGGTCTCTACGAGCCGATGGCCTTCTTCAACGTGGTGGCCTCAGTGCTCTTCGTGCTGTCGGCGATACTGGGCGTGCGCTACCTCTACTTCATGGCGATCGGCGAGGGGGCGGGGCACGTGCAGTCGGTCATCGCGGCGGCGGTGCTGCTGATGCTGGCCGGTCAGGCGTTCGCGCTGGGGATGCTCGCCGACTTCATCGCCGCGAATCGCAAGCTCATCCAGGACACACGCGCCCGGGTCCGGGAGATGCAGTTTTCGGCCTCTGATCCGACCCCCCGCAGTGGGGACAGCTCGGTCTCTGAAGACGATGCCGCCCGCTGACCTCCGGCTCAATCCCGAGGTGAGGCTCTGTGAGTGACGCATCCCTCCGGCAGAGAAGTGGTCGCGATCCGCGCTCCATCGTCAAGCGCTTCGGCGCGGCCGTCGTCGTGGCTGCGTTGCTCACCTGGGTGCTGCACCGCGCGTGGCTGG
>JBKHFA010000209.1:0-6516 GCA_046540615.1 Armatimonadota bacterium | reverse complement strand
TACTTGCGGCACTCGGGCACCGCGCCGCAGGTGTAGAAGTTGCCCGCCGACCAGCCGCGGACCTCACCGTCCTCGCCGACCAGCTTCCAGTCGCTCGCGACCTCCGCCGCCTCAGCCTTCTCATCCATCAGCATCGGGTCGAGGTAAAGGCCCGTCCGCACTCCCGCGTCCTCCAGCCCCTGCAGCGCCCCCCGCCACGCCTCTTCACCGCCGAGATACTCGTAGTGCGAGTAATCTCCCTGGCCGCCGTGCTCGGGCGATGCGAACCAGCCGTAGACGTGCTGGTAGTCGATCGGTCCGAAGTGCTCGGCCATGCCCTCGATATGCGGGGAGAGGTCCATCCGGCCGTCCTCGTCGAGGAACATCGCCAGCGTCGGCGTGATCCCGATGAGTGTACTGATGCGGCGGAACCACTCCGGATGCGGCGCGGTGGGGGTGTACCACGTCGCCATCCAGTCGCGGTACGCCGCCACTGCGTCCCTGTGATCCCCGAGGTACGCCCCGACCGCCACCTCCGGCAGCGCCGCGGTCTCGCCCGGAGCCACGTCGAGGTAGAGGTAGCGCGTCGCCGCCGTCACCCGTCCCGCATACTTCTCCAGCAGGTAGCGCGCATCGTACCGAGGCTCGTTGTCCCGCCCGGCGAGGTAGAGGCCTCCACCCTTCTCCGGCGACCAGGCCGTCACCATGCCCACCGGCAGGCGATCTGACTTGACCTCGTCCTCGAAGAACGGCTCGTTGCTGATCATCGTGCCGAATCCGGGGTAGAACGTCCACACATTCTCCGGCGTCGGGTCGATCACCACGCCCGGCATCGGCGTCACCGTCAGCGAGCCGCGAAGGTCTTCGTCGCCCTCGTTTGTGACAGCCACCGTCATCCCGATCTCCGAGGCGCCGTTCCACTGCACGGTCAATCGCCCGCTGATGGGAAGCGGCTCCTCCGCCACCCAGTCCACGGTCGCCAGCGTCGGCGACACCCGCTCCACGCCGGTCACATTCACCTCGCCGCTTGTCAGCGAGCCATCCTCCGTCTCCAGCGTGAAGAGATCGCGCACCGGGGAGAGATCCTGTGTGAGTATCCCGCAGAACATCAGCGACGGCCGGATCCCCTCCGTCAGGTCGAGTTCGAGCGTCAGATAGTCACTGCGCAGGGTGAGCGTCTCCTGCTCGTCCCCCACTTCGATCTCCCTGTGATCGTCAGGCGCCCTGTCAGTGACACGCGGCTCCGGCGGCAGAGGACGGCCGGCCTCCGGCATCTCAAAGAGCGGCTCACCGCTGCGCTGAAGCGTGATCCCCAGCACGTGGAAGCCGACCGCTCGCGTCCCATCCACCAGCGAGAGGCTGGCCACCTCGCGCTCGGGATGAGGGTTCACCACGCCCAGCAGCCCCGGTCCCGGAGGCATCACGTAGCTGTCACCGGCAATGTTCGCGGGCAGCGACTCGAAGCTCCCGCCATCCGCGTAGTCGAGCCGAATGCGGAAGCGCTCCGGCTCGTACACCGCTTTGATCGGCCCGCCCCAGTACGTGAAACTGTCGAGGCCCTCCGCGCGCGTGGCGATGAGCGCGTAGACCGCGGGGATCGTCCCGCCAACCGGCACCGTCAACTCCTCGCGATCCATCACGCCGAGCACATGCGCGTCCTTACTCAGCTCAAAAGGCACGCCGTCAAGCGCCACGCGCCCCTCCGGCGTCCCCATGTACATCCCGTGGTAGCGATTCAGCAGACCGCTGACCGTCACGCCCTCAGTCGGTGGTACGCCCACGTACTGAAAGTCGCACCCGGCGGGAATCTGCGGATTCTGCGTCACCTCGAAGCGGTCGCGCAGAGTCGCAAGCTCCCGGCCCGAGCCGACGTAGACCCAGTCAAGCTCCGCCCACGCGCGCGGGCTTTCCTCGGAGACGAGGTTGATCCGGAGATGCTCCAGCCCCTCCGGGAATGCATCGGTGGGGAACGTGTTCGCCGCGACATGCCATGCGCCGTCGTTGATCAGCGAGTTCCACAGGTAGATCCCGCGCTCCTCATCGCCCGCGCCAACGGTCATGAAGTGCCGGATGGTGCGCGGGTTGCGCGTGTACACCAGCCGCTGCCCGCGGATGCGGTAGCGGAAGACGACGGTGTTGACGCCATCGCCGACCTCCACCGGTTCATCGAAGCGCCACGCGAAGCTTGCGTTCCGCTGCATGCCTTCGACCGCGAACTCCGCGGTCCCGTCCTCCGCGTTCATGCTGCCCATCCCGGGGTAGGGGACGCCCTCAAGCTGCTCCCAGCCTGCGAGATCGTCGAAGTCGTGCCGCGCCGAGACCTCCGGGGCGGTGAAGCCCACCTCTCGCAGAGGCGGCCGCTCGCCCTCCAGGCGGATGTAATCCACCCAGACATCCGCCGGCCCGTCAGTGGCATTCACCGACAACACGAACTTCGTCGCCCAGTAGCGACCGTCACGCTCACGCGGCATCTCTTTGCGCAGCACATGCCACTCGCCGTCGGCCCGAAGCTCTCCGAGGGCCACCGGGGGCTCCGACGGCTTCGCCGAGGTCGGATTCGTGTTCATGTAAAGGAAGTACGCGTCGCTCTCATCCTGCTGGTTGATCGCCCGGTAGCGAATCTCCAGCGTGTTGAAGGTGTCGAGATTCACGCCTGAGGGGGTCGTCATCCAACGCATCGCTCGGCCCGGATCACCGACATGAAAGTGCCCGATGCCATCTTCGACCGAGAAGCTGAAATCCCGGGCGGCGTTCCGCATGTACGCGATCGGATACCAGCGGTCGCCCCCCTCCGTCTCCTCGAACTCCTCAGCCCATCCGACCTCCCGGTCCTGTGCGACTGCAGCCCCGATGAGCGCGAGAACTGCTGCAAATGCGATGATGGCTGTGCGGTACATGACTCGCGGTCTCCTGCGCGACTGTCGTTGCCGTTATCCTTCGTATCCTGTGCATCCTGTAAGCCCTGCCCTGCCGTTCAGCCCTTCGCCACCGCCGCATCCTGCCCCCCGGCGAGGCGCCGGGGCCACAACGACAACGGCTCCCACGACCATCCGTCGTCGGCGTTATCCTTCGTATCCTGCGCATCCTGTAAGCCCTGCCGTTCAGCCCTTCGCCCCCGCCGCATCCTGCCCCCCGGCGAGGCGCCGGGGCCACAACGACAACGGCTCCCACGACCATCCGTCGTCGGCGTTATCCTTCGTATCCTGTGCATCCTGTAAGCCCTGCCGTTCAGCCCTTCGCCCCCGCCTCCCGTTGCATGATCTCCCACGCCTTCTTCACGTAGAAGCGGTAGGTCTCCAGCGGCGTCCCGTTCGGGATCCTGTGGTCGAGGCCCAGCATGCACCCACCCGTCCGCATCATCGGCGGGATCTTGTACTCAAGCTCCTCGACGATCGCATGCTCGCCGCGCCGGAGGCAATGCTTGTCCAGCCCCCCAACAAATGCAAGCTTTTCCCCGAATTTCCTGCGCAAAGCTACCACGTCCATCCCGGCCGCAGGCTCCAGCGGATGCATGACATTCACGCCCGCATCGATGAAATCCTGCACAACCGCGTTCATGTTTCCGTCCGAATCCTGATCAAATGTCCGCGCGCCGCGATCTCGCAGCATCTCCCAGACCGACAGGTAGTAAGGCGCGATGAACTCCCGCACCTGCTTCGGCCCGGCGAGCGGCCCGCTCTTCCCGGCCATGTCCTCGTGAACGTTAAGCTGGTCTATCTGCACCGTGGCCGAGACGCGATCGAGCACCTTCCGCGCGGTCTCGCCGATCGTCCGCAGGATGTCGTGGATAAGTTCCGGCTGCTCGTAAAACGCCACGCAGACACCCTCCTCCCCGAGAAGCTGGCGCGGCTCGTCGAATCCACCGGGGATTGACACGCGCACGACCTTCCCCTCATCCACCGCCTCCCGCGCAGTCTCCTCCCAGCCCGGCCAGAAGCGCTCCTCGCTGAACTCGTAGTGATGTTTGAAGTCCAGCCAGTCATCCATCTCCCGGACGGGGTAGTCCAGCGGCAGCGGAATGCTCGCGGCCTTCTTGAAGAGCTTCACCCGGCGACCGTAGCGATCGATCCCGGTGATCGCGTCATCGCTCTCCTCGAGCACCCGCTCCTTCTCCCAGCCCATCAGGCCGGTGTTGACCGGGAGGCTCGCCATCATCGGCCGTCGGTAGCGGAACGCGGACATCTCAAGCTCTGCCTCCGAGGCGCCCTGTGCCCGCCACTCATCCTTCAGGCCCACCATCGGCCCGAATATCTCCGTGAACATCGGCGAGTGGTTCGCCTCGAAGGTCATGTGCTGGAGGTATTCCTCGCGCTTCACCTCCATCGAGCGGTGGATCGCAAGATCGGCATGACCGGCTCTCAGTGACATGCGCGTCGCCTCCCGGCTGTGCGCGTGGCCTGCAGGTCACGCGCGTTCTCTTCAGCAGTGCACCATCGGCAACTCCACGCGCTCTCTCTGTTGCGCGGCCCGCACCGTCGCCTCGACAAACTCCATGTAACGCACTCCGTCCTCGAACCGCGTCAGCTTGATCTCTTCCTCGCCCCGGACCGCGCCGATGAACTCCTGCTCGACGCGCCAGCCGCCTCGCTTTTCATCCGGGATCTCGACCGGCGCGAACTCGTCCTCACCGCGCGCGCAACTCGCGAGTGTTTCCCCGTCGTAGCGGAGTGCTCCTTCGGTCCCCGCGATGGTCACATGGCGCTCCGGCGGCCCGGTGACGGTCGAAAGACGCATCCGTAGCCTCGCGCCACACGCCATCTCCCCCATCACGTCCAGTTCGTCGAAGATGCGGGTGACGCAGGGTTGCCCCTCGCGCTCCAGCATCGGCTTCACGATCCGGCCGCCGGCCTGAACGCTCGTGGCCTCGCCCAGCCAGCGCATGATGGCCTCGTACCAGATTCCGAGGCTCATCGTGTTGAAGCCCGACAGTTCGAAGTCATTGCGCCAGTGATAGTCCGGCCGGTCGTCAGCAAAGCCCCGTCGGTCCACGACCTCCACCGCGACCGGTTCGCCGAGGAAGCCCTCGCCGATCATCCGCCGGATCGTGGCGTCCACCTCCAGCGTGAAGGGCGACGGAACCACCTGCGCCACGAGGTGTGGTCGCATCTGCGCCGCCTCGAGCATCCGTCGGGCTTCATCCGCGCTCCGGGCCATCCTCGCCTCACACATCACGTGCTTGCCCGCCTCCAGCGCCGCGACCGTGCAGCGGCAGTGCATATAAGGCCAGGTGCCGATCACAACCGCGTCGATGTCATCGGCCTCCACCAGCTCGCGCCAGTTCCCATGCCAGCGCGGAATCTCAAGCTCTCCGGCGGCCTTTCGCGACGACTCGTCGGTGCTGTTGCGCACCGAGATGATCTCCACTCCCTCAATCTCACGCAGACCGGGGATGTGCTTCGCGCGGGTGTTGCTCCCCGCGCCGATGATCCCGACTCTGATCGTGTCCGTGCTCATCCAGTTCTCCTCCTTTTGCGCCTGCGAGCCAGCCGAACGCGCCCTGCGGCTCTCATGCCCTGCGACCTATCTGTCGCCTGATCAGTACTTCGCACGTCACGTTCCCTCACCTCCCGGAAGGAAACGTCCCGCTCGCCGCGAAGGATAGGATGCACGGGAAGAAGACTTGCGCAGGTTCGATCGCGGAGGCCCAACCATGAAAGTACTGATCATCGGCGGAACGCGTTACCTCGGACGCGAGATCGTGCTGCGGCTGTCCGAACGCGGCGACGAGGTGACGGTGCTCAACCGCGGCCGCACCGAGTGCGCGCTGCCTGATAACGTCGATTGCATCACCGCCGACATCACCGACCCGCAGACCGTCGTTCGGGCCCTTGAGGGAACGGGTGGGGTCGCGCAGAAGTTCGACGCCTGCATTCACATGATCGCGATGGACGGGGCGCGCGCCGCCCAGGTCATCGACTCCGTCTGGGGGCTCGTTGACCACTACATCCAGTGCGGCTCCACCGGCGTGTTCATGCCACTCCAGCGCTGCCCCGCCGACGAGACCGAGCCGGTCGATCCCCCCGAACCTGAGTGGGGCGGCTTCGGCTCAAAGGCCGACTCCGACCAGGTCGCTCGCGACCTCTGCGAGGAGTATGACCTGCCGCTGACGATCCTGCGACCCACGAACGTGATGGGCCCGGGCGATGTCCCGATCGACCTGCTCGGCGGCCGCGATCCCGAGTTCTTTCAGGCCATCCTCGACGGCGGCCCGATCACCATCCCGAATGAGGGCGAGGGCCTGCTGCAGCCCGGCGACGTGCGCGACCTCGCGGACGCATTCGTGCTGGCCGTGGACCGGCCCGACAAAGCCGGCGAATACAACATCAGTTCGCCCTACGCCATCACGCACAACTACTACGCGGAGCTTCTCGCGGACGCGATGGGCGTCGATCCCGAGGCCCGTCACGTCCCGGTGGACGACCTCATCGAGGAGTACGAGGGCACCGACCGCTTCTCCGTGCGCGGCATCCGCTTCTTCGCCGAACACATGTGCTTCACCATCGAGAAGGCCCGCCGCGAACTCGGCTACGAGCCGAA
>JBKHFA010000208.1:0-6528 GCA_046540615.1 Armatimonadota bacterium | reverse complement strand
GTCGGGGCGTAGCGCAGTTTGGTAGCGCGTACGGTTCGGGTCCGTAAGGTCGCCGGTTCAAATCCGGCCGCCCCGACCATCTCAGATATCCACCCGGCCTCACCCGAGGCCGGGTTTTTGCGTGTACGGCCGCGTGATCACTCAAGCGATCGTTTGTCGCGTACGCAGGACCTGCTGGAGATTCGGCGAAATCGCTGTTCAGCATCACACCAGGAGGAAGCCGATGAGTGAAGTTGCCGATCTGCTCGCCGCGATGGTCCGCCTGCCCAGTGTGAATCCGTCAGGCCGTGCCCCGGAAGGACCGCATGAGGGCGAGGCGCGAATGACGCGCTTCGTTCACGACTGGCTTGTAACACGTGGCATAGAGTGTCGTCTGCAGCGCGTCGAACCCGGTCGCGAGAACGTCATCGCCCGCGTGCCCGGTCGCGGGGAGCCGCCGGTCGTCTTTGAGTCACACATGGACACCGTGTCGGTTGACGGCATGACGATCCCTCCCTTTGAGCCTCTGGTGGAGAATGGCCGCATGTACGGCCGCGGTGCGTGTGATACCAAGTCGTCACTCGCCGCGATGATGGTCGCGCTGGCGCGAGTAGCCGGCGGCGATCCGCCCCCGCGGACGGTCGTGCTGGCCGCCGTGGTCGATGAGGAGTATCTGCACGGTGGGATCGCCCGCTTCCTTGAGGACAGCGGCCCCGTCGAATCGGCGGTGATCGGCGAACCGACCGGCTTGCGAGTGGTCGTGGCGCACAAGGGCGCGTTGCGAGTGCGCGTCACCACTCGCGGTGTCAGCGCGCATAGCTCCAACCCCGACGCCGGTGAGAACGCGATCTATCGGATGGCCCGCGTGGTCCAGGCACTCGAGGAATTCGCCGAGGAGCTGCGCGAGCGGGAGGCGCATCCGCTGGTCGGGAAGCCGACGCTCTCCGTCGGAACGATCGAGGGCGGGAACGCGGTGAACGTCGTCCCGGAGCTTTGCACGATCATGGTCGATCGGCGGCTGATACCCGGTGAGACGCCTGATGGTGCGTACGACGAGATCGCGGCGGCACTCGACGGGATCCTGGGGCCGGATGATCAGATCGTGCCCACGCTGAAGGATTGTGCCGTCGAGACACGCGCCGACTCGGAGGTCGTCCGCGCGTCGCGGAAGGCCGTGCGCGCCGCGGGCGTGGATGATGAGCCGATCGGGGTGGCGTACTGCACGGACGGCTGCGACCTTGCGGAGCGCGAGGTTCCGCTGGTCGTGCTCGGCCCCGGCGACATCGCGCAGGCACACACCGCCGACGAGTGGATCGAACTCGCCCAGGTCGAGGCCGCTGTGGATATCTACGAGCGCATCATGCGAGGATAGGCGGTGACGGGGTCGGTCCAGCGCAGTGAGCCGGACCGACCCCGATTTCCCTATCGCTCGACGAACGCGTCCGGATCGATCAGCAGGTCGGCTTCCGCCGCGGCCGCTGAGCCCTGATCGAAGCAGATCACGTCATCGCCGACGCGCACCGTGTGGTCGTCGATGCGCTCGATGGTCGGAATCTCGCCGTCTGGCGGTTGCGGGTAGACCACCGCGAGGAACGTGAAGTCCTCGGCCTGCTCGGTGTTGCTGATCCACAGGTTGTGCGCCTCGATGATGTCACCCCGAAGGGTATCGCGGTAGTCCTCATCGGTGAAGGGATTGACGCGCCCGTCGAGACCCTGACGGTTGTCGAGTTCGAGCATGCCCGGATGTGAGATGTGCTGCAGGCGCACCGGGACCTCGCCCGCCATGTAGTCGATCGCGAACGTCTCCTCGTCGAAGCTCAGCGGAAGGTCCGGCAGGATATGCCACAGCCACGTGAAGGTCGAAGGCTGCGAGGTGCGCAGGTCGTCGAAGATGACGAAGTAGCTGTCGCGCACGAAGAGCACGTGGCGCACGTAGCTGTCGAGGTGGGGCAGAGCGCGCTCCGTGTAAGGCTCGCGCAGCGGGAAGCTCCAGCGGCTGAAGCTTCCGGGCTCATCAGGGTAGCAGTCGGTCGGGTCGGCCGCGAAGTAGACGTAGCGGCCACCGTCGGCCAGTTCGCCCTCCGTGTGCCCGGTGATGTGCCCGTAGGTCGGTTGGCGCATGCCCCTGGTCGGCTGCGCCTGGCCCAGACCGTCTATCATCACCACGTTGTGGCTCATCGTGTGGAACGGGTATGCGTCGAGGTTCGCGGACGTCCCACCGCCGTGGTTGAGCATCTCGCCGTAGGCGTGAAGCTGCACGGAGCCGTCGGAGTTGAAGGAGTGCCCGTAGCCTCCCCGCGGGCGGCACTGAAGGATGACGCCCGCGCCCTCCTCGTAGGTGGCGGGGTCGCTGGGCGGTCCACTCGCCGCCATCGCCCAGCCGCCGATGTCGAAGACCTCAACGGTCTCCTGCTCCGGGACAGCCTCAGGCTCGTCGTAGAACGCGGGAAGGACGTATTCGATCCACGGCCGGAAGTTGTTGAAGTCCTCGCCGCCGTAGGCGTACCAGTTGTACATGAACTGCCCGTCGCCGGTGAGATGGCCGAGCTTGCGGAAGCTCGCGAGGTGGTTGCCGCGCGAGGCGTTGCGCTGGTTGCCCCAGGCATGGTGGTCCATCCCGACGGGTATGATCCGCCGCAGCCAACTGCCGAGGTTCGTGTAGAACGGGTTATTGCCGAGATTCGCCCCGGCGAGCGTGGTGTCGAAGTAGAGGGAAGAGTTGGTCAGCCACTTGTTCTTGGAGGAGCCGTAGCCTGCGCCCTCATTCCACGTGCCCTCAGGACCGTACCCGGAGGTGACGCCGATGATGTAGTTGAGCATCAGTTCAAACCACTCGCGGCCGAGGTCGGAGTGCTCGTAAAGGACGAGGCCACATACGGCCGTGGCCATGCTCGCCTCAAACGGATGACTGGAGACCATGCCCGACAGCGATGATTCGCGCACGTTCGCGGTCATCATCGCACCGCTGGTGGTGTACCGCCCACGGACATAGTAGGTACCGGGTTCGTCGATGTCGACCGTCTGCCCCCACGCTCCGCGGTCGCTTGAGTCGGGGCAGATGATGCCGACACGCCCGTCCTCGTATCCGGACGATGAATCGGTGCCGTAGTCATGGTAGCTCCATCCGCGCGGTCCGTCGTCTCCAGCCGCGTCGAAGTCCCCGTTGGTAAGCATGTTCGGGCCATCGGGGGTGCGGCCGACGAAGAGATCGTCCCACCAGACCTCACCACCCGCATAGTAGTTGAAAGGTTCGACGCGCAGCCTGGTTCCCTGCGCGGGCGCCTGCACCTGCCACTCGAACTCCTTCCACTGCCCCGTCTGCGACAGTTTCAGCCGCTGATCGCCGTGGACGTTGAGAGTCACCGCGTCGATCCGGACCCCGACCTCGCTCGGGGTAATGCGGATCGTGTGCTCTCCCGCCTCCTCGACCGTGAAGTTGATCTGAGTTTCGCCGCGGTCCTGAATGTAGGAACGTTTCGGCTCCTGGTCATCCACCGTGAGGAAGAATGCGTCCTGATCGCCCGCCGGTCCGTGTCCGGCGACGGTGATGACGTAGGGGCTCGCGTCGAGTGTGGTCTCGAAGGCGATCTCGGCGTCTTCGCTCGCCAGTTCGACGATCCGGTCGCCGGAGGCGTCCTCGTCATCGAGCACTCGCGCGCCGCCGCTGAGTTGAAGCTCCTCGGCCTCCCACGTCGCCGTCTCGGCGTCGCTGCGGAAGGTCATGCGCAACATCGGGCCGCTGCTGCGCTGTCCGCGCCACGCGAATGAGTTCATGACATGATCGACCCGCCACTCAAGAGAGTTGATCATGACGGCCCGCTGCTCGTCGGTCATGTCCTCGTAGAGCCAGTCGAAGAGGAGAGCGAGGAACTCGTTCCCCTGGGTAGCGTCCTCGTTGCCATCGCCGCCGAGGCCCTCGGGTGATGCGCGCCCGCCCGGCGGATAGCTCGCCCACGTGACCGCGCGGTCAATGACGCCCGCGTAGCGGTCATCATCGGTGATCCGCCACACAAACGCCACCATCGCGAGGTCATGCGCGATGCGGTAGAACGCCTGCTCCGGTTCATCAGCGACGTCGGTCTCGGGGAAATCGTCCCACCACGGCCTCTCGAGGACGGCATCGGCGGCCTGCCGCATTGACTCGAGTGCGGCCGCCGAGCCCTCGTGCGTCTCCGCCAGCGCACGTATCTCCTCGATCATGGCGGGGTTCAGGAGCACGCGCGGGTGCCCGACCTCGTCGAGGCCGGGGTCCGCGAGGGCGGCGCGGTCCCAGGTGGCCGCGTCGGGCGCGATTTCGAAGCTTCGCGCGTCGCTCCACTGCTCGCGCTCGGTGCCGATGTCGTAGCCAACACGCCAGTACCACGTCTGGCGGGGATTGAGCGCAGGCAGGGTGTTGTAAAAGTTAAAAGGCGTGACGACATCCACCGCAGGATCATCAAACTGCGGGTTGTCGGCGATCTGCAGAGTGAACATGTGCATCGTATCGCCGAAATCGTCCGGGGCGTCCGCGTTGTAAAACCAGGTCATTCGTGGCGGGTTGAGTGTCACCGTGTCCCCGTCGGCCGGTCGCCAGTTGACGTACCGCGACCACTCGCTGCGGGGGTTAATCGGGACGATCGATTCTTCGCCGATCTCCACGGGCGCAGCGGAGAGCGCCGCGGCAGACAACATGAGAAAGCAGACCGTGATGGCGGTGAAACGCATTATGAGATCCCCTCTCAGCAGATTGACATGCTTGGGGACTGGTTCGCCCTTTCTCGATGCAATCCTTCAAGAGGAGAAGAGTTTAATCATGCCGAAGGTGGCGGTCCCGGATTTGAAGGTCGAACGAAAGAACCTGAGGAGAGACTGCGATGAGTGGAAGACCGAACATATTGTTCGCGCTCGCGGACGATGCCGGCATGCATTTCGGCGCGTACGGCTGCACGTGGGTGGACACACCGGCGTTCGACCGCGTGGCGCGCGAGGGCGTGCTTTTCACCGAAGCGTACACGTGTAACTCAAAATGCGCGCCCTCGCGAGCGTCGATCATCACGGGGCGCAATTCGTGGCAGCTTAAGGACGCCGCCAACCATCAGTGCAACTTCCCGGCGGAGTTCCGCACGGTCTTCGAGGCCCTGGCCGAGCGTGGCTATCACACCGGGCACACGGCGAAGGGGTGGGCTCCGGGCAACCCGGGGACGATCGACGGAAGACCTCGTGAACTGACCGGACCGGCGTACAACAAGCGCCAGTGGGACCCGCCCGCTGAGTTCATGAACCGCACGGATTACGCCGCGAACTTCGAAGACTTTCTCGATGACAACCACGACGATCGCCCCTTCTGCTTCTGGTACGGCTGCACTGAGCCGCATCGGAAGTACGAATGGCGCGCGGGTATTGAGAAGAACGGCCATCATCCGTCCGATGTTGACGAGGTGTATGAGATATGGCCGGACAACGAGGTTGTGCGGACAGACCTGCTTGACTACGGCTTCGAGGTCGAGAACTTCGACATGCACCTGCAGCGGATGCTGGACATGCTGGAGGAACGCGGAGAGCTTGAGAACACGCTCGTGATGGTGAGTTCGGACAACGGCATGCCCTTCCCGCGGGCCAAGGGCCAGGAGTATTACTACTCGAATCACCTGCCGCTGGCTGCCATGTGGGCGGACGGCATCCGCAACCCCGGCCGCACCGTCTCGGACATGGTGAGTTTCATCGACTTCGCGCCGACTTTCCTCGAAGTGGCAGCCGTGGATGAAGACGAAACGGAGATGGCGCCGATCACCGGGCGGAGTCTCACGGATATCTTCGAGGCGGAAGACGAGGGGCACATCAACCCCGCGCGCGACCACGTGCTCATCGGCAAGGAGCGTCACGATCTCGGGCGACCGGGCGATGTCGGCTATCCGATCCGCGGGATCTTCAAGGGCGACTACCTTTACCTGCGGAATCTCGAGGCGGACCGCTGGCCCGCCGGGAATCCGGAGACCGGATATATGAACTGCGACGGCAGTCCGACGAAGAGCGAGATCATCAGGCTGCGGCGCGAGGGCGAGACGCAGTACTGGGAGTGGTCTTTCGGCAAGCGGCCGAAGGAGGAGCTTTACGACGTCTCGCGGGACCCCGCGTGCATCACGAACCTGGCGCAGGATCCGGTGCATGAGGACACTACGCGGGCACTGGCCGGTGAGTTGGCTGAGAAGCTGCTCATTCAAGACGACCCACGCATCCTCGGCGGCCCGCCGCTGGACGAGAACCCGGTGAGCGATCCGCAGGGCGTGCGCACCAACTTTTACGAGCGCTTCATGAAAGGCGAGCTTGAGCCGGCGGGATGGATCAACCCCACGGACATCGACCCGGATGCCGCCGACTGATGATCGGGAGATCGCCGGTGTACACTGGAGATTCGTGGAATCAGGACGCGACGCATGTCGTCTCTGCCACCGACAGCACAATCACCAACACAGGTTGCAGAGGAGTGGATGGCATGCGAGCAAAGAAGACAATAGCAGGCGCGATCGCTGCGGCGCTGATGCTTGCGGCACTGGCAATCGGCTTCGCCGC
>JBKHFA010000207.1:0-6550 GCA_046540615.1 Armatimonadota bacterium | reverse complement strand
TGCGAAGGACATGAAGAAGAATCTCAATGAGGCGATCGAGGGGCGGTAGCCATCGCCGTCGCTGCCGTTCGCTGCCGTTCGCTGCCGTTCGCTGCCGTTTCCCGGGAGGCCACGCATTGTCACTCACCGGTCGTGACCTCATCACGATGTCCGATCTGTCGAAGGCGGAGATCGGCCTGCTGATGGACACCGCCGCCACGATGGCCGAGGCCATCGGGCTTGGTGATGCGTCCACCCGTCAACCCGCCGAGCGCCTCGATCGCATCATGGCGACGTGTTTCTTCGAGCCGAGCACACGCACGCGGCTCTCGTTCGAGAGCGCGATGCTCCGGCTCGGCGGCAGCGTCCTCGGCTTCGCCGACCCGGACGCCTCTTCCGCGGCCAAGGGCGAGACACTCGCCGACACCGCGCGGACCGTCAGCGGCTACGCCGACATCATCGTGATCCGCCACCCGAAGATGGGCGCGGCGAAGGTCGCCGCCGATGCCGCCTCGGTGCCGGTCATCAATGCCGGCGACGGGGCGCACGCGCATCCGACGCAGACGCTCACCGACCTCTTTTGCATCAAGCGACGCAAAGGGCGCCTCGACGGCCTCACCGTCGGCCTGATGGGCGATCTGAAGTACGGTCGCACCGTCCACTCGCTCGGCGCCGTGATGGCGCGCCTCGGCTCGGACGTCATCTGCATCGCGCCCGAGCAGCTTTCGATGCCGAAGCGTTACCTCGACGAGATTGGGGAGCTTTCGGGCGAGTGCCCGCGCGAAGTTACCGGCATCGACGAGGTGCTCGGCGAACTGGATGTCCTCTACGCCACGCGCGTGCAGGTCGAACGCTTTCCGGAGGCCGAGCGGGCGACGGCGCGGGGAATCGCGAAGGATTTTGTCGTGAACGCGGCGCTGATGGATCGCGCGCCCGAGGATATGATCGTAATGCATCCGCTCCCGCGCGTGGATGAGATCGATCCGGAGATCGACGATGATCCGCGAGCGGTGTATTTTGAGCAGGCCCACGGTGGCGTGCCCGTGCGGATGGCGCTGGTGAGCCACGTGCTGGGTGTCGTGGAGGAAAGGCGCGGCAGATTCCGCGGCCTCTCCGCGGAGAAGACGGCCTCGGCTCCCC
Organism: Armatimonadota bacterium; assembly: GCA_046540615.1. Lineage (GTDB taxonomy): Bacteria > Armatimonadota > Zipacnadia > Zipacnadales > UBA5352 > UBA5352. The sequence goes on along the minus strand of JBKHFA010000207.1, from coordinate 5,431 downwards.
ATGAGGCTGTCGCGTCACCGGGACGGGCCAGGCGTGATGCCGAGCGGAAGACGATTCCGGCCTCGGCAGATATCAGGTGTCGCAATGACCAGTGCATCACATTCGACGAGCGCTTTCTCGCGGGCTTCTTCCACCGCTATCCGGGTGGAGGGCCGACATGCGCCTACTGCGAGGAGCCCGTCGAGGAGGAGTGAGGGGCTGCCGACGGAGTCGCTCGCCGTTGGAGGGGCCGCCTGAGGAGTGGGTGTCGTTTGCCCGCGACGAAGTCGGCCCGCGCCCTGCAATAACCACGCGCATCCCGTGTGGCTCGAAAGGCTCACGACCGGGCCGACTTCGTGGCGCATACACGACATGCGCACTCAGGCGGCCCCTCCGAACGACAGCCGACGGGACGTGGCGTAGTCACGCACACAATGCCGGCTTCGCCCGGCTTCGCGTTTTACCCAACGATGTGAACATAACAGGAGGTACTTTCAATGCCGAACCAGCATCCCGACTATCAGCCGAAGGTTGACATTCCGCAGGTCAAGAAGGTCGCGCTCGCGTTCTCAGGCGGGCTCGATTCGACGCTCGCGATCAAGCTGCTCGAGGAGTACTACGGCGCCGAGGAGATCCTCGCGGTCACCGTCAACGTCGGCCTCACCGACGAGGAGATCGAGGGCTGCCGGTCCAAGGCCGAGCAGCTTGGCGTGCCGTGGGAACTGATGGAGGCCACCGACGAGTTCGCGAACGACTGGATCGCCCGCGCGATCCGCGCGAACTCCAACTACGAGGGCTACCCGGTCGCCACGTCGATGACCCGGCAGCTCATTGCGCGGCGCGTCGCCGAGTACGCTGTCGAGCAGGGCTGCGACGCTATCTGCGAGGGCTCGACCGGCAAGGGCAACGACCAGTACCGCATGGCGAACGTCTTCGCGATCTTCGCCCCCGACCTCGAGGTCATCGTCCCCGTCCGCGAGTTCGACTTCACGCGGCAGGATGAGAAGGACCTCTGCGACTACTACGGCGTGCCTTACAAGGCCGGGATCGGCGACGACCTGACCATGTGGTGCCGCTCGATCGGCTCCGGGGAGGTTGATAACCTGCAGATGCGCATCCCGCAGGACGACTTCGTCTGGTACAACCTGCCCGAGAACGCGCCTGACGAGCCTGTCGAGGTGGAGATCGAGTTCGAGGCGGGCATCCCGGTCAGGTGCGACGATGTCACGGGCCTTGCCAACATCATCCACTACCTCAACGATCTCGCCGGCGAACACGCGATCGGCAAGATCGACATGTTCGAGGACGGGCTCATCGCGCTGAAGTCGCGCGAGGTCTACGAGGCCCCCGCGGCCACGGTGATCCTCAAGCTCCACCGTGACCTTGAGCAGCTCTGCCTGACCAAGGAGCAGGTGCAGAACAAGCCCAACATCGAGCGCCTCTGGGCCTACCAGGTCTACCACGGCGCATGGTATCACCCGTTCACCGACGACTGCGCGGCGTTCATCGAGAACTCGCAGGCGGTCGTCAACGGCACGTATGTTGTCCAGCTTTACAAGGGCAACATCGACATCCTCAGCCGTGAGACGGACACCGGCCTCTTCGCGCCGGAGCTTCGCTCCCTCGCGACGTCGGACTTCACCCAGCCCGACTCGGGCCCGGCGACGAAGATCCACGCACTGCAGTACAAGATCGTCAGCAAGCGCGGGATCCCGTTCCTCGAGGACGAGGAGTAAGGCCCGAAGGCACTCACGGAACACACAACGGCCGCCGCGGCAATCGCGGCGGCCGTTGTCGTTAGTCGTTGACGTTGTGGCCCCGGCGCCCTCGCCGGGGATGCGAACGACCGCGAACGGCAACGATGATACACCAACTGACGAACCCGATGATGACGCACCGACTCACCACTTCACAAACTCGACGGTCTCCCCCACCCCGCCAAGCCGTTGCTGCTTCCCCGCGAACCGCTCCCGCATCACCTCGAACGCCTCCGGGTTGCTGTCGATGAGGCAGAACGTGCGCCCGAGTTCGAGCGCCGCCGCGCCCGTGGTGCCGCTCCCGGCGAAGAAGTCCAGCACAAGCTCCCCCGGGTTCGACGATGCGGCGACGATCCGCCGCAGGATGCCCAGCGGCTTCTGTGTCGGGTAGCCGGTCTTCTCTTTCCCCGTCGGCGAGACGATCGTGTGCCACCAGGTGTCCGTGGGGAACTTGCCGCGCTCGCGCTTCCCCTTCGAGACAAGCCCCGGGGCCATGTAGGGGATGCGGTCCACCTCATCGCGGTTGAAGGTGTAGTTGTCCGGGTCCTTCGCGTAGAAGAGGATGTTGTCGTGCTTCGCCGGCCAGCGTCTCTTGCTGCGCCCGCCGTAGTCGTATGCCCAGATGATCTCGTTGATGAAGCTCTCGCGGCCGAAGATCGCGTCAAGCAGCACCTTCGCGTAGTGTACCTCGCGGTAGTCGAGATGAAGGTAGAGCGAACCATCCGCCGCAAGCACCCGATGGGCCTCCTGCAGCCGCGGCTCAAGGAAGCCGAGATAGTCGTCGAACTCGTCCTCCCACGCCCGCGAGACGACTTCGCTGGTCCGGTAGCGCTTTCCGCCGAAGCCCGTCCGGTCGCCGTCGGTGTCACGCTCGACCGTGATCTGCGTTCGCGACTGCGCCTTCCCCGTGTTGAAGGGCGGGTCGATGTACATCAGCGGCACACAGCCGTCAGGCATATTCTGCAGCACAGTAAGGTTGTCGGCGAGGTGAACGGTGTTGCGGTCGAGATCAATCATCAGCGTCAATCACCAGTCCAGGCAGGAACCCGTGCGTGAAGCGCGAATTTTGTAGTGGCCGGCAGGGCGGCCATCGAGTTGCCCTGAGCCGGCGGTTGGTGTATTCTCAACGACGTGGATATGACGAGTCTTTCACCGGCGGAGGCATCGGAACCTGCCACTGGCTCCGACGCCGCACCGAGTCCGGCGAGTCTCCTGAGGAGGATGATGGACGTGGCCGATGTTTGCGATGTGATGAAGACAGCTATCTCGATGGAAGAGGATTCAGAGCGCTTCTACCGCGAGGCGGCACAGAGGTCCGAGAACCCGCTTGCACAGAATACATTCGAGGCGCTCGCTGACTGGGAGGTCGAGCACAAGAAGCTCCTGCAGGACGTGTTCGAGAAGGCCGAGGCGACAGATTCATGCCCGGCGCTCACCGATCTGGACGTAGAGCCGACGGATCCGAAGCAGGTTGCAAAGACCATCTTCGACACCGCTCGGGAGGCGCTTGATGGCGAGCCGGTCGCCTCCGCCGACCTCGATGAGGCCTACGCTGCGGCGATGTCGAAGGAGCGCGCCGCGATCGAGTTCTACAAGAGCCACATCGCCGAAACCGACAGCGAGGACGAGAAGGCGCTTTACAAGTTCCTGCTCGGCCAGGAGCGAGGACATCTCGAACTCCTCGCCACCACCGAGGAGTATCTCAACGACACAAAGTACTGGCACTTCAAGGAAGAGATGTGGATGGCGACCGGGTGATCCCACGGCGCCCCCATCTGACATAGGGAACTACCGCAGGCCGAAAGCCTGCGCCACATGGACTGTGGGGCAGGCTTTCCTCCCTTCGGCGGTTGCCGTTCGTGGCACGGGGATCCCTGCCCGTGCGACGTTGCTGCCTCTGCTTTTGTTGCTGCCGTGACAGGAGTTGACGCCAATGCCCAAATCCGGTTCCGAAAAGCTCTGGGGCGGACGTTTCACATCCGACGTGGACACCGCCATGCTCGACTTCAGCGAATCCACGCAGGCCGACTCATACATGGTCGCCGAGGATATCTGGGGCTCGCAGGCGCACGCGTTGATGCTCCACGAGTGCGGGATCCTCTCCCGCGAGCACCTCGCAGAGATCCTCCGCTGGCTGGAGACCGCGCGGGAGAAGTTCGAGGCGGGCGAACTCACCCTCAAGCCCGAGCTTGAGGACGTGCACATGAACGTCGAGAGCTTCCTGCGCGACGGCGCCGGCCCGGAGGCCGGCGGCCGCCTGCACACCGGCCGCTCGCGCAACGATCAGGTCGTCACCGACTTCCGCATGCGCCTGCGCCGCTACCTGCTGGACATCCGCCAGGGCGTCGCGGAACTGCGCGGCGTGCTGCTGACGCTGGCCGCCCGGCACGCCGAGGACACGATGCCCGGCTTCACGCACACCCAGCACGCGCAGCCGATCACCGTCGGGTTCTGGCTGGCCGCGCACGCCGCGGGCCTCGAGCGCGACGAGCAGCGACTCGCGGGCGCGTTCCTGCGCACGAACCAGTGCCCGCTGGGAGCCGCCGCGCTTGCGGGAACGTCTTTCCCCACCGACCGCGAACTGACCGCCGAACTCCTGGGCTTCGAGGGGCTCGTGCTCAATGCCCTCGATGCGGTCCAGTCGCGCGACTTCGCCATCGAGGCGCTCGCCGCGCTCAGCGCGCTGATGACGAACCTCTCGCGCATGGCCGAGGAGACGGTCGTGTTCTCCTCCCCCGCATTCGGAATGCTGGAGGTCGATGATGCTTTCGCCACCGGCAGTTCGATCATGCCGCAGAAGAAGAACCCGTGCGCGGGCGAGCTGACACGCGCGCGAACCGGCGCGGTGCACGGGCGGCTGATGGAGCTTCTGACGTTGCTCAAGGCGCTGCCGAGCGGATACAATCGCGACTTTCAGAACGACAAGCCGCCCGCGTGGGAGGCGTGCGAGCACGTCCTCGCGACGCTGCGGGTGATGGTGCCGATGTGGGAGAGCATGACGCTGAAGCTCGACCGGATGGCGGAGCTTGCGGGCGCTGAGTTCGCGTCGGCAACGGAGCTTGCGAACTGGCTGGTGCGCGAGCGCAACATGCCCTTCCGCGACTGCCACGAGCTTGTCGGCTCGCTGGTCGGCGCGCTCGTCGATGAGGGCGCGACGCTCGACGACCACGAGCGTGTGGCGGAGATCATGACCGATCGCGGCCAGGACATCTCGGCCGAAGAGGTCGCGGAGATCGTTGACCCGCCGGCGGTCGTCCGCGCGCAGAGAAGCCTCGGCTCGACGAACCCCGATGAGGTTCTGAAGGTGGTGGCGCAGTTGCGCTGCGACCTCGGCGCGGACATCGAGGACATTGAGGCCGACGTCACACTCGTCCAGGATGCCCATGACGAGACGATGCGCCGGGTGCGCGAGATCCTCGACGGCACCTGAGTGAGAGGGCCATCTGGAGAGGGCCTGAAGGGCTGGGATGCCTGAGCGTCCGCTGTCGTTTAGCGGCGCGAATGCATCCCAGTCGCCAGGACTTCGCCTGCGAAGTCACCGGCCCGTCGTTCTTGACGGACCACCGATTCCCGGTCATCATCACGCGGGAGGGGCTGCCAACCACGTAACGCAAGGCCGCGGGCGGGAACGTAGTCCCGCCCCTCCAAACGGCTGGGCATACGACGTGCGGACGAGGGCGTCCGCACCACGGTGA
>JBKHFA010000206.1:0-6577 GCA_046540615.1 Armatimonadota bacterium | reverse complement strand
CGTCCGTCGCATGACGTCGCCGTTCGCCGTTGCCGCGCGATCGTACCCTCTCAATCTCCGACGACCACCACGCACGAAGGAAATCCCCCGCGCAGAGCGAAGGACCCTCGGCGGGAACCGCGAATCGTCCCACCCGCGAGAGGGGCCGCCGCCATGCCCGATCAGCCGAATGTGCTCGTACTCTTCACCGATCAGCAGCGCGCCGACACCGTCCGCGCGCTGGGAAATCCTCACATCCAGACCCCCACGATGGACTGGCTCGCCCATGAGGGCACCAGCTTCACCAGTGCCTACTGCGCCTCACCGGTCTGCATCGCTTCCCGCTGCTCGATGATCCTCTCGCAGTGGGCCCACCAGACCGACTGCACCACCAACTGCCCCATGCCGCAGGAGCGCACTTCGTTCATGGAGATATTTCAGGACGCCGGATGGCAGACTCACGGGACCGGCAAGATGCACTTCTCGCCCGAATCGCACAAGCTCTGGGGCTTCGACAGCCGCGATTACTCCGAGGAGGGCGGCTGGCGCTCCGATGACGACTACTGCCAGTTCGTCCATCGCCACGACTACGGCCACGTGTACGAGGTCATGGGCCCGCGCAGCGAGTACTACTACATCCCGCAGGTCTCGCAGCTTCCTGCGCGCCTGCACAACACCCGATGGGTCGCCGATCGCTCGCTGGACTTCCTCCAGCAGCGTGACACCGACCGACCGTTCATGCTCTGGAGCAGCTTCATCAAGCCCCATCCACCCTTCGAGTCCCCGACCCCGTGGCACCGCCTCTACAAGCCGACCGACGTGCCTCTCCCCCACCTCCCCGCCGACTACGAGGCGATGCTCACCTACTGGAACCGCAGGCAGAATCGTTACAAGTACCGCGACCAGGGCTGGGACAACAACGTCATCCGCACCATGCGCGCGGCCTACGCCGCCTGCGTCTCATTCGTCGATTACAACGCCGGTCGCATACTCGAATACCTCTGCGAGACCGGCGAGATCGACAACACCATCGTCATCTGGACCTCCGACCACGGCGAGCTTCTCGGCGACTTCGGCTCCTTCGGCAAGCGCTCCGTCTTCGACGCCGCCGCCAACGTCCCGCTGCTGGTCCGCTACCCCGAACGCTTCGCGGCAGGCGAGGTCTGCGACACCGTCTGCTCGCTGGTGGACGTGGCGCCGACGATCCTCGAGGGCTGCGGCCTCGGCACCATCGACCAGCACGAGGGCCACGACCTCGCCGAAACCGCCTCGGGCAACCGCGCCGACCGACCGGGCGTGATCGTTCAGTACTCGCAGGCGGCAAGTGGCCTTTACGGCCTCATCGACGATGACTTCAAGTACGTGTACTCCGCGGCCGATGACCGGGAGTGGCTCTACCGCCGCTGGCCGGGCGAGCCGGAGGAGCGCTCACTGGCGGGCAACCAGGCGTACGTGAAGACCACCGGCCAGATGCGCGAGCGGCTCACTGACTGGCTGCGCGATGACGGCTACACCGATGTGCTTGCCGATGATGGCTGGAGGATCTACCCGCCCGACGAGCGCCCGAGTGTGGACAGCGATCCCGACCACGGGCTTCTCTACCAGGAGGGCGCGGACTGGGCGCCGATGTTCCCGGAGGGCTACCGGCCGATCTCCACGCCACAGGGCCCGGTGCGCATCGCGCCCCGGAAGAGGGACGGTAGATAACAGGATGGCGCTGTGCGCCCCGCGCTTCAGCGCCCACGATTGGACGGCAACGGCGCAGGATTACGGCGAACCGCGAGCGCATGGGGAACGGCGACGATGTCCAGTCGTTTGGCTACCCTTTACCCACAAGTCGCAGAGACGCTGTTTGGTCGCAGGAGGGCTTACAACGCGAATCACACGGATGTAATATGTGGGTAAAGGCAAGGCCGTCAGGAGGGGCCGGCCCCGAAGGGGTTGTGTTCGCCCGCGTCGTTTGCGGGCGAACGCAATCGCCTGACCGGCCCGTCGTTCTTGCCGACCTGTCGCGAAAAGAGCGCAATGACCTCAGCCGACGCGGCCAGGGGCGTCCCACGCGCGAGCGGAATCCGAGGCAACGACGGGCCGGTCAGGCGACTGATCGTGGCGAGCACACGACGCTCGCCGCGATCAGCCCTTCGGGCCGGCCCCTCCGACGGCACACGTCCTGCGCACCACTTGTGTGCAAAGGGAAGGTCGTTTGGAGGGGCGGGATTACATTCCCGCCCGGGGCATCTCGATACCTTTGCGCCCTTACGCGAGACCGTGCGATCTGAAAGAAGGGCACGACCATGGTCCGATCAGCCGACGAGATGCCATCCCGCACGATCACCGACTGCCACGGGGGCAGCGGCGATCTGGAATGCCGGACGGTGCTCGAGGCCGCGGACATGGATGGGTGCCTGCGCTTCATGCACGATGACATGCTGGAGCCGGGCGCCGAGATCGGCGAGCATCTGCACAATGGGGACGAGGAGGTCTACTTTGTGGTCGAGGGCCACGGGACGATGATCGTGGACGGAGAAGAGCATCCCATCGGCCCCGGCGATGTGTCGGTCTGCCGCTCGGGCCACAGCCACGGAATCCGGAACTCCGAGGACGGGACGATGCGGTTGATCGTGGTGGGGATGGGGTTGTAGGACTGCCGTTTTCCCAGGATTTTGGAGGGGCGGCTCTACGTAGCCGCCCGGTGTCATGCGCCGCATGAACCTCTCGGTGCAAAGCGTTTCGCCGGCCCGCGGGAGGGAACGTAGTCCCTCCCCTCCAAACGACTGAACCACGACATCGTGGCGGCACACAACTGAAAGGACCACCATCATGACCTTCGACCTGATCATACGCAGCGGCGCCATCGTTGACGGCACCGGCGCGGACGGCTACGTCGCCGACCTCGGCATCGTCGGCGACCGCATCCACGCCATCGGCGACCTCGCGGCGACCGACGCCCGCGATGCCATCGACGCGTCCGGCCTGATCGTCGCGCCGGGGTTCGTTGACGTGCATAACCACGCGCATAACGAGATGGAGGGCGGGATCCTCAACATCCCGGACGTGGAGAACCAGGTGCGGCAGGGCGTCACCACGCTGATCGCGGGCAACTGCGGCGGCTCGCCGTGGCCGATCGGCCAGCATCTCGACGCCGCCGACGCCCTGCCGATCCGGCAGAACTACGGTCTGCTCGTCGGCATGGGCACGCTCCGCGCGCGGGCGGGCGTCGGGCAGAAGGCCGCAAGCGCCGACGACATCGCGCGCATGCAGGAGATGGCCGCGCGCGCCATGGACGAGGGCGCGTTCGGCATGTCCACCGGCTACTTCCCGGACTTCGTGACGACCGAGGAGATCGCGGCGGTCGCGCGCCCGATCGCCGAGGCCGGCGGCGTTTACGCCACCCACATGCGCTCCGAGGCGGGCGCGCTGCTCGAGTCCGTCGAGGAGACCATCCGAATCTGCGAGCAATCCGGCTGCCCGGGGCAGATCTCGCACATCAAGTGCTGGGGAACGCGCGCCTGGGGGCACGCCGAGCGCGTCCTTGAGATGATCGACGAGGCACGCGATCGCGGCATCGACATCACCGCAGACCGCTACCCCTACGTGGCCTCATTCACCGGCGTCGCCAACGCAATCCCCGCCAGGTTGCGCATTGAGGCCGGGGAGCGCGGCGGCATCGAGCACCTCCGCGACGCCGACCTGATCGACGAGGTCCGCGAGGGCATCGAGGACTTCCTCGTTGAAATCGACGGGCCGGAGAATCTCGTCTTCGCGCCGCTCGAGCCGATGCCCGAGATCGACGGGAAGACCCTCGCGCAGGTCGCCGACGAACGCGGTGAGGAGCCGTGGGAGACGGTCGTGGAGCTGACGATCCGCGGCAAAGTCTCGTGCATGTTCTTCGTGATGCGCGAGGAGAACATCCGCAAATTCATGCTGCACCCCGCGGTCTTCGCGGCCTCGGACGGACATCTGCGCGTGCTCGGCAGGGGCGTCTCACACCCGCGCAACTACGGGACGTTTCCTCGCTGGATCGGCCACTACGGCCGCGAGGAGGGCTTCTTCACCGTCGAGGAGGTCGTGCGCAAATGCACCTCGATGCCCGCGAGCAAGTTCGGGCTGCATGAGCGCGGAACGCTGGCGCCGCGGAAGATCGCGGATATTGCGATCTTCGACTGGGATACCATCATCGACACCGCGACCTTCGAGGACCCGCACCAGTACCCTGAGGGCATCCCGCACGTGATCGTGGCGGGCAAACTCGCGGTGCGCGACGGCGACGCCACTGACGACGGGTGGGGCCGCGCGCTGCGCCTGTGTCGATGATCTCCCTGTCATCACGACACACTCGCGAAGGTGTGGCTCACTTTCTATGCACTTTTTCGCGCTGACACCGATTACCGCGGGAGGGGGTTTACCTTTACACATCTTCAGGCGGCCGGCTTCGCGTCGCAGGCATATGTGGAGCGGCGAGGTCGGCCCTCTGCGGCCGTTCCCTCGCGCAGCGTTGCCACTTCCGGATAAAGGTAAGCCACGGGCGACGCGAATCGCATTCGAGGAAAGCGTACATAGACAGGATCACTGCGAAGGGGCCGCCACGCGCCGTCCCGCCCCCTCGGGCTTGTCTTCCCGCACCCTCTCCCCCGCATTTCAACGCCTCTTCCACTCTTTCGTCCGCAGGTCTCTCCCCATCAATCTCGATTGTCCACCGAGTTCTCCCCAACGCCAATTCGGCCGCCTCCGGCTCGCAGCGGCGCATCTGACGCCGCTGCGGACAATATGCCGCAAACCCATCCCACGGTCCACCCTCCAGCCGTCGGAGTTATGCACCACCCGCGAACGCCCGCCGGTACGCTCGACCTTTCCCCGCAGTCTGCCCATCCTTTCTACCGGATATCCGCCTCTCATCCACCGCACTCAGACGACTTATCCACAGCTCACGCACACCTCCTCCACAGCCAGTCTTTCGCACTTACACGTGATCTCCACGCGGTATTGCGCGGGATATCCACTCTGCGCCCCACCGCGAACGCCCACACTTTCCACCAGGTTTTCCACATCGGCGGCGGGCGTACATGACAGAGGCCGGACGCGAGCGCTTCGTGTCCGGCCTCCGAGGTGTCGTATCCCCGTGACGCCTACATCGGCGTGAAGTCCACGTCCGGGCCGATCTTCATGACTGACTCGGCGATGAGCTTCGCGGCGTTCTCGAGGTCCGTCAGCGAGATCACCTCGACCGGCGTGTGCATGTAGCGGTTCGGCACACTCACCAGGCCCGTCGCCACGCCCGCGCGGGTAAGTTGCATCACGTTCGCATCGGTCCCTGTCCCGCGGGCCGCCGCGGCCACATGCACTGATATCCCCTTCTCCTCGGCGGTCTCCTGCAGAAGCTCGCCCATCACCGGATTGATATTCGGGCCACGGGCGATGACCGGGCCCCCGCCGACCTTCACGTCGCCCTGCTTCGTCTTGTCGCACCCGGGATAGTCGCTCGCGTGCGTGACGTCCACCGCGATCCCCGCCGCCGGGTTGATGCAGTAGCAGCTTGTCTGCGCGCCGCGCAGGCCGATCTCCTCCTGCACCGTCGAGACCGCGTGCAGCCCGCACGGAATCTCCCGGTCCGCGAGGATCCGCAGCGCCTCCATCACCACGAAGGTGCCCATCTTGTCGTCGAACCCCGCCGCGGCCACCAGGTCGCCGTCAAGTTCCTGGAAGGGCGCGTCGAAAGTCACCGGGTCGGCCACCGAGACGAGCTTCTCCGCCGCCTCTTTGTCCTTCGCGCCGATGTCGATGAAGAGTTTGTCGAGATCGACTTTCTTCCCGCGCTCCTCGGACTTGAGCAGGTGGATCGCCTTGCGGCCGTAGACGCCCGGCACGGGCCCGTCCTTCCCGTGGATCACCACGCGACTGCCCGGCACGATGCTCGCGTCGATCCCGCCGATCGCCGAGGCGTAGATGAAGCCGTCATCATTGATATGACGGACGATGAAGCCGATCTGATCGACGTGCCCGGCGAGCATCACGCGAAACTCGCAGTCCGGGTTCTTCACGCAGACCACGTTCCCGTGCACGTCGGTGGTGATCTCGTCGGCGAACTCCTCCATCCGCGCCCGCACGACGCGCTGTGCGGGCTGCTCGAATCCCGACGGCGACGGCGCGGCAATCAGGTCCTTGAGAAACTGCAGCGACTCCTTGCGCATGGGGATCGTCTCCCGATTCATGATTCATGGTTGCTGAAGCACACGGCCCGTCTTTCGCCGCGACGCGAACAACCTCCTCCACCCGCCCCCCGCGCGTGGGGTGAGGCGCTCCGACGTCGAAGGTTCCACGGCGCGTAGACCTCAACTGGTTGCGCCGGAGATGTGGGTAAAATGAAAAGCCGTTGTGGAGGAGCTGGAGAGGATGGCGCTGCCGTTGGCCCCATCCGATGCCGGCCCGGCCGTTCCGTCGTTTGTCGTCCTGCCCCCCCACGACAACGGCCAACGGCCGGGCCAGCGTCGCGTGGAGTTGGATAAACGACATCCAACTCACGCTCTCTGGTCCCTCCACAACGACACCTATGCATTACGCACATCTTGACAGCCCGCCGGTGGGCCTTTTGTCGTCAGGA
>JBKHFA010000205.1:0-6622 GCA_046540615.1 Armatimonadota bacterium | reverse complement strand
ACCTTCGATTCGGACGAGGGCAAGCACGTCTACTGGCACTCGGCCTCGCATATCATGGCCGATGCGGTCATGAAGCTTTTCCCTGAGGCGAAGCCGACCATCGGCCCGGCCATCGAAGATGGCTTCTACTACGACTTCGAGGTGCCGGAACCGTTCACCGAGGACGATCTGCGCGCCATTGAGGAGAAGATGCAGGAGATCATCGACGCCGATCAGCCCTTCTCCTGCGAGCATCTCCCGAAGCCCGAGGCCGAGGAGTACTTCGAGGAGCGGCAGAACAGGTATAAGCTCGAACTGATCGAGGAGATCGAGGACGACATGGTCTCGGTCTACGAGCACGGCGATTTCACCGACCTCTGCCGCGGTCCGCATGTGCCCTCCACCGGGTATATCAAGCACGTCAGGCTCCTGTCGGTCGCCGGCGCGTACTGGCGCGGCAGCGAGGCGAACATCATGCTCTCGCGTATCTACGGCACCGCCTACCCGAAGAAGGATCAGATCGAGGAGCACCTGAATCTGATCGAGGAGGCGCGGCGGCGCGACCACCGGCGAATCGGCCGGGAGCTTGACCTCTTCAGCTTCCACGAGGAGGCGGGCGCTGGGCTCGTCTACTACCATCCGAAGGGCGCGACGCTCCGTCATCTGATCACCGAGTTCGCGACCACCGAGCACATGCGCCGGGGCTATGAGCTTGTCCGCACCCCGCACCTGGTTAAGTCCGACATGTGGGAGACCTCCGGCCATGCACAGCAGGGCTACCCGATGTACTTCACGGAGATCGACCATCAGTCATACGGCATCAAGCCGATGAACTGCCCGGGCCACGTGCTGATCTACAAGCAGCACACCCGCTCGTACCGAGACCTGCCGATGCGATACTTCGAGCTTGGCACGGTCTACCGCCACGAGAAGTCCGGCGTGCTCCACGGTCTGCTGCGCGTCCGCGGCTTCACGCAGGATGACGCGCATATCTTCTGCCGCATGGATCAGCTGACCGACGAGATCACCGGCGTGCTGGAGTTCGCCGATGACATGCTGCACGTCTTCGGCTTCGACGAGTACGAGGTCTTCCTGAGCACGCGGCCCGAGAAGTCGATGGGCGCCGACAGCGTCTGGGAGGAGGCGACTGAGGCGCTCAGGGGCGCGCTGGAGGCCAACAACCTGAGCTGGGAGGTCGATGAGGGCGGCGGCGCGTTCTACGGCCCCAAGATCGACATCAAGATGAAGGACGCCCTCGGCCGGCTCTGGCAGGGCCCGACGATTCAGTGTGACTTCAACCTTCCCGAGCGCTTCGACATGACCTACATCGGCGAGGATGGCGAGGAGCACCGCCCGGCGATGGTCCACCGCGTGGTGCTGGCGGGGATCGAGCGCTTCATGGGCGTGTTCATCGAGCAGTGCGCGGGCGAGTTCCCGATGTGGATCGCGCCGGTGCAGGTGAAGATCCTGCCGATCAATGACCGCAACTTCGACTACGCGGAGGACGTCGCCTACCAGCTTCGCTGCGAGGACCTGCGCGTGGAGGTGGACACCGACAGCGGCACGCTCGGCAACAAGATCCGGCAGGCGGAGACCGAGAAGGTCCCCTACATGCTCATCGTCGGGGACAACGAGCAGGAGGCCGGCACGGTCGCGGTGCGCAAGCGCGGTGAGGGCGACCTCGGCCCGACCCCGCTGGCCGAATTCATCGAGAGCGTGCGGCCGGAGATGGAGCCGGATGCCCGCTACTGCGCCCTGCCCGGGGGAGTGAAGAGTGAAGGGTGAAGAGGGAAAAGGGGACGGCAGCGGCAACGGCGGCAACTCTGCACGCCTGATCTGAGGCACTGAATGCGTCCATCCGAGTTGCGGAAAATGCGCCAGCTTGAGGATACCTACTGGTGGTTCGTGGGCAGGCGGCATCTTGTACGAGACCTCATCGAGCGCTTCGCCCCGGAGCAGCCGCGCCTGATCCTCGACGCGGGCTGTGGCACGGGCGGCACGCTGGCGCATCTGCGCGGCCAGGGCGAACTGTGGGGCTGCGACGTCGCGGCCGAGGCGCTGGAGGCGTGCCGCGCCCGAGGCTTTGAGAACCTGGCGCAGTCGTCGGTGGAGAGCCTCGACTTCCCCGACGATCGCTTCGATGTCGTGGTAAGCTGCGACGTCATCGAGCACATCGAGGCGCACGAGCGGGCGATGGGGGAGATGGCGCGCGTACTCAGGCCGGGCGGGATCCTTGTGCTGACGGTGCCCGCGCACCGCTGGCTGTGGACGGCGCATGACGAGGCCCTCGACCACCGGCGGCGCTACGAGACGGCCGAACTGCGCGCGCTGGTCGAGAGCGCGGGGCTGGAGATCGAGCTTTACTCGAAGGCGGTCGCGATCGCCATGCCCGCGATCCTTGGCGCGGTGGCCTACCGGCGGCTGCTGCGTCTCTTCAGCGGTGGCGACGAAGAGCGGGCGGAGCAGACGGCGCTTTTCGAACTCCCGCGCCCGCTCAACCGGATGCTCATCTGGATGCTGGAACTGGAGGCGTGGCTGATGCGCTACGTTTCGCTGCCGATCGGCGCCTCGCTGGTGGCGGTGGCGCGCAAGCCCATCGACGCCCAAACCGCCGGATGATTTCGCCGCTCTCCATGGTGAGGCCGATGCCGAAGGTCATCCACGCACGAGGTTCGCTCACGATCGCGAAGTACACAGCAGCCGTACTCGTCATCGCCACCCTCTCGGCGCTGCAGGCGCCCTATCAGTACGGGAACGGCAACCAGGTCTTTCAGATCCCCAGCGTCCACAAGGCGATCGAGCCCGGCCTCTACCCCGATGACGCACTCGTTGAAAGCCTTGAGAACTACCCGAGTGTCGCCTATCCGGCTCTTGCCCGGATTGCCGAGACGCTCAACATCGGTGTCGAGCCCCTTTATTTCTCGGTCTGGGCGCTTCAGCGCGTGGCTCTGGTCGCCCTCTTCATGGCGATCGCCTCGCGATCCGTTGATGGACTGCCGGGACGGGTCTTCGTGACGCTCGTGGCATGCACGAGCCATTGGGCGATCATGCCCACACTGGTCGGCGGAGAGCACATCTTCTCCTCTCGCCTGACGCACACCGACCTCGCATTCGTGCTGCATCTTGCCGCACTTGCGGCGTGGCTGCACAGACGGCCGATCCTAGCGGGCGTCGGAGTGGGCACGGCCGTGTACCTCAATGTCATGACCACCTCCCACTTTGTCGGGTTCCTCGTCCTGCTGCTCGTGCTGTCCGGAAAGTGGCGGTCTCGCGATGGTCACAGGGCCGTCCTGACCGCCGCACTCATTGCCGCTCCCTTCGCGATCTTCGCTGTGGGGCCGGTGGTCTCTGGAGCCGCGCCCGCCGAACCGACAGAGCTGTACTGGCAACTGCAGTTCGCGCTCCCGAATCATCACTTCCTCATGGACGAGTGGGCGCTCCCGTTCCTGCTCTCGCTGGGGTTGGCGCTTGGTCTCGCGGCAGTTGTCGGGCGGCTGGAGGCGCCTTTGCGACACATCGCGACGGCCGGCACGCTCTATCTTGGAGCGATGTACGTGGTGTCCCTCTTCGGGGCCCATCTGTTTCCCTCTCGGCTGGTGCTCATGTTTCATCCGCTCCGTGGCGACAGGATGCTGCTTCTGGCGCTGGTGATCGTCCTCCCCATCTTCATCTGGCAGCGGGTCAGCGGGAATGCGCTTCCGAGGCCCGCGCTCTTCGTGCTGCCCGTCCTCGCCGCCGTGTTCATGGTCGGTGCGAGGCCACCGGTGATCGCACTGATGGCGCTGCCGCTGCTCGTGGCGCTCCATCTTCTACTTTCAGGAGGCCCCCCCTCCGAGCGGCGCGTGCGGGCCACGGCACTGGTTGGGGCCGGGTTGACCGCGGGCCCGCTCGCTGTGTTCGGCGTCCCGCATGCCACCACGGCGGCGGTTGCGCTGAGCATTGGGGTGCTCGGATCGTGGGGCGGCCTCTACTCGCGGCGATGGGCGCCAATCGCCATCGCGGTCGTCGTTGCGATCAGTGCCGGACTGGCTGTGAGGGCAGTGGGTCTCTCCACCGGAGAGTTCGCCTGGTACCGCGCCGGAAGCGACCGGGCGTTCGATGACGTTGCCCGATGGGCCGACGCGAACACCGATCTACAGGCGCGATTCATCACTCCACCCGGCAACGAGGGCTGGAGAAGCCTCAGCCGACGATCGACCCTCGTGCAGTACCGTGACGGTTCGGCGATGGACTGGTATCCGGGCTTCGAGCCTGGCCAGCGCGATCGCCTCGCCGCCCTCGACTGCCACCTCATGCCGAATCACCCGGACCTGCACGGAGAGTTGTGCCGACGCTATCTGAGACTGACCCCGCGCCGACTTCTCGCCGCGGCTGAGGAGTACGCCATCGACTACGTCGTCATGCCTGCTGAATGGCCGCATGGGGAGGGCCTCACGCCTGTTTACGCGAACGAGGGGTACGAGGTTTTCAGCAGCACGGAACTGCAGCGCGCCGCCGCGATCGAACGAGGCGAAGACTAATGGCAAAGACACCGGACGTCGGGCCCTGCACAATCAAAGAGCTTCCCAGGCTCCAGGCGCTGCTCAACGAGGTCTTCATCACCGAGCGTGACGCCGAGGGCGATCTCTTCGACTACGCGCCGCTGCTCTACGCCGAGGAGAACGTCGAGAACCTGCGCGTGGTGCGCGAAGGAAAGCGTCTCGTCGGGCACGCAGGCATCCTCCCGCGCTCGATTCGCTGGCGCGATCAGACCTTTGAGGCCGGACTCATCGGCGGCGTCTGCGCGCGGAAGGAACTGCGCGGCGAAGGCATCGGCACGCTCGCCATGGAGGATGCGGCCGACCGCATGACCGAGCTTGGCCTCGACTTCGGCGTGCTCTGGACCGGCAGCCACGGCTTCTACGAGCGCCTCGGCTGGCG
Organism: Armatimonadota bacterium; assembly: GCA_046540615.1. GTDB lineage: Bacteria > Armatimonadota > Zipacnadia > Zipacnadales > UBA5352 > UBA5352. The sequence continues at coordinate 1,723 of JBKHFA010000205.1, read as the reverse complement.
CATTGCTGGCGGCATCACCATCATGGGCATCCAGGAGGCGGCGGCGGAGCCGGTTGAGGTCGGCTACGAGATAGTGCGCCTCTCGGAGAGCCCGTTCGGACCGCAGAACTGCCATCGCCTCCACGAGGACGCGGTGCGCCATGAGGTCGCGCGCGCGCCCGACGAGACCGCGATCCTCATGCAGACGGGCGAGCGTGACACGTGGATCGCACTGGAGGGCGGGTGTCCCGCGGGATACGCGACCTTCCAGGGCACGATGATCCGGGAGATCGAGGGGAACGCCGCAGTTTCCATCGCGCTCGTGCAGCACGCGGCCTCCGAGGGCGCCCGCCGCTGCGTCTTCCCGCTCAATGACCCGCGCATCAGCGCCATCGCCGACGCCCTGCCGGTTCGCGTGGAGAGGCGGTCGCTGGGCATGTTCCTGATCGTGGATCGCGAGTCGCTTATCTCGAAGATCGCTGAGGAGACCGGCGAAGCGCCCGCCGACCTCGGGATCGGCGCGGAGGAGAGCGACGACGTGCTCATCGGGCGCATCTTCGGTCAGCCGGAGCGAGAGCCCTCAGACGCTCCGCTTCCGCTCGACATACACATCGGCTACCTCGATCACGTGTGACCGCTGCATCTCGGGAGCCGGAGCCAACGACGGCAGGCAGGAATGCCTGCCCCACGAACGGCGCGAATGATGCGTCATAGTCGTCCCGCGGAGGTCGGCTCCGGTGTCTCGCAGTCCGACGCCGTCGCCGTTGTCGCCGGAGCGGGGAGGAGTAGCGCCCCTCCACGGTCAACTTCCGCCCGGACGCGTCAGTCATCCACGAGAGGGAGATCACCATGATCATCGGCAACTGCACCTACAGCGTGCGCGACTACCTGCGCTCCGGCGAGATGGACCTGCTGGACTTCGCCGCCTACAACGCGGAGATCGGCATCACCGCGCTGGAGTACAACGACATGTTCTTCGAGGACTTCAGCGACGAGACGCTCACCGCGGTTCGCGCGTCCGCCGAGGAGGCCGGCTGCGAGATCGTCTGCCTCACCTGCGGCGGCAACCTCGCCTCCGACGACGCGGATGCGAATGCCGAGCAGGTCGAAGTCTTCAAGGAGCGCCTGCAGAACGCCCACGACCTCGGCGCGGGCGCGGTGCGCTTCAACATCGGCTCCACCGGCGACGAGGAGCGCGACATGACCGTCGGCGTCGAGCGCGTCATCGACGGCTTCAACCAGCTTCTGCCGATGGCCCGCGAGCTTGACGTGAAGATCACGATCGAGAACCACGGTGGCGTGAGCAAGTGGGCGAACCCGATTCTGAAGATCATCCTCGGCACCGACCCCGAGTACATCGGCTCCTGCCCGGACTTCGGCAACTTCAAGCCGATGGAGTACCGCTACATTGAACTGGCGAAGGTCATCCCGTTCGCGCACCACACGCACGCGAAGACCCACGAGTTCGACGAGAACGGCGAGGACGCGGAGTATTCGATGGAGCGCGTTCTGCAGCTTTACAAGGCCGCCGGCGTGGATGGCGTGCTCTCCATCGAGTTCGAGGGTTCCATCGACCAGAAAGAGGGCGTCATCAAGACGCGGGACCTCATTCAGAAGTATTTGTAGTGGCCCGAACGGCTGTCCGGGCGGGGGCGCCCGGACTCCGGAGCGGGGAGGCGGAGTGAACGGCTGGACCCTTTACCTGCACAACAAAGCACAAGACGCAGAACGAATTGGAGTCCGG
>JBKHFA010000204.1:0-6651 GCA_046540615.1 Armatimonadota bacterium | reverse complement strand
CTCCGAACGACCTACGACCCGTTCTGCAGCCGATCAATATGTGCGTAATGCATAGATCTCCGAGATCGCTGTCAGTCGGCAAAGCGCAAGGAGTAAAGGTCCGCATTCTCAAGGCGCACCCGCAGCCGCACGGGCTGCCCGGCCAGGGCGCTGAGATCGCCTTCGGATCGCCAGGCGACTTCATGCGCAATCTCATTGCCGAAGAGCATCTCCGAGTCGACCATCGAGAAGCCGTCGATCGGCGTTCCATCGACCTCACACAACTCGAAGCGCAGCCAGCCGACTGCGTCGGTCGCGTAGTTAACTACGAGGCGCTCGCCGGTGAAGACAAGCGGGCGCGTGAGTATCTCCCCCTGCTCGCCGCCCGCATGCACTGAGACGAAACCATCAGTGCGGATGGTGCCGCGCCGCAGGCGCATGGTCGGATGGCGGTAGTGCTCGGTCCAGTACACGGAAAGTTCGTCGGGCGCGGTCTGAATAATCCCCCACGCCGGATAGTTGTTGCGATCCGTCCAGACTTCCGGCTCGGCTGCAGGCCGGATGAACGCTTCCTCCCAGCGCTCGAAGTTCAGACCGTCCCGGCTGCTCATCAGGACGGCGTCGCTCACGCCGTTGTGCTCGTGTTCGGGATGCTTCGTGCGCCCAGGGACAAAGCGCGCGGGAAGTCCGACGTAGATGTGCGGGGCGCGCGCGTAAGGCTGGATGGCGTTGGTGTAAAGATGCTCCTTCCGAGTGTCCTCGTACTCCACGAAGACCGGGTCCGTCCACTCGCGGAAATCCTCGCTGGTGCAGGTCATCACGTCGCGGACACCATCGCGCACTTTGCGATGGAAATCCACGTAGACGCCGCGAAGAGGATCGTAAAACGCAAGGTTCTGCGAGTCGAACGCCCCCTCGGTGATGGCCGGATGGTCGAGCAACTCGCGCCAGCGGATCCCGTCGGGGGATGCAAAGACGCCCAGTCCGCCGCCGTGGTGCGAGTACCCGACCGCCTTGTAACGCTCATCCTCGGGAACGCCCGGCTTCGTGTCCACGAAGGGCGTGAAGTTGTGCGCCCCGCGCCCCTGCCAGATGATGTTGTTGTCAGTCGAGCCGTCGTGCTCAATCAGGCCCGCGTTGATGCGTTCGAAGTTGATCCCGTCCGGGCTTTCGGCGAGACAGGCAACCTGCCCGCTCTCTTCACTGCTGCCGCGGTAGTACATCCGGACGGCGTCACCGTCTTGAAGGACCACGAAGTACGCGCAGGTGTCGCCCTCCCACGGCCGGTCGAGTTGGAGGATGACCTCGCGCGGCTGCGGGTGATGGAGGCGCCGCTCGACGCCCCCGCTCATTCCGTCGATCATGAAATCATCGACGAAGAGTTCGAGGCGATCGCCGATCTCGTAGATCTCAGCCTCACCCGGTTCCGCGGGCTCGATGCCGGTGGCTCCCGGCTCTGCCCCGCCCTCGACAGTCAACTCCGCATCGTCGGCATCGAAGACCCCGACGTCTCCGATGTACGCGTAGATCGCCAGCCCGACCTCCCACGCGTTCTCGGGCGCTGTCTGTGTGACCGCGACCTGCTGCCAGCCATCGGTGGGGCCGCTTACGCGTTCATACGTGTGCTCGATGCGAGTGCCGAACTGGTCGTAGAAGTTGAGGTAGACGCCCGGCTCACATTCGTCGTCCGTGCGCAGCCAGGCGGAGGCCGTGTACGCCCCGCCGGGGCGCGCGGGTATGCGCCCGCACTCGAGGAACTGCCCCGTGTCGGCGGCGTCATCGTGGAAGCGCACGTACGCCTCGCCGGCCCGACCTCCGTCCGTGCGGCGCTCCACGCGGATGCCGTCCTCGCGCGAGGTCCAGCCGTCGGCGACGACGCCCTCGGCGTCTGCTGATTCGAACGATGCGTTCGTGACGAGGTTGTCCTGAGCCATCGCAATGCCTCCGGAGAGCAGCGCTGTGATTGTGATGAGCGCGGTCAGTCGCATGTGAGACCCATCTCCTCTGTCCGTTCGCCCGGCCAACGTGTGTCTCGTGGCGGCGTTTGCCGTTGTGGAGAGGCCGGAGAGGGCGAGATGTCGTTTATCTCGCCCGACGCCGGTCCGGTCGTTGCCGTTGTCGTTGCCGTGCGGCCGAACGACGGGAACGGCCGGACGCAGACAGGGCCACCGTCGTCGCTTGGGCGCCAAGCGACAGCGCGCGCTCTCTGTCCCCTCCAGAACGACCTTCCCTTTGCACACAAGTGGTGCGCAGGACGTGTGCCGTCGGAGGGGCCGGCCCGAAGGGCTGATCGCGGCGAGCGTCGTGTGCTCGCCACGATCAGTCGCCTGACCGGCCCGTCGTTGCCTCGGATCCCGCTCGCGCGTGGGACGCCCCTGGCCGCGTCGGCTGAGGTCATTGCGCTCTTTTCGCGACAGGTCGGCAAGAACGACGGGCCGGTCAGGCGATTGCGTTCGCCCGCAAACGACGCGGGCGAACACAACCCCTTCGGGGCCGGCCCCTCCTGACGGCCTTGCCTTTACCCACATATTGCATCCGTGTGATTCGCGTTGTAAGCCCTCCTGCGACCAAACAGCGTCTCTGCGACTTGTGGGTAAAGGGTAGCCAGAACGACTCGCCGCCCCTACTGCTCCTCGCCGACGAAGAGCAGCGTAATGACCTCGGCGGCGGTCGTAATGCCGGCGTTGACTTTCGCGAGACCATCGTACTTGAGGCTGCGCATCCCGCCGCGCAGCGCAATGCGGCGAAGCTCAGATTGCGTCGCCTCATTCGCGATCGCATCGCGCAACTCCGGCGTCATCTGCATCAGTTCGTAGACACCGATGCGGCCCGAGTAGCCGGTGTTGCGGCACATCGCACACCCGCGGCCGTGGTGGAACTTGATCTTCTTCGCCTGCTCGGGCTTGAGATCGAGACGCTCAAGCTCGACGTCGGTCGGCTCAACCTCCTCGCGGCAGCGCGGGCAGATCCGCCGCACGAGGCGCTGGGCTATCACGCCGATCAGCGAGGAGCCGATGAGGTAGGGCTCCACGCCCATGTCCATCAGACGGGAGGGCGCTGATGACGCGTCGTTCGTGTGCAGAGTCGTGAGCACGAGGTGGCCGGTCAGCGACGCGCGGAAGGCCATCTCCGCGGTCTCAATATCGCGCACCTCGCCGACGAGTATTATGTCCGGGTCCTGGCGGAGAATGTGCCGGAGGGTGGCGGCGAACGTCAGGTCGATCCGCGGGTGGACCTGCGTCTGATTGACGCCCTCGACCTGGTACTCGATCGGGTCCTCGACTGTCGTGATGTTCTTCGTCTCATCGTTGATGGTGTGCAGAGATGCATAAAGCGTGGTGGATTTGCCCGAGCCGGTCGGGCCGGTGACGAGGATCATCCCCTGCCGCGTATGCAGCAGCTTCTCCCACGTCTGCATCGTCTCCTGGCCCATGCCAAGCTGGTTGAGTGACACGAGCGCGCGCGATTTGTCGAGCAGCCGGAGCACGGCCTTTTCCCCCCAGTACGTCGGCAGCGTCGAGACGCGGACGTCGATGGGGCGGTCGTCAACGTTCGTGGCGAAACGGCCGTCCTGCGGGAGACGGTTCTCCGAGATGTCCGCTCCGGCCATGATCTTGATCCGCGACATCGCGTAGCGGTGCATGTCGGTGGGGAGCGTGGTGAAGGTCATAAGCTGGCCGTCCACGCGGTAGCGCACGCGCACCTGGTCGGCCCGCGGTTCGATGTGTATGTCGGAGGCGCGCATGCGCACGGCCTCCTTGAGTATCTGCTCGACGATCGCCACGACGGGCGCCTGGTCGAGCATCTCGACGAGTTTCTGATCGATCTCGCCGGCGAACTCGCTGCCCGTGACCGTCATCTCAAGGTCGGTGGTGGCGGCGCCCTCCATCGAGACCTGCGAGCGCGCTCGTGTCGCGTAGTACTGTTCGATGGCGTTACGCAGTTCGACCTCCTCCACCTCGATCGGCTCGACACGCTTTCCGGTGCGCGAGCGGATCTCGTCGATCGCGAAGACATTCCCGGGGTCGGCCATCGCAACAAGGATTCGATCCTCGCTGACCTGGATCGGCAGCGCCAGGTGCTCCTCGGCGACCGGCTTGGGGACCTCGCGGAGCGCCTCCGGGTCTACCTCGTAGCTCTCGAGCGAAGCTTTGCCGCCCCCGCGTTGCGGCCGCCGCAGTTGCTGGCTCGGTTCGGCGGCGGCTTCATCCTGCGCGGGCTCGTCCGAGGGCTCCCGCTCGGCGGCTCGAGCGAGATCCTGGGCGGTGGCGAACTCGAGACGCAGAAGCGCCTGAACCAGCGAAGTGCCGTTCTCCTCGGCGTGCTGGTGCGCCTGGTCAAGCTGCTCGGGAGTGATTTCCCCCATCTCAACGAGGTTGCGTGCCAGTAACTCATCGCGCTCGGTTGCCATCGATGGGCCTCCTCTATGCGGATCGCGAACTCCACCGGCATTGTCCCCGCGGCGGTGCGTCGCACTGGCGTATTCGCCTGCCGCCACCAGGTCTCCTTCGCACGCACGTGTCGTTGCTCCCGTTGTTTATGTCGTTTGTTTTGCCGTTACTGTCGTCACTTTGTTGCTTTCGTTGCCGCCGTTCGCGTATACTCAGTGCACGCATCAAGCGGCGTCGGGAGGCACAGTATGTGGCCATTTGGTCGGAAGAAAAAGCGGGATGAGGCGGAGCCCGAGCCGAAGGAGCGCTTCAAAGAGGGCACCCGGGCGCTTGAGAGCGGCGACTTCAACACTGCGATCGACGTCCTTGTGCCGCTGGTGGAGGATGAGCCGGATTACGTTGCCGCCAGGGTAAACCTCGGCCACGCGTACTACAGCACGGCCGAGTACGTGGCGGCGGCGCGGCAGTTCGAGGAGGCGCACCAGCGGGAGCCGGATAATCCGAAGATACTCCTCAATCAGGCCGCCGCGAAGAGCGCGCTGGATCAACTGGACGAGGCGATCGACCTGCTGATCGAAGCGTTGAACATCGACCCGAAGTTCCGCGATGTGCATTACAACCTCGCGATCGCTTACTGGCGCAAAGGTCGGGTGCCGGAGGCGATGGCGGAGCTTGAGATGGAGCTTGCGCTGCACCCCGATCACGAACCGGCGAAGCAGGCCGCCGCCAGGCTGAAGGAAGAGGGCGCGATCTCACGCGAGGAGACTTCGGGCCAGGCGTCGAATGAGATGGACGAGGACAGTCCGAGGATTGATTGAGAGAGGCCCTCACGGCTCGCGAGGAGGAGAATGGACTGATGGAGGTACGCGAAGGCGACGTTCTCGTCTGTCAGTGTGACAATTGCGATGTGGAGTTGACGGTGACGAAGACCTGCGAGCAGGGCGCCTGCAAAGAATGCACGGATCTTCAGGTCGAGTGCTGCGGCGCTGAGATGACGAAGAAGCCACGCTGACGCGCACTGCAACACGCGTGTGCGGCGGCCGCGGATTTCATTCCGCGGCCGTCGACGTTGTACACCGGGACGCGCCCGTGAGATGCACCACGGCGAAGTGAAGGGGCCCCGGCCAGCGGGCAACGGACGATCCGCTCCCGCGATCATATGCTCGAAAGGCGCAGCGATGAGACCGCTCCCATCCATCCGGATCTCCCCGAAGCTCCTCTACGCCGCGGCGCGAACGGGCAAAGGCGCCGCCCGACTGGAGCCCACCGGATGACCGAGCAGGTGTTCGCGTACATCATCTCCGGAGTCGCGGCGCTGCTGTGGGGTTTCGTGGTCATCCCCATCAAGCGCGCTCGCACCTCCGGGCGCCTCGGGATCGCCATCGCGATGACCACCGGCCTCTTCGCGATGCTCGTGTTGTCGGCGCCGAAGCTCGGCATACTTGGGACGCTGACGCCACGCGAGATCGGCCTCTACCTGATCACCGGCGCGATGCAGTTTACGCTCGGTTGCGGGGCGTATTACCTCGCGGTGCAGAAGGGCTCGCTGTCGGTAGCCGTGCCGATCACGCGCGTGAAGATACTCATGGTCCTCGGACTGTCGATCCTGCTGGGGCTCGAGGTCTTCCGCTGGGGCTTGCTGGCGGCGGCGGTGCTGGTCTTCCTCGGCGGTCTGATGGTCGGCAAGCCACTACGATCGGCCAGCATCGAAGACCGCGACGGACACTGGGAATCGGTCGGATTTGCGATCGCCGCGTGTGTCTTCTGGGCGGTCAGTGAGACGCTGATGGGGCTGCTGCCCGAGCGCATCCCGCCGATGCTCTCGAACGGCATGCTGCTCGGGTCGGGGTTGGTCGCGTGGAGCGTCCTGGCGGCGGTGGTGGGCTGGTGGCGAGAGTTACTTGCGATGCCCCGGCATGATGTTGTGTGCTTCGTGGCGCATGGGCTGATCAGCTTTTCCGCGGCCTACGTGCTGTTCGTCTGGGCGATCCAGCTTGCCGGCCCGCCTCGGGTGGTCATCATCACGTCCACCTATCCGCTGATCTCGGCGCTGGTGGGATGGGTTGCGTATAAGGAGGGCTTCAGCGCGCGACTTGGCCTCGGCGCGATCTTCCTCATCGGCGGCGTGATCCTGCTGCAGTTTGTGTAGTCGCTACGTCAGATCCACGGGGTGTGACCCATTCTGTAGGTAGTGAGCGGCCACGACAACCTCACCCCCGGCCCCCTCTCCGACCCCTTCGGGGTGAGGACCTGCTCCGCAAACGACGCGTCGCCAGGCGGG
>JBKHFA010000203.1:0-6659 GCA_046540615.1 Armatimonadota bacterium | reverse complement strand
CTCCCTACCCCTCCACCCGCCACACGATGTCGCTGTCTTCGAACCAGTTCGCACCGGCTTCGTCGGCGCTCACGCCGCCATCATCATCGAGGTCCTGCCCCACCGACCACAGCACGTATCCGTCGCCCTCGCGGCGGTAGCCGAAGGGCTCTCCGGAGAAGATGTCGTCGGGGATCGGCCAGTCCACCGTGCCCGCGAGCGGCTCCAGCGTGCGCGGATACCCCCCGTGCTCCTGCCGGTAGAGGTTGAGCGCGAGGGCGATGTGGAACTGGTCGAGACGGGCGATGGCGGCGTCGCGATTCATCGGAGCACGACTGAAGACCGGCATCAGGACCATTGTCAACGGCGCTGTCCGGCCCCCCAGCGCCGTGTATTCCTGTCTGTCCGGCCAGTCCTGCCCCACTTCGCGCCACGGGTGTTCCATGCGCTCAATAAGCAATTCATACAGGTTCACGAACGTAAGCTGATCGTTCTTGCGCAGAGGCGCCCCGAGCGGGCTGTAGTAGAGCGACCAGGGATACCGATCAGCAGGGCTCTCAGTAGCGACGTAGTCCTGCACCTGATGGTCCCCATCGAACAGGGACAGCCCGAGCGCCCGCTCGGCCTCCATGGCGCGGTGAAGATGCTGCCACAGATCGTCGCTGCCAGCGATGCTGCCGATCGACTCCGCCTGCGCGGCCGTGAGGGCGACATCGTCGCAGATATCCTGTGCACCGCGGCTCAGCATCTCGATCATCGCCACCCGCACCAGGAACGCGATCAGCGTCGGCTCTTCGCTGATGTGCTCAGTCATACGCAACCCCACGCGGCACCACTCCAGCGCCTCTTCGCTCCGCCCCTCGCGGCCCGCGATCATCATCCGCGCGGTCACGAGACGCTGCGCTGCCCGAAACTGTCCGAAATGGGGAAGGAGCGCGCCGTAGCCGTCCTCCCAGTTGACCGGGAAGACGCATCGCTTCATCTGCGAGGCCCGCCTGATCGCGTCGAGGCGCTGCTCCACCCCGTCGCTGAACAGCCGCTTCCGCGCATCGTCAGGAAGTACGTCGGCACGCCCCTCGACGAAGTCCTCCAGCTTCTCGCGCGTCCCAGGCCTCGATAGCGCCGTCAGCATGGTTCCGGATGCCGCGCCGTCAAGGCTCGGTCCCCAGTAGTGGAACACGCGGAACGCCTCTTCGTACGCGTAGGCAGCGTTCTCACTGCGAGGAGGCGTCTCCAGCAGGGCTTCCTCGAGAGTCAGCGGCTCCCCGCGCTCGCGGATCTGCTCGATCTCGCGTTCGAGAGCGATGCCCAGCGTGATGTTGAAGTACGTCCACGGGATCGCCAGCACCACGAACAGCACCAGCAGGCCGATGCCCAGCCTGCGCAGCCGTCGCAGCCAGTCCCGCCGCGCCCGCTCGACCAGTCCGCGCCGCCTACGCGCACTCCACCCGGCGATGCCACGTCCGATTCGTCTGAAGGTCGGGAAGTTGTCGCGCTCCATCCGGCTCACCCCCATCGGTGTCTGTTTGCGGTGTCGCCAGCATCTCCGACATCAGCCGCTCGCGCTCCTGGATGGCCTGGGCGTACGCCTCCGCGTCGATTTGCGTGCGCTCCGCGATGGCCGCCTGCGAGCCGCCCGTCAGTTCCGTCATCCGCGATTCGTGCACGTGCGCGAAGACAAGGTTCGCCGCGATCAGCAGCGCCGCTGCCGCCGCCAGCGCCCACTGCAGACGCGCGCCCCAGCGCGACCGCCCCGGGCGTTCCGCCGCCTCGCGCATGATGCGCCCGCGCAGTTCCGGCGGCGGTTCGGCGAGCGGGACCTCGCGCAGGCGCTCCTCTATCCTCCGGTCATCCATCGTCGCTCTCTCCCAGGATCGCGCGCAGCTTCTCCAGCGCGTAGCGGTAGCGGCTCGATGCGGTATTCGGCGAGATGCCCAGCAGCCGGCCGATTTCGGCGAAGGTGTGACCCTGCCAGACCTTCAGCACAACCACCTCGCGCTGCTCGGGCGGCAGTTCGCTCAGGGCCTCGCGGACGGCCACGGCGTCGGCTGGTTGCGGGTTCGTCGCGGGCTCGAGGACAAGCTCCAGCGCCTGCGTGTCGGGCGCGTTGCGCGAGAGCTTGTTCCGCGCGACCGCGAAGAGGTAGGCGCGCACGTCCTCGATCTGCGCCGCACCCTCCCCCCGATCCACCAGCGCCAGGAAGCACTCGCTCAGCAGGTCCTCGGCGTCGCTTCGCGGGAGGCCCTTCGCCAGCAGCCAGCGGTAGAGGGCGGTCGCGTGGCGGTCATAGAGCGCCGCCAGCGCGGCAGTATGCCCGCCCGCGAGCTTCCGAAGCAGCGCGTTATCATCGGCTCCGCGTCCGCTCACCGAGCGCCCCTTCCCGCAACATGGCCATGCGTGGGTTAAGTGCGTTTGCGGGGGCAGTTTCGTCTAACCAGGGGGAGATTCTTTCCTCGCGGGCATCGGTGAAGTGAAAGCTTGAAGAATCCTACATGAATTCTTCCGGCAGCGCCGTCTGCTCCACGTCGCGGAAGGTCCTCGGCGGGAGAAGTGCGAAACTATCACCCAGCGGGAAGCGTGAGGAAGAGGGAGATTGCCGATGCGACGCCACGGACGATCCGCACTCAACGCCTTACTCATCATTCTTCTGACTTTCGTCGCATCGGCGCCCGCCCTCGCGCAGGAGGACGACGCACCACCTCAGGAGACTCCGCCGCCCCCCAGTGCCCGGGCCGACGAGCGTCCTGCCTCTCCGGCCGAGAGACCTGCCGCGCCCGAGAGATCGGAGCGCCCCTCTCAGCCCGAGGCCGAACGACGCCCTGCGCCCGAGACGCCCGACGCTGACGCCCCCGACCGGGCCGAGCGACCGCCGCGCGCCCCCCGGACCGAGGAGCCCCGGGATGAGACAGAAGCGCCCGACACCAGTGCTGAAACCGACGCTCCGGCTGATGAGCAGCCAGGTGAGCCGGTGGAGGCTGACGCCACGCGGGAAGCTGACGCCGAGAGTTCCGCGGCCGACGCGTCCGAGGATGAGGTCGAGGAACCTGCCGAGCCGACTGAGACGGCGGATGAGGAGCCGACCCCGTCGCCTTCGACCTCATCACCGTCGCGGACCACGCGGAGCGCCAGCGACGCCGAGGCAACCGCAGCGGCCACCCGACAGGACGTCCGCGAGCGCCGCAGCGAGGCGATCTCGCAGTCGATTTCCCAGCTCAGCGCGGAGGACGTCGGCGAGATGTCGCCGATGCAAAAGGCCGCGCTCGTCGGACAGATCGCGCAGGGGGCGCGGGTTGAGCTTGGCGCGCTTCGCGAGGAGACCGCCGAGGCGCGTCTGACCCTCGAACGCCTGCAGCAGATGGCCGAGGAGATCGCGCGCGACCGGCGCGTCGTCCCCCGGCAGGTCCGCACCGGTCAGATCCCAGGCCTCGGCGCGTCCAACCGCTGGGACGCACTTCAGGAAACTAATGCGGAGTTGCAGGAACTCATCGACAGAGCCTTTACCGAGAGATTGCGCCTGCTTTCCGACATCCCGGAGGCGGAGGATGCGCTCGATCAGGTCGCGAATCTGCGGATGACATCCGGCGAATCCTTTGACGAGTCCGTGCGGCAGGTACTGGAAGATGCCGAAGGGTACCTGGGCGAGCGACTCGAAGCGATGCAGACGCTTCTCGAGCTTTACAATCAGCAGGCGGCCATCGCCACCGACGCGTATGACGAGAGTTCGATGTACGCCGAGGAACTCAGCGCCGCGATGGTGGCGGCCCGCCACCGCGGACTGCTCGCCCGCTCCGACGCCGGCCTCTCCCTCGACACGTTTCGCGCGATCGGCGCCAGCCTCGCCGGCCTGCCGAAGCTGGGCGATGCAGTCACCTCCGGCTACCGGGAGGAGGGCCGCCCGCCTCAGACGATGCTCACGTACGTGCTCCGGCTCGTCGGATCGGCGCTTCTGCTCGCGGCGCTTGTGCTGCTGTGGACGAAGTTGCCGGCCTGGCTGGCCTCAGTGTTCGAGACGGACAGGAACGAGCCCCCCAGGCCCGACACCGACGGCGGAGAGGGCCTCCAGGATCTGCGGCAACGTCGCTATGTCGAACTTCTTACCCCTGTTGCCCGGGCGGCGATTCTCGCGGCCCTGGCCGCCGTCGCGCTGCGGCTCTGGGGGCTGCCGCCCGAGTGGATCACTGCCACGCTGGCGGTGCTCGGAACGTGGGCGGGCTACTTTGCGCTGGTCGCCGTGCTGCGCGAGCTTCTTGCGCCGCGCCATGCGGAGCTTCGCATCGTTCCCATCGGCTCGCAGGCGGCGTCGGCCGCCTACCGCCTGCTCCGCGCGCTCGCCCTGTGGTCGGCGATCATCCTGCCGATCATCTGGGCGCTCTCAGGGCTGGAGTATCAGGCCGAGGACGTGCTCGTGCTTCTCTCCGTGCTGCACGTGGTGGGCCTGGCGATCATCGCGGGATGGCTCATCTACGCCGAGGGCGGGCCGGGCGAGTTCATCGACGGAGCCGAGGCGATTGCCGCCGACCCGCTCCGCCGCGTCGCAGCCATCGCCGTCCCGATCATACTCGGGCTGGTCGCCGCGATTGCGATCCTCAAGGCCGTCGGCTACGTGAACCTCGGCGGCTATCTCGCGCGCATCCTCTACCTCGAACTGCCACTGATCATCGTCGCACTTGTACTCGACTGGCAGATACGCCGACATTTCGCAGCGGGAAGCGCGTGGCGCGCCCGGCTTCGCGCGGGGCTCTGGGCGCTGGTCGGCGTCGCACAGATACCTGTGCTCGGCCTGCGCTGGCATCACTGGCTGGCAATCATCGACTTCCTCAAGCGCCCGCTCTTCGTCGTCGCGGAGACCGAGGTGTCCGTCTTCTCCATCTTCCGCGCGATCATCGTGATACTCATCGCGTGGATGATCGCCAGGTTCCTGCGGACATGGCTGTCGCGATCGCAGCGGCTCCGTGAGCGCTTCAGTGAGGGCCTGCAGTACACGCTCTCGAGTCTCACATTCTACACGATCCTCGTCATCGGGATACTCTGGGCGATGCTCGTGGGCGGCTTCCCGCTCAACGCATTGACGGTGCTCGCGGGGATGGCCGGGATCGGCCTCGGCTTCGGTCTGCAGGACATGGTCAGTAATTTCGTGGCGGGGCTCATCCTGCTGATCGAACGCCCGCTGGCGGTCGGTGACTACGTCGAGGTCGCGGGAACATGGGGCCGGGTGACATCCATCAGCCTGCGCAGCACCGTCGTGCGCACGCAAAGCAACGTGCATATCCTCGTGCCCAACGGCGACATCATCAGCAGCCAGCTTACGAATCTCAGCCACCACGATCTCAGTCTGCGGATCGACGTGCCCATCGGTGTCTCCTACGACGCAGACATCGATCACGTCGCGGAGGTGCTGGTCGAGGTCGCCAACGCACACGAGGACGTAAGCGACTTCCCCGAGCCGAAAGCGCGGCTCAGCGACTTCGGCGACAGTTCCATCAACATGTTGCTGATGGCGTGGGTCTCCGACCCCGAGGGGCACAAGCGCATCATGCTCGAACTGAACCTCGAAATCTGGCGCGCGCTCAAGCGCGAGGGCATCGAGATTCCCTTCCCGCAGCACGACCTGCACCTTCGCGAGGATTCGGCGCCCCTCCGGATCGCGGGGGGTTCGTCCGACCAGCCGGGATCGCCTGGCGAGGATCAGTCGCAGTAGCGGTGGCATCGCGAGGCGCTGAAGCACAAACGACCGCAGGCTTCGAAGCCTGCGGTCGTTCGCTCTCAGCGTTTCACCGGGAGATGCGCGTCATGGTCCCTCACCAGTGCATCCACTGGTCGCCGCCGTCCGGCGAGGTCAGCACCGCGCGTCCCCACCCACGCCCCGGGCGACCTGAGCCTGCCGCCACCGGCCCACGCTGGTCGTTGCGGTAGAACCACATCGTCGACCAGTACTCGTACGAGAGAAACGGGTCGCCCGCCCGGTCCACCGTCAGCCGGTGGTAGTAAATGCCGTACTCCGAGAAGGGCGGGGCCACGAGCACCCGCGCATCCGACCACTCTCCGTCCTTCGGCTTCCGCTGATACGCCAGCGCCGGCCAGAGGCCCCCGTCGAGATGCTCCTCGCCCGAGCGCCACAGGCGGAAGACCAGGTGCAGCGTGTCATCAGCGCCGCAGACCAGGCCGACGTAGGTCTGCCGCAACGCCTCCTCGCTGGTGCGCGTCGCCTCCGTCCAGCCCGCGTACGCGTCATTCGGCTCCAGTGAGCGCAGGTACTGGAAGGGGCTCCCGTGCGTGCCGACCACCACGTGCAGATAGCCCTCTCCGTCCATCGTGATGCTCGGCGTGTTGTGCCCGTCATTCGGCGGCGGGCCGAAGCTCATGAAGACGGGCTCGCCAAGCGTCTGAGTCTCCCGGTCATACGTCGCAACATAGGCGGGCACTCCGGGAATCTCATCGCGGCTCACCTCCGGATCGGTCGCCTCGCCCCAGACCACGTGGACTTTCGAGCCACGCGAGACGATCATCGACGGAATCCCCGAGTGCATCGAACTGCCCAGCGCCGCGTCCGTCAGATGCACCGGCTCATTGAACGCGATCTCGCCATCCGCGGTCTCCTCGGCCACGAAAAGCTCGAGATCGTTCATGCTCCGCCAGCGCAGTCGCCGGTCGGTGTCCCTCGACAGGCGCGTGATCCGCAC
>JBKHFA010000202.1:0-6716 GCA_046540615.1 Armatimonadota bacterium | reverse complement strand
CCCCGACGCGCAGCGAGCGCTCGGTCAGGTCGCTCACGTGCATTGAGCCGCGGACCGCGTCGATCTCGGGCTCCGGCGGGTCCTCGATCTCATCAACCGGCACCCCGCCGCGCAGCGTGATCGTCACACGAAAGTCCTCCAGGTCCTCGACCACCGCGATGTCCGCACGCAGGCCGGGCGCGACTGCCCCGCGATCGTGGAGGCGGAAGCACTCCGCCGCGTTCAGCGTCACGGCCTGCACCGCGCGCAACGGGTCGACGCCCTCGGCGACCGCTCGCCGCAGCACCAGATCGAGGTGTCCGAGTTCGAGCAGATCCACGGGATTGCGGTCGTCGCTGACCAGCAGGCAACGGCGCGAGGCTTCCTCACGCAGCAAACGAGCGAGGTCAGCAAGATTACGCGCAGCCGAGCCCTCTCGGACCAGGACCCACAGGCCGGCCGCAAGTTTCTCGCGCGCCTCCTCCAGAGTAGTCGCTTCATGTTCAGTCCGCGGCCCCGTCGAAATGTACGCCTGCAGATCGGGGCCTGAAAGCTGCGGCGCGTGTCCGTCAACCGGGCACCCCTCGGCCGAGGTCAGTATGCGCAGGATCGACTCATTCCCCGCCAGCACCCCGGGAACGTTCATCATCTCGGCCAGGCCGTGTATTTCCGGCCATCGCAGCATGGTCTGGACGTCGTCAGGGCCGAACACGGCGCCCGAGCTTTCGAGATGCGATGCCGGCACACATCCCGGCGCCATCACGCGCACGTCGACCGGGCCCCCGCGTGACGCCGCGATCATGTAGCGTACACCGGCAAGTCCCGCCACGTTCGCGATCTCGTGCGGATCGGCAAGGGCGGTGGTGGTCCCCCGCGCGGAGACGGCGCGCATGAAGTGTGGGGGAGAGAGCATGGTGCTTTCGATGTGGAGGTGCCCGTCGATGAACCCCGGTAGCACGATCGCGCCGCCAAGATCGATTTCACGCTCGCCGCGATATTCGCCAACGCCTGCGATGAAGCCGTCGCAGATGGCAACATCCGCGGGCGTGATGTCGCCCGTGAATATATTCAGCACCCGGCCTCCACGCAGCGCGAGCGTGGCCGGTCTCATTCCTCGTGCTACCTCGACGCGACGCCGAAGATCCGCGACTGTGCTCATGCGTTTTCCTCCGCACGACTGTTCGCCCCGGCGCCATGCCATCCCTCGCTCAAAATGAAAAAACCCCGCGGCCTCAATGGCCGCGGGGCAGAGGCGGATCCGGTCTGTGCTTCTGCCGATCAGTCGAACTCGCCGTAGCCGCTGCCAAAGTGCAGTAACGGGTCGCCACCATCGTAGAGAGCGTTGTAGGTCATCGCCTTCGCGTGGCCATCGGCGAAGATCGTGTTGGCGACACCGTTGTGTCGCGGGCAGACGTTGAAGCCCGGGCGCGTGTCGTCCATCGCCGACGTGTCCCAGCGCGAGCTGTCGCAGGGTGGCGGGAAGTCGAGCGTCGCGATAGCTTCGTTGTAATTGCTGCTACTCGGAGGGTAGAGACGGCCCCGGCCCCATGAATCCATCGTGGCGTCGGCCGCGAGCACAGCGAGTGAGATTAACTTTTCTCTGTGGGTCGGCGGTGCGGAGTTCTCCGGTCAACCGATCATCCCATGACCATCTGGATGAGCGACGTGGCTTTGAGGCTCACGAAGTCGAAGATGCCCGACATCTTCAGTCCCGAGACCACCAGCAGGATGCCGAAGCCTTTCTTGAGAGTCTCCGCGGGGAGGTAGTTCGCCAGTGGAGCGCCGATGGCGAAGGTGCCGATCACCGTGCCGACCGCGAGGCCGGCGGCGATTCGCCAGTCCACCACGCCGTAGGAGAAGTGATGACGCGCGACCCCCGCAATTGCGCCGGGGATCATGACCGCCAGTGACGTGGCGACCGCGACCTTCGGCTCCTTGTTCCAGAGGAAGATGATTGCGGGGACCATCAGAACGCCCCCGCCTATGCCGAACAGGCCCGAGATGACCCCGACCACGCCGCCCACGCCGAGATACGCGGCCATCTTACCCATCAATGTGTTCAATGTACTTTCGCCCTCTCATCTACGCCAGGTGTAGGTTCGCTACCGCTTCTTCTTGCGCTCATCGACGAACTGCAGTGCCTCTTCCCACGTGAGGATGCCGGCATTGGCGCCGGTGTGGCTGCATACGGACGCGGCGTTCGCGGCGGCCAGGCGCAGGGCGTCGGGGACGCTCATGCCGCGCCACAGGGCCGAGATGCATCCGGCGGCGAAGGCGTCGCCCGCGCCCACCGTCGACTCGACCTCAGTCTCGTACGCCGGCACCGTGTAGAATGCCCGGCCGTCGGAGGCCATCGCCCCGCGCGGGCCGTCCGTGATCACGACGATGTCCACGCCGCGGTCATGCAGCAGGCGGCAGATCTCGCGCTCGTCACGATCGCCGCGCTCGGGCGCGACACCCGTGAGCCGCCGCATCTCCTCCAGGTTCTGGAAGATGATGTACGTCGATGAAAGCAGTTCGCCGTATTCATCGAGACCCTGATCGATCTGCGAGGTGCCGAGGTTCAGCGCGAGCTTGATGCCGTGCTCCCCCGCGAAATCCGCCAGCTTCGGGTAGAGCCGCCAGCTTTGCCCGGCCAGCGCGCCGACGTACATCCACTCAGTGCGCGCCAGTTCGTCCCACGGGATGTCATCCTCACCGAGTTCGCGCGCCGCTCCACGATGCACGAGGATTGTGCGCTCGCCGGTGAAGGTCGTGATGATCGTCGAGTAGCCGGTCCCGGAGCTGTCGGAGTACGCCATCAGGTGCGTCTGCGCCCCGATCTCCTCCATGCGACTTCGCACGCGCTCGCCCGGGTCATCCCGGCCGATCTTGCTCACCAGCGCGGTCGTCATATTCTGCTTCGCGAAGGTGATAGCGGTGTTGACCGAGCCGCCGCCCACGCTGATCATCATGTTGTCCACGTGGATCTTGCCGCCGTATTCCAGCGCCATCCAGGCCTTCTCGCCATCCCTGTCGGTCATCGTGACGACGCTGGCGCTGGAGCAGTGGACCATCACGTCCTCGGTCGAACTGCCGACGGTGATAATATCATACTGAGCGTCTGACTGTGAATCGCCGGTGTTGGCCTGTGTCATTGCTTCAGGCTCCCGCTGGATAACTGGAGTGTGCTCCGATCTTCGTCTTGAGGCCCGGTGAGCGCGCATCGGCTCCCGGGAACGGCCTGAAGGTATTCGCCCCGCGACGGTCGCGCACCTCCGAGGCGGGCTTTGCATGAAAGGCAACGGTGGACATCAGCTACGCCGGGAGGCCGGGCCTCACCCCCCCGGCCCCCCTCTCCCTTGGCGCATAAACGACATGCGCGGGCGGGACGAGGGGGGAGAACGACAACCGAGCGCTTTAAGATGCTTATCCCCGCTATCCTTGATACGGATCCGGCGTCCCGAAGGCCTCTCCCCCACCCTCGGCGAAACTCCGCCCGGCTGGCTCACGCTGCGACCGGAGGTCATTCCATGCTCTCGCTTTCCGCCATCGGATTGATGCTCGGCGCTTCGTCGCTCGGCGCCCCGGTGCCCGAGATCTACCTGCCCTACCTGCAGGACAATCCGCCGGAGATCGTCGAGGAACTCCCGGAGCAGCGCCTCCATTCGGAGGATGAAGCAGGTGATGTCATCGTGCGCGAGATGTGGTTTGTGCCGCGCGAGATTCCCGGCGCCGATCAGAGCTACGAAGTCCACTCGATCCTCGCGCGCCCGGCGGCGCCCGGCCCGCATCCGGCGATCCTCTTCTGCCACGGCGGCGGCGGATACACTCAGCGCGAGCGCATGTGCATCATCGGCTGGGCGAAGCGCGGGTACGTCTGCATCGGCCAGGACCAGCCGGGCTTCACGAACCTCGCCCAGTCGCTCTCGCGCGGGCCGTCCACCCGCGTGATCGACGCGCTCTCCGCCACGCCCGACGCCACCGCCAGTTCGCTTTTCGACGGCGTGGTCGCGGTGCTGCGCTCGCTGTCGATTCTGCGCAATCACCCGGAGGTGGACCCGGAGCGCATCGGCGTCTTCGGCGGCTCGTGGGGCGGGTACATGACGACGATGACCGCGGCGCTCGCGTGCGAGAAGATCGCGGCGGCGTTCTCGGTCTACGGCGCGGGATACTACGACCTCGCCAGCGCCTGGACCGAGCGCCTCCAGCAGATGCCCGATGATGAGCGCGAGCGGTGGATCGCGGCGTTCGACCCGGGGCGGCTCGCAGGCAACATCAGCGCGGACTACGTGATCCTCCAGGCGTCGAATGACTGGTACTTCTGGCCGCCATCGGTGGAGCGCACACTCAACACCATCCCCGCGGAGGGCCCCGGCCCGCGGAAGAACTGGCTCTTCGCGCCCAACGACTACCACGCGATCCGCTCCCCCGGCGGCACGGGCGACCCGCGCGTCGATCATCGCGAGCATCGCACGTGGATGGAGGTGCGGTTCATGGACTGGCGGCTCAAGGGCGAGGCCCCCGCGTTCCCGACCGCGCGGGCCACGGGCGAGCCGGTGCGCGATGGCGGGGGGCACTCGATCCGCGTGCGCTTCGCGGCCAACTCCGAGCTTCCGCTGACGAGCGCCGAGGTCTACTGGTCGGGCGGGGAGATGCCCTGGCGGATGCGCTGGTGGGAGGCGGTGGAGGCGACCGAGGTCGAGGACGGCGTCTACGAGGCGCTGATCCCGGTGCGCCACGCGAGCAAGCGCCTCGACTGGGTGGGCGTGGTCAGCGACGAAGAGGACGCGACCGTCTCCACGCGCATCCAGCGGGTCCAGCCGACGGAGGTCGGCTTCGAGGCGGATGAGCAGCCGGTGGCGGTGACGCTCGACGACCTGCAGACGCTACTGGCGGATGGCCGCTGGCGCTGGGCGGCGGGGACGAAGCGCGGCGGCGAGGGCTACGGCTACGGGCTTGAGGAAGCGGCGGCGCGCGATGGCGGCAGGGGACTCCGCATCACCGGGAACTACGTGATCGGCACGTGGGGCGTGCGCGCGGCGGACATCGAGGCGGCGGGCGCGGACGGCGTGCGACTGTGGGTGCGCTCGGCAAACGGCGTGCGGACGGAGGCGTCCGCACCACAGGAGGAACCGGTGGAGAGCTTCCGCGTGGGCCTGACGGTGGAGGTCGAGCACGGGACGCGGCATATCTTCTACGCGCAGAGCGTTGAGGGGCTGAAGATCGGCCCGGAGTGGAGGCTGCTCAGGCTGCCGTGGAGCGACTTCGAGTGTGAGGAAGCTCCCGTGGACCTGCTCAGCGACGGTCTCGGCGAGTTGCGGCTCTCGGTCGATGGAGAGGGCGAGACGGTGTATGTGGACGGGGTGGAGTTCATCGTCGTCGGAGGGGCCGGCCCGAAGGGCTGAATTCCGCCTGCGGAATTCAGTCGCCTGACCGGCCCGCCGTTCAATCAGCATCACGACCAGATCTCGACCTCGCGTTCATCCACGCGGCATGTGTTTGTCGTCAGGCGATGCGAATCGGTCCATCCTCAAGAACGACGGGCCGGTCAGGCGACTGAGGAGGCGCGAGACAACGACCCCCGCGCCTCCTCACCGCGCTTCGCGCGGCGGCCCCTCCGACGGCAACGGCCCCCGACGCCAGGCGAGATCGCATCCACTGCCGCTCCCAATCCCCTTTTCCCTCTTCCCCGCCGTTAACCGACATACTCCCGCAACTGCCGCACGTTCTCGATGGCCCACCCGTGCGCGTCGTTGTTGAAGAACGCGTAGACGTCAAGGCCGTCGCTGAGGTAGCGCTCGACGCGCTCGGCCTCGGCCTCCATGCGCTGATGGGGATACTCCCCGTGCTCGCCGCCGTGGTAGCGCAGGTAGGTCCAGTCGGCGGTGATGACCTCCGGGTGCTCCTCGATCATGTCGTGGATCACCAGCGCCGCCCCGTGCTCGCGGAGGATCTCGTAGTTCGGCTCCTGGAGCCAGTCCGGGTCGCGGAACTCCACCGCCCAGCGGAAGTCGGACGGCGCAACCTCGAGGAATGCGCGCAGCCGATCGGGGTTCGGGTGCCAGTTCGGCGGAAGCTGCACGAGGATCGGCCCCATGAGATCGTGCAGCGGCTTCGAGCGCTCGATGAAGGTGGTGACGTGCCCCTCCGGGTCCTTGAGCTTCTTCAGGTGCGTCCCGTAGCGCGAATACTTCAGCACCCACGTGAAGTCATCGGGGCTCTTCTCACGCCACGCCGCGAATGTCTCGGTATCCGGCAGGCCGTAGAACGTGTTGTTGATCTCGACCGTGTCGAAACGCTCGGCGTAGTACGCGAACCACTCCTCCCGCGGCAGGTCCTCGGGATAGAACGGCCCCACCCAGTGATCGTACTGGTAGCCTGACGTCCCCGCCAGAAAAGTGGCCATCCGCACCGCCTCCTCGTGGAGAAGGTTCGCGGTGCGGGGACGGGAATCCCCTCACCGCGGCTCGAGATCCATGTAGGGCGTGAGCATCAGCCGGTCGATCTTTGTCCCGTCCTCGCGCGCGGAAAGCTCCAGCGTGACCTCCCCCGCAGGCAGCGTCAGTGGCGCCGGCTCCTCCTGCCCCTGCAGCGAGAACACGGTCCACTCCCACGCCTCGTGCTGGCCGGTGTGCCAGTCCACGCGGCTGACCGGCTCGGCGTCGTCGGTGTAGACCCGCAGGAAGAACGAATCGTCCTCCGGGCTCGGCGCCTGGATGCGGCCCCACAGGTAGTACTGCCCCGCCTCCGCCACG
>JBKHFA010000201.1:0-6716 GCA_046540615.1 Armatimonadota bacterium | reverse complement strand
GAAGCTGCACACGGAGGGCGACTGGTTCCTCGAGGACGACTTCCTGCAGTGGCTGAAGCGGGCGAACGCGGCAAAGGAGACCTCAGAATGATCGCTGACGGCAGACGCCTGTGGATCGACTCGCACATTCATATCCGCGGCTGGAGCGAGGACGGCGAGGGCGCGCCGGAGTTCAGCATCGATGACATCATGGCGGTGATGGACGCCGACGCGGCGCATCTCGTCTGGGTGATCAGCTACTCATTCCCCGGCATCCGATTGCTCAAGGACAACCCCGGCGAGGGCGTCCCGAGGACGAACGAAGGTCAGCTTCGCCTCGTGCAGGATGCGCCCGAGGGCCGCATCTTCGGCTCGGTCGCGGTGCATCCGGGGGCGGTCGAGGCGTCGCTGGACGCGATCGACCTCTACGCCGGCGAACACGGCTTCGTGCAGGTGGGAGAGGTGCTCGGATACTCGATGGGCTTTGAGCTTGACTCACAGGCGATGGTGAAAATCGCGCGGAAGGCCGCCGAGTACGACATCCCCGTCCAGTGCCACTGCTCGACCGCCGGGCAGCCGCAGGGCGAGCAGATGCGGCAGACGATCAATCTCGCGCGGATGGTCCCGGAGGCCACGATCATCGCCGCGCACGCGATCGGCGGCACGAACTCATACACGCACATCACCGCGGCGGAGGTCTACGCGATGATGGGCGGGGAGAACCTGTGGCTGGAGATCCGCGACTTCAACAACCGCGAGTGGGTCCGCGAGGCCGTCGAGCGCCTCGGCTCGGAGCGGCTGATCGCGGGGACGGACTGGATCGCGCGCGCCCGGCCGCCCTTCCCGCCTTACGGCATCCTCTTCCCGCTGGAGAACACCGACGAGATGCCCTACCCGTGCTCGGCCGCGAGCCTCGAGGGCTTTTTGCGCGAGTCGGGCTGCGACGACGAGGATGTCGCGAACATCGCCGCGCGCAACTCGATCGCGTTGTTCGGGCTGGGGGAGCGGCTGCAGACCTGAGTTGGCCAGTCGCTGATAGTTCAATTCGCCGTGGAATCGAAAGCCGGCGCAACGGCGGGCCGGTCAGGCGATTGAGGTCCGCTCATACACATCATTCGCGGACCTCAACCCCTTCGGGGCCGGCCCCTCCTGACGGCAAAGACCGTTGTACCAACGTGTGGGTAAAGGTACGCCAACTGCAGACGACCTCAGGCCCCTCAGTCGATCCGCACCGCGTCCCCCGTCCGCGCCGACTCGTAGATCGCGTCGGTGATCTGCGCGAGCACCAGCGACTGCTCCAGCGAGGTCATCGGCGCGCGATCCTCGCGGATGGCGCGGCAGAAGTCGTCGATCACCCACGGAGTGCCGCCGCCCTCGCGGTCGTCGCCCTTCCACAGCGACTTGCGAACGACTCCGTCCTCGGGATTGCTGCCGTCATCGTAGACGAGTTCGCGCTCGCCGGTCGCGAGCATCGACAGGTAGAGCGTGCCCTCCGAGCCCACGATCTCCCAGACCTCGTTCTGCTCACGGGCGGCGAACTCGGCTCGCTCGATGTTCAGCGCCGTCCCGTCCTCGCCGATGGCCAGCGCGGTGAAGTGCGCGTCCGCGTCTGACTCGGGTGCCACCGCGTGTCGAAACTGCTTCGCGCAGCGCCACGTCTGCGCGAGGACCGTGCGGGGCTTGAAGGTCCAGCCGCAGATCCCGAGGACGTGGTCGAGGTCGTAGCAACTCCAGTTGGTCAGGATGCCGCCGGCGTTCTGCGCGAATGACTCGCGCCACGGCGGCGGGGTCTTGCCGGTCGGCGGCCCGCCGGAGCGGAAGCAGCGGAAGTATATCTCGCGGATCTCGCCGAGACCCCCGCCTGTGACGAACTCGGTCGCCACCTGCGCTGACTCGTAGCCTCGGTAGCGCGCGGAGAAGCAGCCGACCTTCAGGTCGTCGCCCGCCCACTCCATGAGCGTCTGCACCTCGTACGCGTTCATCGCGACGGGCTTTTCGAGCAGCACGTGCTTGCCGGCGGCCAGCGCCCGCATCGCCATCGCGCCGCGCACGCCCGCCGGGAAGGCGAGGATGACCGCCTCGACCTCCTCGTCGTTGTCAATCAGGTCGCGGCCCTCCTCGTAGACACGCGGGACCTTCGCCTCCTTCGCGGCCCACTGCCGCCGCTCGATGCGCAGGTCCGCCGCGGCGACGACCTCGCAGAGTTCGCTGGCCTGCGCAGTCTCCAGGTTCCGGCTTCCAATCACGCCACAGCCGATGACTCCGACCTTCACTGGGTCCATGTCACATCTCCATCGGATCGTTGATTGAGCGGTCGGGGGATTGTTCGCGACGGAACGCGGGGGACCTTCGTGGGGGCGTTCCGTGGCACGCACACTCCTGTGCGCGCGCTGTTGCCGCTCGGAGGGGCCGGCCCGAAGGGCTGCATCACGGGAGCGTCGTTTGCGACCGGGATGCAGTCGCCTGACCGGCCCGCCGTTCTTGACGGACTCGCGATCACCTGACGGGGCGCAAGGGCTCCAGGCGTATGACACAACGGCGGGCCGGCCCCTCCGCACGGCTACGACCCGGGCTCCCTACCCCACAACCTCCCGGAAGACGCGAAGATGGTTCTCTCCCAGGAAGCCGCGGATGGTCGCCTCGTCGTGGCCGCGGCGCATCAGGCCCTCGGTGAGCTTCGGAAGCTCCGCCGGTGAGCCGATCATCGTCAGGTAGCCGTCCGAGCCCCAGCCGATGTGCTCGGGGCCTGCAAGGTCGATCATGTGATCCGCGTGGTCAAGCCACGTCTCAAATCGCGGGTCATCCACGTCCCACGACTGCTGGTCGTTGTACTCCCTGCCGGGGCCGATGAAGAAGGTCATCAGGCCGATGACGCCGCCCTTCTCAGCGATGGCGCGAATCTGCTCGTCGGTGAGGTTGCGCGGGTGGAAGTTGACCTCGCGAGCGTTGCAGTGCGAGGCGATCACCGGGTCCTCGGAAAGCTCGATGACATCCCAGATGCCGGCGTCAGAGGTGTGCGAGACGTCGATGATCATGCCGATGCGGTTCATCTCGCGGATGACCGCCGCTCCGAAGGGCGTGAGGCCGCCCATCGTTCGGCTTTGAACCCAGCTATCCACCACGAGATTGCGCGAAAAGCGCGCGAGCAGCATCTGCCGAAAGCCGAGACGGAAGAGGATGCTGAGCATCTCCAGCGAGTCCTCGATCATCTGCACGCAGTTGCAGTCGAGCATCACCCCGACCCGCCCGTCCTCTTTCGCGCGGACGATGTCGTCAGCGCAGTCGATCAGCATGAGATCGTCGATCGCGTCGATCTCGCGCATGAGTATCTCCCACTGGATCAGCGGGTTCGTCAGCGGGCTGCGCGGCGGGTACTGGAGGGTGTAATGCCCCCACGGCTCGGGCGGCCACTCGAACTCCGCCCAGTCCTCGGACCAGAAGATCTCGTGGGCGTGCTCGCGGCCGATGCTCGCGGAAAGCTCGTACTCATTCTGCGTCTCGAACTGCGCGGGGGTGGCGGTCTGATCGAGCATGCTCTGCCCGAACACGTTGAGGCCGCCCTGCTTCATCTTCGGCAGGTCGAAGCGATCGGCGAAGCGTCCTCCGCCCCACTCCTCGCCGGGGAGCGCAAGCCACCCCGGCTCGTGGGAGCCCGCGCCGGCCTTCAACGCGCGGAGAGCCACCATGAAGCTCGTGGTGTACATGTCGGTCACGAGCGCGTCGTGAGTCAGTTCGATCGCTTCGTCGCGGACGCCCTTGAGGTTGGGCATGGATGGGTTCCTCCCAGCGGCATGGCGGGGCACAGGTCCCCGCCCTGCAAAAACGACCGACGGCGACGGCTCAGCCCTCGCTCGCGATCTGCACGTCCGTGATGCGGATGCTCGGCAGGATCAGGCCCGGCTCCTCGCGGTAGTCGCTGGAGACCGCGTCGATGTTGCGCAGCAGTTCGTCGCCGGTGCTGCCGATGAGCGTCGTGGAGATCGGCGCGGCGCACTCGCCGCCCTCGATGCGGAAGCCGAAGTCGAGCGTCGTGGAGACCTCGCCGGTGACGGAGTTCGGCGAGATCCCGGCGTAGGCGACGTAGATGCCCTCGTCGATCTCCGAGATCAGTTCGGCCTCGGTCTTCTCCCCCGGCTGGATCTGCAGGTTGCTGGGGCTGATCCCGACGCTCGACGAGTAGCCGCCGCGTGAGGCGTGGCCGGTCGGCTCCACGCCCTCTTTGAACGCGGTGTACGAGTTATGCAGGTAGGTCGTGAGCACGCCCTCGTCGATGAGCGCGCGGGGCTCTCGGGCCACGCCCTCGCCGTCGTACTCCGACGACCGCAGGCCGGCCGGCACCAGCGGCTCCTCGCGGACGGTCAGCGCCTCCGAGGCGATGCGGTCGCCCTCGCGGCCCGCGAGCCACGAGCGGTTGCGCTGGACGCCATCGGCCTCCGCGGCGCTGATGACCGATCCGGTCAGCGACATCGTCGCCAGCGGTCCGAGCACCAGCGGCACGCGGGCGGTCGGCACCGGGCGGGAGCCAAGCTGCCGCAGCGCCTCCTGCGCGGCCTTCTCGCCAATGCGGTCGATCTCAAGATCGGCCATCCGCCGCGCCATGTCCTGCTCGAAGAACGTGCCGACGTCTTCGTCGCGCGCGATGATGACGAAGAAGCTCAGGCCCGCCGAGCTTGCGCGCTTGCTCACGGCGATGCCGGTGGAGCTTGCGAGGGCCGACTCGCCCCAGCCTGCGCCCGCGCCGCCCTGCACGATCGCGTCCTCGGCGACCGCCCGCGCCTCGTCGATGCCGCGCAGGCACCAGTCCACGAACTCGCCGGCGTCGAGGCCCGCCATCTCCTCGTCGAAAAGCTCCGGGACAGGCTCGGCCTCGGCGGGGTCGGGAAGGCGCACAAAGTCCGGGTCGGGGTGGGCCGCCCGCGCGAGTTCGACGGCGCGCTGTGCCGCCTCGCGAGCGCCCTCGGTGGTCAACTGCTGGATGGTCGCGAAGCCCTGGCCGCCGTTGACGTACGCGCGGACGGAGAGGCCCTGGTCGCGAACCGTGGAGCAGTAGTTGATCGATGACTTCTCGACTTCGACCGAGACCTCGGTGGTGTCCGAGCAGTACGCGTCGCAGAAGTCGGCGCCGGATCTCTGCGCGGCCTCGACCGCGGCCTGTGCAATATCAAGCAGTTCGCCCATCATTGCTCACTCCCCGTCTGCTGCTGACCGCCCACGACGACGTCCCTGATCCGCAGGAAGGGTCCGCCCGCGTCCACGGGCATCCCCTGACCGCCCTTGCCGCACGTCCCGCCGAGGTCGAACTTGACTTCATTGCCGACCGCATCCACGCGCGAGAGCATCCCCAGCGTCAGTCCCGCGAAGGACGCGTTGCGGAAATGCTGGCCGACCTCCCCGTCCTTGATCTCCCATGCGTTCTCCACGTTGCACGTAAACTGCCCGCGGGCGGTGAAGACGTAGCCCCAGTACCCGCCCTTCATCAGCAGGCCTTCCTCTGTGTCCGCGATGATCTCTTCGAGCGTGGTGTCACCGGCGTCGATGAATGTATTGCTCATGCGCACGATCGGCTCGTTCTGATGATCCTGCGCGCGCGCGCACCCGTTCGGCTCGACGCCCATCCGCGCCGCAGTCTCGAGGCTGTGCAGATAGCCCACCAGGACGCCATCGCGGATGATGTCATGCCGGCGCGCGGGCACGCCCTCGTGATCGTAGCGGAAGGAGCCGTTGAGCCCCTCGAGCGTCGGGTCATCGGCGATGGTCACAAGCTCCGAGCAGACCTGCTCGCCCTCGCGCCCGGCGAGGATCGACTCGCCGGCCCAGACCGCATCGGCCTCGGCGTTGTGCCCGAAGGCCTCGTGCGCGAGCAACCCGCAGACGCGCGGATCGATGATGATGTCAAACGTACCCGCGGGCGCGGGGACCGCATCGAGCAGCGCCAGCGCCCGATCGGCGACATCGCCGGCCCACTCCCCGGGATCGATCGCATCGATGATCTCGTATCCGCCCGGCCGCGCCTCGCTCTCATTCGCCGCCTGCCGAATCTCCCCGCTCTGCGCCGTCGTGGACAGTCGCGCGGAGCAGCGCGTCGCCTCCTGCTCGATGAACGTGCCGAAGGTGTTCGCGATGATCAGCCGGCCCACGCCATCGGCGTAGTTCGCGCGCGTGTTGACGATGCGGTCGTCACGCTCACGGGCGACCTGCTCAATCTCGAATATCCGCTGGACGCGATCCGCAAGCGGTACCTCGCGAGGGTCGATCTCCGCCTCCGACTCGATTGTCGCCTCCACGGGTTCGACCTCCGCCACCACTCCAGGCTCGGTGATGTGCCCGGAAGCCGCCTTCGCCATCGAGAGCGCGTCATCAAGGCAGCGCCGAAGCTCCGCGGCGGTGACGGTGTTGGTTGGCGCAAAGCCCCACGCGCCGTCAACGAGCACGCGCAGGCCGGCCCCGGAACGCGACGCCGATGAGACTTTGTCCGCCTGCCCGTCCTCGACGGCAATCGATGTGCCCTCGCCATCGGTCACCCGCAGGTCGGCGAAGCTCGCTCCTCGCTTTTTCGCGTCACTCAGAATGTCCTCAATCAACTCGCGCATCAGATGTCTCCCCGGCTTGACGTGGTAGTGCTGGTGGCATCATGCAAACCCGTTCGCGCGGCGAAGTCGTTCGCCGTTGACTTACCTTTATGCACATCTCAGGCCGGCCGGATTCGCGTCGTCGCCGTTCTGGAGGGGCCGCCTGAG
>JBKHFA010000200.1:0-6725 GCA_046540615.1 Armatimonadota bacterium | reverse complement strand
CTCGTCCCACGCGTCGAGGTAGTTCGGGTCCATCATGCTCCAGCGCAGCGCGCCCTTCTCGCCGTAGATCTCGAAGCTCGAGTCATCCTGTGTGCCTGTCGCGAAGCGCGACGCCTCGATGAACCCCAGCGCTCCTGATTGCATCCGCGCCTGCAGACAGCAGTAGTCATCGACCTCGACGGGAACCATCTCGTCTGACCCCGCCTCCCTGGGCCTCTCATCGATCCAGCGCTCAAGCGCACCGCGCACCGACGCGTAGCCGCCGAGCAGGTAGCGCATGAGATCGATCACGTGTGAGCCGAGGTCGGCGAGGCAGCCGCCGTGGGGTCCGAGTCGCCAGCTCATCGGGCGCTCAGGATCGGTGTATCCCGCGTGCAGGTATGAGGCGCGGAAGTGGTAGACCCGGCCGAGGAAGCCCTCCTCGATGAGCTGTCGAGCGCGCATCGTCGCCGGGCAGAAGCGCATTTGAAACGCCATCCCGGTCTGCAATTGTGAGTTCTCCTCCGCTGTGGCGGCCATCTCGCGGGCCTCGTCGAGCGTGACCGCCAGCGGCTTGTCGCAGTAGACGTGCTTGCCCGCATCGAGCGCGGCGACGACCTGGTCGCGATGCAGATCGTTAGGAGTCGCGACGGAGATCACATCGATGTCATCGCGCTCCAGCAGGTCTTCGAATCGCGTGGTGCCGAAGTCGAAGCCGCCGACCTCCCGCGCCGCCCTCGCGGTCTCTTCCCGCGAGGTGCAGACGCCGATGAGGCGCGTTCGCGCCGGCGGCGGATCGTAGAAGAGTGACTGGTTCTGATAGCCGTATGCATGCACCTTGCCGATGAATCCGAAGCCGACTATGCCGATCCCGAGTTCGGGGGCATTCCTTCCCGTGGCGGTCATATCTGCGCCCTCCAGGCTGTGTTATGACTGGTCTCAAGGGCATTTCTTCGCGAGCGGCACGGCTTCCTGCGTGAGAGGCGAGGCGCCCTCGAAAGAGGTTTACGCTGAAGGACGGATGACGAGGTACTCCACCCGGCTCCCGCCACCGGAGATGACATGATCGGGTTCAGGCACGTGGGGCAGCTCCTCGCCGCGCCGCTGCTTGATGACCACAGCTCGTGACGCGACGCGACGCGCCTCCTCGTACGTCTCACGCCCGATCGGCTCATGCAGGCCGATTCGTCGCAGCGGCTTCATCGCCTGTGACTGATGGAGCATCTCTCCGAAGAACGGGTCGAAGTATACCACGTCGGAGCTGCGCGTCTCCATCGTCGGGAGCAGTTCGCGACAGTCCCCCTGATGGGCCTCAATCCTGCGCATTGCCTCCTGCACGCCCGCGCCCTCAATCTCGTACTCCGCGAGGCCCTCGATCGTCAGCGCCGCCAGCAGCGGATTCGCCTCGTAGCCCACGACCCGGCCCTCTTCGCCGATCGCCCATGAGGCGACGGTGGCGTCGGTGGCGCGGCCGAGCGTGCAGTCGAGCACGCTGTCGCCCGGCTCCAGCGCCATCGCCGTGACCATCGGGTCACCGAAGCCCTCCTTGATGTTGCGGATCCGGGTGCGCGCCATGCTCGGGTGGAAGAAGTATTCGACATCATCAGCGGGGAAGACCAGTCCGACGCGCTCAGAGGTCACCGTCAGCACTGCCTCCACCCTCTCGTCCTCGCAGATCCGCGCGAGGCTGCGATCGCCGCGATCCACCAGCGGCCGCCCGAGGCGCGCTGCCCACCGCCGCGCCCGTTCGATCAACTCGGGGTCAGTTCGCCTCGACGTGGTGATGACGTAAAGGGGATCATGCATCGGGGCGCTCCGTGTTCTTCTCAGCATCGATGCGGGCGGCCACCGTTTCCCGCAGATGCCGGACCCCGCGGCCGAGCGCCTCAAGCTCGTCACTGCTCGCCGTGGGCTCAGGTCCGGGATAGCGATAGACCACAGCGAAGGGGTTGAGTGCCGCTACTGCGCCGGTCTGCTCTGCCAGACGCCGATCAAGCGGTGCCACCATTGAGCGAAGCTCCTGGAGATCATGCGTGCGCGGAGGCTGCTTTCCGGTCAGCGTGAGGAATGCCTTCAGGTGCTTCTCAGCGGCTTGCTGCAGATGGAAGCCGATCGCTCCCGCAGCCTGGGGCATTGACTTCATCAGAGTCTGTGCAACGGCATAGTCCATGTCACCCTTTTGCAGCCAACCCAGAGCAAGTTCCCTGCGGACCCGGTCAGGACGCCCGGTCATACAAAACCTCCCCCTCTCGGTAGACAACCCATGCGAGCCCCCCCGGCACGTTTCTCGTGCGGTCGAACTCGCCGGAGCTCGTCACGATGATATCCATCGCAAAGGAGCGCGGGAAAAACAACGCGTCGAGTTCCTGCATGCGTTTCAGCGCGTCAGGCTCATCCTCGTACACCACCAGCAGGTCCACGTCGCTGTCGGGGCCTGCCGTGCCGGTCGCGTGTGAGCCGAACAACCACACCTGCACCACGCCCGGCTGCTCGCCGATCATCCGGGCGATCTCCTCGATCTGCTCCTCGCTGACTGGCGTGTCCGCCATCGACGCACCTCCCCGATCGGCTCGACTGTCACGATTCTACCCGCACCCTCAGGGAGCGTCAACCTTCGCTCTCCAGCACCACCAGCCTCGCGGTCATCCCGCCGGCGCGATGCACGGTGTACTGCTCTCGTGCTGCGAGGTCCACTTTGCCCGCTGCCCGCAGCACCCCGTCGGCCATCTTCTCATCGAGCAGGATGACCGCGGAGCCGCCAGGCGCCAGCACACGCGCGATCTCAGCCATCGCCGTGTGCACATCCGCATGCGCCTCCTCCTCGTAGGGCGGCTCCGTGACGACGGCTGCCACGCTGCCGTCGGCGAGCGGCAGGGCGCTCGCATCCCAGATCGCCGCGAGGCCGCCGCTGACCTCCCGCAGACCCGGCGCCAGTGCCCGCGCGATGTCCCCGCAGACCGCCTCAAGCCCCATCCTCCGTGCTTCCATCACGATTCCGCCGATGCCCGCGAAGGGGTCTACCACGAGTTCGCCGCGATCAACACGCGCAAGGTTCAGCATCACCATCGCGTCACAGCATGACAGGCGGCGTCGCTGACGGCGCGAGAGCGTGGCCTCGACCTCACCGTCGATGCGCATCTTGAAGGGCCGGCGGTGCGGCGAACGCTCCATCCGCGCCTCGTCGTCGGCGCGCCAGATCAGCTCATGCGCCACGCGATCGTCGTCCCGGCGGTACTCGCCCACCAGCCAGCGTTCAACCTTCTGCGCCTCACGGTGCTCCATGCCGCGCCCGGCTCCGAATTCGCGCGTGATGCGTGTGAGCGCCTCCGTGTACCCCAGGCGCGGCATCAGCGCGATGAAATCATCCCTCGCGTCAGGCGGGACGTGGACGAAGATGCGGTTCAGCGGGGGGTGCTCGTCGATGATCGTCAGTGGCAGGCCGCGGGAGGCCGCAAGCAGTTCGGCGCGGGCGGTCTCATGCTCAACACCGCCCGCGCCGCGTGAGGTGCGGAAATGCACTGCATAGGTGACCTTCGGCGGCGTATCCAGCCGCTTCACACAGCGCCAACTCCGGATGCACAGGAGGCTCCGCCCGACGTTTCGCTTTTCCTCTTCACGCTTCCCTCTTCGCTTCGCCCCGTGCCTGGATGATGCCGTAGACGATGCTGTCCGTCAGGGCCTGCCAGCTTGCCTCGATGATATTCTCATGCACCCCGACCGTTCCCCAACTGTGTCCGTTGTTCGCGGTCTGGATGAGCACGCGCACGGCGCCGCTGGTCCCCTCGGTCGCGTCGAGCACGCGGACCTTGTAGTCAACCAGCCGCATATCTGAGATCTCCGGATACTCGTCGCGGAGCGCCTTCCGAAGCGCGGTATCAAGCGCGTTGACCGGGCCATCGCCCATCGCTGCGGTGTGCACCGACGCATCCGATTGCGGCAGCTTGAGCTGCACGGTCGCCTCGGCGAAAGGCTCCTCGTCCTCCCGGTGCTTGCCCATGATAACGCGGAAGCCCTGGAGTTCGAAGAGTTCATACTGCTCACCGAAGATGCGTCGGGCCAGCAGTTCGAACGACGCCTCGGCGGCCTCATACTGATAGCCGCGATTTTCGCGCTCCTTGACCTCGGTGAGGACCTCGCGCATCCGCGGGTCCTTCCGGTCGGCCTCGGGGTAGATGTGCTCGAGCTTGTGGGTGATTGTGCTTCCGCCGGAGTAGTCGGAGACGAGGATCCGGCGCTCATTCCCAACGACCTCCGGCTCCACGTGCTCGAAGGACGTCGGGTTCTTGAGGACCGCGTTGACGTGCATGCCGCCCTTGTGCGCAAAGGCCGACTGCCCCACGTAGGGGGCGCGCTCATCGGGGCGCACCAGCGCCACCTCATCGACCCAGCGCGAAAGCTCCGTGACCTCGTGCAGACGGCCCTCGGGCAACGCCCGCGCATTCGCCTTCAACTCAAGGTTCGGAATCACCGTGCACAGGTTCGCATTCCCGGAGCGCTCGCCGTAGCCGTTGATCGTGCCCTGCACATGGCTCGCGCCGGCATCCACCGCGATCTGCGTGTTCGCCACAGCCATCCCGGAGTCATTGTGGCAGTGGATCCCGATCGGCACATCGAACCGGTCCACGGCCTCCTTCGTGACTTCGTGGATGAAGAGCGGCATCGACCCGCCATTGGTGTCACACAGCACGAGAGCCTCGGCGCCGCCGCGCTCTGCGGCCTCAAGGCACGCCATGGCGAACTCTGGGTCGGCGCGGTACCCGTCGAAGAAGTGCTCGGCGTCGAAGAGGACCTCCGCGCCGCTGGCCTTGAGGAATGCGCAGCTATCCTCGATCATCTGCAGATTCTCGTCCGTGGTCGTGCCGAGCACCTCGGTGACGTGCAGATCCCAGCTTTTGCCGAAGATCGTGATGGTTGGCGCGCCGCTGTCCACGAGGAAGCGCAGTTGACCGTCATCCTCGGGACTCACGCCCGGACGCCGTGTGCTCCCGAATGCGGCGAACTTCGCATTCTTCCAGTCCATCTCACCGGCGCGCTCGAAGACTTCGCGGTCGCGCGGGCTCGTCTCGTTGGGCCAGCCGCCCTCGATGTAGTCGAAGCCCATCTCATCGAGGCGCTTTGCGATTCGCAGCTTGTCGTCCACGCTGAATGATATCTTCTCAGCCTGGCAGCCGTCGCGGAGCGTGGTGTCGTAGATCTGAACCTTTCGCATCTGTCCTCACCCTTTGTTTTTGATGCACGGGCGCTTGGGCTGTCGACTCCCGAGCCGGTGCGAGCGGGTTGGAGAACGTGAAAAGTCCACCTCTCCTCAGAGGCGGACTCATGGTGTGATCCGCGGTACCACTCTGATTGGTCCTCCCACGCGTTGCTTCCTCGAGCGTTGAGGGGGACCCGCTCTTCCGGCACGGGCGACCGGTCCGGCGCGCCGATGCCGTCTACCTGATAACGGAGGTGACCCGGCGAAGCCTACCGGGGGAGGGCCGGATCTCTCATTACGACCCGCGCCATCGCTCGCCCTTTGGGTCCGCGGCTCAGGGGTGATTTTCGCCGCCGCCAGTGCCTGCCGGGCTTCCACCGTCCCCGACTCGCTGTCAGGTCGCGTACTGCGCGACTTTCAGGATGACCGGCGGCTACTCGTCCCCATCATCGCCTCAGCTTTTTGTTGTAAAAGAGTATATCAGAACGGTTGCCGGGGTGCAAGAAACCGGTGAAGCTCGGGCAGCATCACCAGACTCGCGTCAAGGGGTTCATCCAACGCGTATCTGCCGACGAGAGCGACGGACTTCGACGGCATGGTAGACGGTCAATCCACCGCTCGCGACAAAGTAAACCCCCAGAAGCCAGGCGGCGGTCACGATCCCTGCCTCGGGAACGACGAAGAGCAGTATTGCGACGACGACGGAGACGAGACCGACACCTGCGACAAGCGCGCCGCCGGGGGCTGCGATCCCGATTGCGAGGCCAGCGATGATCTCGATGATGCCAAAGACCAGCGCCCACGCGGCGATGATGTAGATGAGCACGGTTGCAGTGATGCCCGGCCAGAAGAGTGCGATGAGGCCGAGCACAAGGGTGATCACACCGCCGGTGATGGACGCGCCCCAGAGCGGGAATCGGACTGTCGATGCGTGGATTGTGCTGATCAGGCCGATGAGGAGTGCGAAGGCGCCGACGAGGGCTATGAGGGCTTCGGCGCTTCTGTCCGGCCAGACGAGCAGGAGCAATCCGAGGATGACAGTGAGGGTTCCTCGAAGCAGTGTCAGCCACCAGATGCGATTTCGCACACTCACTCGCCTCCCGCGTCTCTGCGGCGATCTGTCAGGTTTGCGGCAAGTGGAGATTCAGCGTTGCGACGGGTTGTTCCTGCCAGAGGCCGCGCATAAGGTGTTTTGCGCGGACGGAATCGACGATGGGACCCCCGAGGGCATCCGCGAGCGATGCCGGCATTCCCGGCGTTGCTGCGCGGCGGCGCTATCGCGGGTGAACAGCGATGGGAGCTGTTCGAGCGCCGTCTGCTTCCACCGCCGCAGTTGATTGGGATGCACCCCGTACTCCGAGGCCACCTGCGTGAGCGACTTCTCCCGCAGCAGCTCCAATACTGCCCGCGTCTTTAACTCCGCTGAATACGTCTTTCGCTTTGCCATGCTACCTGTAATAGCGCTTTTCTGCTGTGCAGTTTTCGGGCTCCACTATATGTTTCCCGACGAGGAATTCGCCGCCATCTACAGCGATGGCTTCGGCCGTCCGTC
>JBKHFA010000199.1:0-6799 GCA_046540615.1 Armatimonadota bacterium | reverse complement strand
TTCCGTGCGAGGGCGCATGGACTGCTAACGCCGCACATACACCTTCCCCTGCTCGCTCAGCCGATCGTGCACCGTGCACCGCAGCGCCTCCGCCAGCGGACGCAGGTCCACCCGCGTCGTCCCGCCCTCCACCGCCGCGTTACACTCGATGACCTCGCTGCCCGGCAGCAGCACGATCTTCGGGCCACCTCCGCTCGTGTGCTCCCCGGCTTCGACGACATTCCGCCGGAACTGCGCCAGCGAAAGCTTCAGCCCCGGGCAGGTCTTCGGGGCGAACTCGCGGTGGAAGCGGATGTCCCGCGCGCTCAGATCGAAGCGCGCCAGCAGCGCGGCCACGACCCTGTGTCCGGCCTCGAGGCCCGCGTACTCCGCCGGCTCATCCCGGTCGAAGTTCGCGATGAACGAGAGGCCGATCGTGTGCGCGTTCCTCCCGGCCACATGCGCCCCTGCCCGCTCCATCGGCCGACAGAGGAAGATCGCACCGTCGGGGCCGATCATCACATGATATCCGTTGTCCGACCATCCGCGCACGCCGGTATGATAGCGCCGCACGCCCCGCACTGTCGCTATCCCGCGGTAGTCACCCGTCGCCGGGCTCCACGTGTGATGCACCACGACCTCATCGATCCCTCGCGGCACCTCGATGGAACCCAGGTGCGCCCGGAACTGCTCCATCGTTACCTCGCGTTCTGTCGGCATGGAGAGTCCTTCCCTGTCAGAGTACGTAGTACCTCGCGTCATAGCCGTCGGAGGCTTCCATGCCGGCCCGTTGCCAAGTTTTCGTGGTTGCGTTGTGTACGCAGAACAACGGGCCGGCATGGAAGCTCCCGCGCTGGCCTCGGCCCCCTCGGAGGAGAAACCGCGGGGCCCGAAGCACTCGCTCCGGGCCCCGCCCATCAGCTCAATCTGCTTTCCGTCTTCTCAACTGCCCGCCGGTTGAGCGCGTCCATCGAGACCGTAGACCATCGCCTCAACCGCGTCACGATCGACGTTCGGGTAGCCCTTCTGCTTGAGCTTCTCGGTCACGTAGAGCCGCTTGGCCTCGCCGTTGCCCGACCCGTAGATCTGCTCCGCGGACTTCACCAGTTCCAGCAGAAGTTGCCGAAGCTTCTCGTCCTTGAGCCGCTGCACGTAGTGGCGCACCAGCGCCAGGCCCGCCGCGATCAGCAGCGTGCTGAACCCCGGGAGCAGCACGTCCTGCAGCCATCCACCGATGATCTCCATCATGCGATCGCCTCCCTGCAAGTGATAAGACCCGCCACATACTGGCGGGCCGTGATGCTGCGCGTTGTTCTGGCCGTCGGAGAGGCCGAGCCTCATCGCTAAGGGCCGCCCTGAAGCAACGGCCTCGAGCGGTTCGTTTGCGTCGCCGCCGTCCCGACCGTCCGACACATCGCGATCAGCGCGGCCACGTGGTAGAGCGTGTAGATGAACACAAAGCTGAAGACCACCTCCGTCAACCACGCGTAGCCCGGCGGCGAGGCGCCTGCTGCGCTCACCATCGACACCATCCTGCCCAGTCGCGTCGTGACCAGCAGCGCGATTCCCAGTTGGCACGGTCCGTTGACATTCATGCGTGCCAGCGCCCGCCACACCAACGCCGCCGCCGCAAGAAACGCCACCTCGCAACTCACTGTGATTACCTGTGCGGATATCAGTTCAGCCGGCGTCATCTCGATCACCGATCTCCTTCCACTCGTGTTCGAATGCGCTCTCAATCCGCGCCTTGAACGTCCGCAGCGTCGTCGTTCCGCAGACCGCCGCGAAGAACGCGGTCTCGAAGTCATGATCCACCACATGCGCCATCGTCACCGACACGATCAGGTTCCCGAGGAAGCCCAGGTGCAGCCGTCCATCCCTCAGTCTCGGCAGCACCACCGTCTCGTCCTCCAGCGCCACGTTCGCCAGCGCTCCCAGCACCCCCGCGATCGTGCAGCGAGCAAAAGGCCACGCCTGCCCTGCCAGCGCCGTGAGCGCCACCACGATGTCACCGATCTCCCCCACCTGCTCACCCCCCGAACCCGTGATCTCACCGAAACCACCCTCACTGGGGCGCCTCATCCGCCAGCCACCGCGCCGTTATCCGCGTCACCGCGCCCCCCGCGTCATCCCTCCGTCGATCGAGCCGATGGCGCACCGCCGTCACCCGGTAGAGCCGCCCCTCGGCCCCCACGCTCTCGCCGCCGCTTACCTCCACCACGTTCCCGATCCGCATCTCAGGCAGCAGCGGCGTGAACACGTCGATGTGCTCCGGCCTCCGTGACAGCTCCGCGAAGCGGTCCGCGCAGAGCCGCTCGACCGTCTCCTGGCTGATGTACCGCTCCAGCGCCTCCACGTGCATCTTTCGCCAGCCCACGTAGCGCTCGCTGCTCACATCGTAAAGCGACGCGGCGTCACACGCCGCGGCCTCCACCGGCCGCCCGTCCTCGCCTCTCCCCCGCACTACCACGCAGTTGGCGAACTCCCGCTCCGAGGAGAGACTCCGGCGCGATCGTCTGATCTGCAGCACATCACCCCCGGCGCCCGACTCGACGGCCGCCTCTCCGCGCGTGAACAGCCGCCAGTCCA
Organism: Armatimonadota bacterium; assembly: GCA_046540615.1. Taxonomy (GTDB): domain Bacteria; phylum Armatimonadota; class Zipacnadia; order Zipacnadales; family UBA5352; genus UBA5352. The sequence continues at coordinate 4,231 of JBKHFA010000199.1, read as the reverse complement.
CCTCACTCGGACATGCGCCGCTGAAGCCGCCGTCATGCAGCGTAACGTCCGCCTCCGTCCGCGCCGTGCGGCAGTGCCGGCAGGCCTTCACAAAGCGCCCGTGCTCGTCAAAGAACACACCCGCGCCCGAATCGAACGCCGCCACCTCGCGCAGAAACTCCAGCCAGCGCGTTCCCGGCTCCACCTCCCAAAGCGGCGCCTCCGGCTGCCCGGCGCTGAGCACCGCCCCGGTGTCCTCAACCACCTGCTCGGAGCGGTCGAGGCCGCAGCGGTCGAGCACCCAGTGGAACACATCGACCACCGGCCAGCCGTCGAAGATCGGGCAGCGACCGTCGGCCTTCTCATCGCGCAGGCGGATCGTCGGGTCGAGCAGCGTCAGCGTAAGCTCACTCTCTCCGCCGGACGCAGTCATCGGCGGCGGCTCCACGATGTACCCCGACATCGCCGCGGCCGCCTCCACGCTCGCGTCCGACATCTCCCAGCCAAGGCTCACGCTCACCCGCCGATGCTCCTCGATCTGCGTGTACGCGCCCAGTTGATTGTCCATCTCAAGCTCGCACAACGCCGCCCGCTCGCGGTCCGGATGGTCGCTTTCCAGAGCGATCACATCCGCCGCCACGTCGCTCCCGGTCGGCTCGCCGTTGTCGAGCACCTCCGCGTACTGCCCGATCTGCACCGTGTAAAGCTCCGGCGACACGCAGGTTGTGAAGTCCACCGGATCCCCGGTCTCCGGATCGACGCCAACGTCCGTCTGCGTATGCACATGCGGCGCGATCGTCGCCCGCCACGCCCGCTGTGTCGATGTCAGGTCCGGTCGCGTAAGCGTGGTGTCTTCGCCCGCGACCTCCGCCAGCACGTTCTCATCATTGTCCACCACCGGCAGCCGCTGCGTCTGCAGGATCAACTGCCCGGCGCTCACCGTGGTGTCGTAGCCCGCCTCGATTCCCGCCGAGTCGATCACCGCTGTCGGCATGTGGATGCCGAACATCGAGCACATCCACTGCCCGCCCATGTGCTCGATGCGAATCGGTCCGCCGGGGATACGCAACTTCGTTCCTGGCTGCTCGTAGATCCAGACATCCTCGGCGAAGCCGTCCGTGGACATCACGATCCGGTCGCGGATGCACGCGATCCACAGCAGCATCCGCTGGCCCGCGCCGAATCCCTCCAGCGTCGGCACCACGATGCTCCGCTCGGTCTCCGTGACCCGCCGCCAGCCCTCATCCGGATCGTTGTACATCAGATAGAGCGGCCCCGCGTAGGGCAGTACCAGCGCCCAGTTGTCGCGCCCGGCGATCCCGAAATGCACCTCGGTCCGCGGAGGGTGCGTCGCCCAGTCGTGCTCGGTCGCGGGTTCGGCGCGGTAGAGCGACAGGCAAATCACCGGGTTGTGCGGCAGGTCGAAGCGGCTCTGCAGGCCGGTCGCGAGATTCGGCCGCCCGTCCGACTGATAGAGCTTCACCTCGCCCGGCAGCCCGATCCCCTCCAGCTCCTGCCACGTCCCGCCGAGCTGATCGAAGTGCCCGAGGCCGATCTGCCGGCTCAGGTCGAGGAACGGTCGTGCGATCACCGCGTTGAGCGTCCCGCGGCCCACCACGCGCGCCGCGCTGTGCCTCGCATCGACCCCGGTCGCAGATTGTCCCTGCCAGTCCACGTAGTTGCTCCGCGCGCGCCCGCCTGCCAGCATCTCCGCGACCAACTCCGACTGCGCGAAGCCGTCGTACTTCACCTGGTAACGCTGACCGGCGTCATTAAGATGCACCTCCGCCACCGGCGCCACTCTCGTCGCCATGCTCTCACTCCTCGTACACAATCGCTGCCGTCTGCCGTCCCGTGGTGCGGACGCCCTCGTCCGCACGCCGTATGTCGTCTGCTGTTGCTTTTCTGGAGGGGCGTGGCTTTCAGCCGCGCCCGGCCGTTCGTCGTTGGGTGCTCAAGAACTGGGCGCGGCTGAAAGCCACGCCCCTTCACACGACTGAGCAATACACGTCTTGCGGCGTGCCGCTACCGCCGTTGGCTGTCGTCAGCTGTCGTTCACCCACGTCTCCCCATCATCCCGCGACACGTACACCTCGATCTCCGGATACCGGCTCACGCCCACCACCAGCGCCCGGCCCTGGCTCCCCATCTTGACGAACGCCACTCGCTGCTCGTCCGCCGGCATCGCCACCAGCTTCTCCTCGCTCCCGTCGGCGAAGGGCAGCCAGGTCTTCCCGCTGTCCGTGCTCCGTCGCAGATACTGCCCTCCCGCGCGGTAGCCGATCACGTAGAGCAGTCCGTTGTACTCAAACGCCATCGCGTGTGAGAGCCCGCTCACCGTCGCCATCGTCCTCACCTCTCGGGGGCATGCCGTTGTCCAGGTGTTTGGAGGGGCGGCATTACACTGCCGCCCGCGATCTTGCGGTTCGTGGCGATCGCCCCGCCGGGTTTGGCTGCGTGCTTCCCCGATGACCGATCGCCTCGATTTCGGCGACGACGCTTGCGCCTGTCGTGTGGTCAACAGAGGTCCAAACGTACCGGTCGCACTCGGGCGGGAATGTAATCCCGCCCCTCCAAACGGCTGAGCATGTCACATTGACGCACTTCCGTCCGTCCACGCCTTTGCCGCATCCTGTGCCGTCCGCCGTCCACATCCTGTCGGCGCCTGCGCCGAATCCGGTTAGAATCCGTTCACGTCCTCCCACGTCCGTCCGTCATCCAGCGAACGCAGCACCGACAGCCGACCACCCTCGCGGCTGCAGACCAGCACAAGCTCCCCCCGATCGCCCTTGCCCGCCCACGGCTCACGTGCATCGAGGCCCTCGGTGAGCTGCCTCTCATCGCTCCAGTCGCCCGGCAGCGCCGGTCTCTTCCGCATGAATACGTTCCCGCCGCGTGTGTAGAAGAGGAAGAGTTGTCCCACCGCGTCGTCCAGCAGATGCGGACTCCCCCACTCCCCGGCGATCTGCATCGCCACCGGTGTCGCCATCTCACTCTCCACCGGGACGCCGTCGGCGCTCGCCAGCCACGGCGCGTCGTTGACGATCGCAAAGCGGCATCCCGGCGCGCTCTGCGGCTCCACCAGCCGCACATCCGCCACTCCGCGGTAGAGCCCGACGTCACGCCACGGGTAGCCCCCACTCTCCGCCACCAGCTTGTCTCTCTGCGCCACCGGCACCGCGTCGCCGAACTCATCGCTCACGCCCGGCCCGCTCTTCCCCGCCTCCACCAGCACCGTCCGCGTCTCGATCTGCCCGTCCGCGCGCGCGCAGTCGATCTCCACGGTGTAACTCAGCGGTGTCGTGTATCCCGGCGGGAACACCAGCTTCAGCGCGCACACGCCGAGTTCGCGATCGATCTCCGGCAGCGCCTCGAAGTAACTCAGATCGTGGCCGGGTGTCCATGGCTCCGCGTCATCGCCATCGAACCGCCCGAACCCCGCGCAGTCGCCGATCTCCGTCACGTGCCGCGCGGTCCACCGCGGCGCGTTCGTTCCCTGCCCCGGCCCGCTCTGCGTGATGAAGTCCTCGTTCTCGTCGTAAAGATCCGGTCGCCAGTGCGCGCCCACCCGCCGCGCCCAGCTTCCATCGCGCTCATTCACGCGCACCATCCGCATCGCGTGGCCATCGGAATTCCCCATCGTCGGCGTCTCGAAGTACGTCCGGCAGTCCATCGCATCCGCCCGCCCGAACGCATCCGCGCATTGCATGCAAAAGCCGCGCAGGTACGCCCCATCCGGATCGCGCCACGCCGGCCCGCCGCAGTAGGAGCAGTTCACGTCCGACACTGCGGACAACACCTCGTCTGCCAGCGCCCGCGCCTCCACGTAGGCCCCGTGTTCGCCAAACTCCAGTCCGACCCGCGCCGCCTCCGGCAGGTTCGCTCCGATCGGCGCCGACGAACCGCACACCACGTTCCCGTGAATCTTCCCGCCCATCAGGATCTTCTGCTCCGGAGAATATCCCGCCGCGCGGTAGGCCCCCGCGCCGCTGCCTGTGTCGTCGAACGGCTGGCCTCGCAGTTCAAAGTCCGGGAGCGGGCTCTCCCCATCGACCAGCAGCCGGTAGACATGCGTCTCCGCTCCCCACCACACAAGCTGCTCGAGATCCGCAATGTACCTGAACTTCGGCAGCGTCTCCGGGGTCATCCACCCGCCGTAGCCCGTCTCCTCGGTCGTGAATTCCTCATCGCTCCCCACGTTCCTCACCACCACGCTCCCAGGTGAGTACTGGAAATTCTTATGCCCGCGCAG
>JBKHFA010000198.1:0-6886 GCA_046540615.1 Armatimonadota bacterium | reverse complement strand
GTGACGCCCATCACGTTCTCGGGGCCGAGCGCCCGCGCGGCGAGCGCGCAGGTGACCGCCGAGTCGATCCCGCCCGAGAGTCCGATGACTGCTCGCGTGAAGCCGCACTTGCGCATGTAGTCGCTGACGCCGAGCAGCAGCGCATCGTGGATGGAGGCGATCTCCTCGGGGGGCTTGAACGCGGCCTCGTCGCCCTGCGCGTCTGTGTCTACGCTGACGACGTCCTCGCGGAAGTGCTCGCAGGCGACGGCGATGCGGCCCTGAGCGTCGAGCAGAAAGCTTCCACCATCGAAGATCAGTTCATCGTTGCCACCGACCTGGTTGGCGTAGACGAAGGGTTTGCGATGTGCGGCGGCGTGGCCTGCGATCAGTTCGTAGCGCACGCGGTCCTTGCCGGCGTAAAAGGGCGAGGCGGAGAGGTTGATCATCAGCGTCGCGCCCTGCGCGTCGAGTTCGGCGACCGGCTCGCGCTCGTAGAGGCGCTGATCGGGCCACAGTTCGGGCACATTCCACGCGTCCTCGCAGACGCTGATGCCGAGCACCTCGTCCTTGAACTGCACCGGCGCGACCTCGGCGGCCGGGTCGAAGTAGCGGTGCTCGTCGAAGACATCGTAGGTGGGCAGGAGGGACTTGTGCCGGATTGCGACGAGTTCGCCGGCCTCGATGAGCACCGCGGAGTTGTGCAGGCCCGCGCCGACGCGCTCGCCGGTGCGGGTGGGCGCACCGAAGAGCACGCCGGTGCCCGCGAACTCGCTCGACGCCCGCACGAGATCCGCGATGGCGGTCTCGACGTCATCAATGAACCAGCGCTTCTCCAGCAGGTCGCGCGGGGGGTAGCCGACGAGGTAAAGCTCAGGGAAGACGACGAGGTCGGCGTCCTCTGCACGGCAGCGCCTGGCGACTTCCGCGAGGCGATCGGCGTTGCCTGCGATGTCACCGACGACGGGGTCAAGCTGAGCGATGCAGATCTTCATCGGGACGCTCCTTCACGGACGATCACGTTTCGGGCATCACGTTCGCCGCGAAGGGACGGCCTTCCTGCCCGCATGGTGTCTGAAGGAAACGCGTCCGGGCTGGGCGAATTGAGCGCCCGGAGGCGATGCAGATGGCGCGGCGACCGAACGTCCTGTGGATATGCACCGATCAGCAACGTTATGACACGATCGCGGGCCTCGGCAACGAGCACATTCGGACGCCGAATCTCGACCGCCTGATGGCCGAGGGGACGGCCTTCACGCACGCGTTCAGTCAAAGTCCCGTCTGCACGCCAAGTCGTTGCGGCTTCCTGACGGGCATGTATCCCACGACTGTCCGCGGCCGGCAGAACGGTCAGCTTGAGCCGCCCGAGGGCGAGCTGCTGATCACGCGGATGCTTGCGGACCGGGGCTACGACTGTGGACTGGCGGGCAAGCTGCACCTCGCGGCCTGCCACGGACGGGTCGAGCCCCGCACCGACGACGGCTACCGCGTCTTCCACTGGAGCCATCACCCCGCGCCCGACTGGCCGGAGAATGCGTACTCGCGGTGGCTTGAGGCGCGGGGGCAGAGCTGGGATGACCTCTACCACGCGCCGGACGGGGCCTACGCGTACCCGGGCATCCCGACGGAGTATCATCAGACCACCTGGTGCGCGGAGATGGCGCTGGAGTTCATCGACGAGCCGCGCGAGGGGCCGTGGCTGATGAGCGTCAACCCCTTCGATCCGCACATCGCCTTCGACCCGCCCCCCGAGTACTGGGAGCGCTACGATCCGGACACGCTGCCGCCTCCCGTGTATGTTCCGGGCGAGCTTGACGACAAGCCGAGCTTTCAGCGGGCCGATCATCACGGCTCGAAGGGCGGGCGCGGCAAGTCCTGCGCCGACGCCACCGACCGGCAGCTTCGCGAGGTGAAAGCCGCGTACTACGCAATGATCGAGCACATCGATCACCACGTGGGGCGGCTGCTCGACCACCTCGACGCGACGGGGCAGCGCGAGGAGACGATCGTGATCTTTCACTCGGATCACGGGGAGATGCTCGGCGACCACGGGATACTGCAGAAAGGACCTTACTTCTACGACTGTCTGACGCGCGTCCCGCTGGTCATCTCATGGCCCGGGCAGTTCGAGCAGGGCCTTGTGAGCGACGCGCTCGTCGAGTTGACGGACCTTGCGCCGACGCTGATGGAGGCGGCGGGTGAGGAGCCGCCGGAGCGGATGCAGGGGCGGTCGCTGTCGGCGATCCTCCGTGGCGAGGCCGATCCGCACGAGCACCGGGAGTCGGTGTATTGCGATTACCTCAACGCCATGCCCTGCCGCCGCCCGCCGGCCTACGGGACGATGTACCGCGATCGCGACCGGAAGGTCTGCGTGTACCACGGCGAGGCGCGCGGTGAGGGCGAGTTGTACGACCTGCAGACCGACCCCGGCGAGCACACGAACCTGTGGTACGATCCGGATCACGCTGAGAGCCGCCTTGAGTACACCCATCGTTGCTTCGACCGCAGTGTTTTCACGATGGATCCGTGGCCGCCGCGCGTTGGTCGCTTCTGAGGATGGTGACGATGATGCGATGGTATCTTGCGGTGGGCCTTGTGCTGGCACCGGCGGTGACGGCGTTCGCTCAACCCGCCTCCGGGACGATCGAGCTTCCCGCGCTCGGGCTTTTTGACTTCACCGAGGGCACCGTGGAGTCGTGGGTGAGCTTTGAGTTCGACCCCGAGGGCTGGCAGGAGGGTGAGGGCGTCTACCAGTGGCGGGGCCGCTGGTTCACCTTCGAGGCGCCGGAGACGGAGACCGACCTCGGCGCAACCGTGGTCAGCGAGTTCGGCCTGAAGAATCACGGGCGGCTCGGAGGGATTGAGCCGGGGTGTAACTGGCGCACCGCGTTCGTGGTGGACGGGCAGAAGGTCCCGCACCCGCTGCTACCGACATGCACCGAGCTTGAGCCGGGCACGTGGCATCATTTCGCCGTCACGTGGCGTGACGCCCGCATCGTGCGCGCGTACATTGACGGTGAGCTTGCCGAGGAGAGGGAGTTTCCCTACGCGATCGATCGTCCGGTCCCGGAGGGCGCGCGGATAGTCATCGGTCATCCGGCAGGCACCGGCTTCAACCGCATCGTCATCGATGACCTGCGCATCTCAACGGTCGCGCGGGAGCCCGAGGAGTTCGGCTTCCATCATACGCCGCTGGCGGCCGATCCGAACACGCTGCTGCTGCTGGACTTCGAGCAGATCGTGGATGGCGCGGTCCGCCCGGCGGTGATGACGCGCGCTGACGCGCCGGAGACATTCGCGATCCGCGGAGGACGCATCGTTGAGGGCAGGACCGGACAGGGTTTTGCACTGACTACGTCGGAGGCTGGTGAGGGACAATGAGGCACGCGCCCGCGCGTCAGAGGATCGCGATCATTGCAGCGCTCACACTTGCAGCAGCCGCCCACGCCGCCGTCACTCGCCCTGACGCGCCAGCCGATCAGCCGCTCATCTCGTGGCGAGTGCCTGTCGTGTCCGCGCCGCTGATGGCGGAGACGCCGACCATCGACGGGACGGTCGATCGCGCCGAGTGGCGGTCGGCCGCTCAGCTTGCGCCCTTCGTGGCGATGGACACCACGCTCGCCACCGATCAGCCGGATGTCGCGTGGATCGGATACACGGATGATGCGCTGCACATCGCCTGGCGCTTCAGCCGCCCTTCCTACGCCCCGCCGCCCATGAGCGGCGACGACCCGATGGGCGTGTGGCGCGACGACTGCATGGAGATGTTCCTCAAGCCGCCGGGCGAACGCGGGGAATACAACTTCGTCGGCAACGCCGCGGGTGTACACGAGGAGGGCTACCGCACCACTGCCACCGACAAGCAGTGGAGCGCCGAGTGGAGCTACGCCGCTCGCGCGACGGAGACAGGCTGGGAGGGCGAGATGACGATCCCCTTCGCCTCGCTTGAGCGCCCGGCGCCCGGCGCCGGCGACGTCTGGGGCTTCACCATCGCCAACAACCAGCGGACACCACGCGGGATGCAGTCCACGTGGTCGTGGCTGCGCTCGTGGAAAGCCGAGCGCGATCTCGGATTCCTGACCTTCGGAGGTCGCGGGGTGGCTGCTCGCGTGCTCGAGGCGGGGGAGATCTCGCGCGCCGAAGTCGGCGCGCTGCTGGAGGTGTCCAACTTCGGCGACGAACCCGCCGCGGTCCGCGTTAATACGTCGCTGCACCACCCGACTGAGCCGGGGCTCTCGTGGTTCCGCCACTACGATGGCGAGGCTGACCCGCTTGCCGATGCCGGCGACGCCGAGCGCGATCTTCCTGCCGACGAGGTGTATGAGCGCGTGATGGATTCGTGGGAGGAGACCGCGTCTGAGGAGCATGAGATCACCGTCCCGGCGGGCCGGAGCCGACGCGTGGCGCTGGCCGAGGCGGCGGCGCGCGGCAGTTACGTCTTGCACTACGAGATCACCGACGCGGAGTCCGGCGAGATACTCGCCGCCGGCCCGCTGCCCTTCGAAAAGCGCGCGGCGCTGGAGATCGTCCTGACGCCTTACACGCTGGCCGCCGAGGCGGTCGAGATCACCGCCGACTACCGCCGCGTGCCGGGCATCAGCGACGGCGACGAGCTGGCGGTGGCGTTGCTGCCCGCCGAGGGCGAGACGCCGGTCGCCACCGAGCGCCGCGCCGTCGATGTCACCGACGGCCGCACCGTCCTCGACCTCGATGTGAGCGAGGTGCCTGTCGGCGACTACGTGGTCAGCGCCGCGATCGCCCCGCCGGGCGGCGAGGTTCGCGCCGAGCGCACGGAGGACCTGCACGTGCCGGAGGCCCCGGAGTGGTGGAACAACCCGGTCGGTCGCCCCGAAGCAACGGACACCGTCCCGCCGCCGTGGACGCCGATGCGCGCGATCGACCGCGGCCTTGCCGGCGGCTTCGCCGTGTGGAACCGTGAGGTCGCCCTCGGCGACGCGCTCCAGCCCTCGTCGATCGATGCGGGCGGCGTGCAGATGCTGGCGGCGCCGATGCGCCTCGACGGCCTCGCTCTCGGTGAGGCGCAGTGTACGCTGCAGCAGAAGACCGGCATCACCTGGCAGGCGCCCGTCACCGCCGAGGGCCTCTCCGGCGAGATGACGCTCAGCGCCGAGTTCGACGGCTTCATGAAGTACACGCTCGATCTTCAACCCGACGCTGGAGCGGCAACGCTCGATCGCATGGTGCTGGAGATCCCGCTGCCGCCGGAGCTTGCGCAGTATTACAACCACGCGTCGCTCGGGACTCCCCCCGGTCATGAGGCGGTGGAGCGCCCGGGCGACGCGGGTGAACTGACCGACGAGGGCCTCGCGTTGCCCTTCAGCTTCAGCGTCTGGGTGGGCGACACCGAACGCGGGATCAACTGGGTGGCCGAGGACGATCAGTGGTGGCGGCCTGCCGACCCCGAGCGCGCGATCGTCATCGAGCGCAGCGGCGAAGCGGCATCGCTTCGCGTGAACTTCGTCGAGGAGCCTCTGACCATCCACGAGCCGATCACCTTCGAGTGGGCGATCCTGCCCACGCCCAGCAAGCCGCTCGATCAGCGCTTCCTGCGCGACCTCTACCTCGTGCAGCGAGCGTTCTACCTCAACGAGGAAATGACCGAACTCGCGCCCGACACCGAAGGGTACATCGAGGCGATGACCGAGGCGGGCGTGAACGCTTTCTGCCAGTGGGCGTGGGACGGGCCGAGCGTGTGGAATGAGGACTTCTCTGCACCGGCCTATCGCCCGACCCGGCAGAATGAGATCCGCCGCGACGCCTTCAAGCAGGCCATCGAGATGGCGCATGAGGCGGGCATCGAGCACGTGATCGTCTACGCGCTCTGGGCGACGATCCCCGACTGGCCCGGCCTGCAGCACTTCTGGAATGAGATGGCGCTCGGGCCGCTGCTGCCCACGCCCGGCGGGTACAAGCAGTGCTCCGCACAGCCCTTCGCCGACTGGCATGTCTGGGAGCTTGCGCAGACAGTCCGGGACCTCGGCATCGACGGCGTCTACCTCGACGGCGGCGCCAACCCGCGCAACTGCACGAACATGCACCACGGGCACGGGTACGTGGACGAGGATGGCAACCAGCATGGCGGCTACGGCATCTTCGACAAGCGCGAGCACCTCAAGCGCATTTACACCCTCTTCCACGGCGAACTCGTGGATGACGGACTCGTCTACGTGCATCACTCGGGCACGTTCCTGCCCGCTGTCGAGAGCTTCGCCGACATCCACCACGGCGGCGAGGGCTCGGACTTCGTGATGGACGACTTCGTCGGCAAGTTCTACGGCCGGCCCTTCGGCCTTCCGGTGACTTTCACGCGGTGGAATGTCGCGTGGTACCCCGAGCGCCGCATCAACTCGTGGCGGCTGGCGCTGCTGGCCGACGCGACGCTCAAGGCGACGCCGCAGATGGTCACCAGCAAGACCTCCGCGTGGGATCAGGGCCGCCGGGAGAACCTTAACAAGGGCTACGATCTCGCCTCCCAGCCTGTGTGGTGGATCTGGCAGGCGCAGATGCGCTTCCCCTTTGAGGGCGCCCGGTGGATCCCGCACTGGGAGATCGAGCCTCTCGTCGGCTTCGAGGGCGATGCGATCGACCTTTACGCCGCGATGCACCTCAACGAGGGGGAGGCGGCGCTGCTGACGGTCTCGTCCTTCCGCGACGAAGCCACGGAGGTCGATCTTCGCGTGGACTGGGCCGGCATGGGCTTCGATCCGGACGCGGTGAGTGTAACGGACGTGATCACCGAGGAGCCCGTCCCGATCACTCCCGATGGCCTCTCGCTCGAGGTCCTCGACCAGCGCTTCCGCCTGCTGGAGATCCGGGCGGCGCGGTAGTGTCGTTGCCCTGCCGTGTGGAGCGGAGGGGCTTCAGCCGCTCCGACCGCAGTGCGCCC
>JBKHFA010000197.1:0-6922 GCA_046540615.1 Armatimonadota bacterium | reverse complement strand
GCTACGACAGGCGGCACGACAGCCGCTACGACAGCCGTGACCGCTACGATCGCGATCGCCGTGGTTACTACGACGGCAACCGGCGCAGCTACAAGTTCGACCAGAACCGCAGCCGCTACCAGTTCGACCGCCACCAGGACGCTCGCCGCCACGAGTCGAACCGGCGCTCGTACAATCGCGGCTACGACCGTGGCTACGATCGCGGCTACGATCATGGGTGGGATGACGGCTACGACTACGGCCGCTCCCGCAGCCGCAGCGGCTGGTGCTACTAAGATGCGCTGACGTTCCCGGCTCCGTCAGGCACAGGCTCGCTCGGAGCCTTCTTTTTGACCGGAGCTACTACCTGAAGTAGTACCACCCGCGCAGACGCGGACGGGCTTTTTGCGTCGGGCAGCGGCGGCGAGAAGGCAGGGCCCGCCTCTTCCTCATCAGGAGGCGGGCTCTCCACATGTACGCGGCGTTGTTGTCGTCCTCACGCGGCCAGCATCGGCGCGTCACCTGCCGTTGTCTCTGTCGTGCGTGGCACGGGCGTTTCGCCCGTGCGCCGTTTGTCGTTGAAGAGCTGGACCCCGCTCCCGTTGCCTTTGTCGTCGGAGGGGCCGGCCCCGAAGGGGCTGAGTTCCGCCTGCGGAACTCAGTCGCCTGACCGGCCCGCCGTTCTTGCGCATTAACGACGCGTCACGTGCGGAGGAGAACCTCCGCACCACGGGAACGCGACCGTCGCCGTGCGCCGTTTGTCGTTGCCGCGCCCTCTATCCGCCCACCGGCAGGTCGATCCACCCGCCATGTTCCGCGGACAGGTAGGCCGCGCGGAGGATTTCCACCGACTTCCGCCCCTCGGCGGCCGGACAGGCCGGCTCGCGCTCGCCGCGGATGCAGCCAACCATGTCCTCCACGATGTTCGCCGGCCCCACCTCGACCGGCTCCTCGTCCTCGCCGACCGTCCAGTCCACCAGTTCCTCGTTCTCGATCAGCGCCGCGCCGCGCGTCCCGTGAAAGCCCACCCTCGTAATCTGCTCGCTCCCGGTGTACGTCGTCGTGGTGACGATCGACCCGCGCGCGCCGCTCTCGAACTCCAGCATCGCCAGCGCGAGGTCCTCGGTGTGGCAGTTATGATGGCCGACGACCGCGTAATGCCCCGACACGCGCGTAACACCGCCCATCACCCACTGCATCAGATCGACCTGGTGAATCCCCTGGTTGGCCATCGATCCGCCGCCGTCGAGTTCCCACGTGCCGCGCCAGTTCCCGTAGTACGCCTCATCGCGAATCCACTTCATCTCGATCGTCGCCAGCAGCGGTGCTCCGAAGCGCCCCTCGCGCATCGCCCGCGCGATCCGGTGCGGCTCGGCCTCGTAGCGCCGCCCGAAGTCCACGGCGTACACCAGCCCGGTCTCCTCCGCGACGGCCATCGCCGCGTCGATCGTATCAAGGCGCGTGTCCGCCGGCTTGGTCGTCGCGACATGCGTGCCGCGGCGCATCACCTCCGCCGCCATCTTCGCGTGCATCCCCGACGGGGTCATCACGAGCACGCAGTCGATGTCATCGCGCTCGGCCATCTCAAGGTAGTCGGTGTGCGCGTCACACTCCATCTCATCCGCGAAAGCTTCAAGCCGATCATGCTGGACGTCCGACACGGCCACAAGGCGCGCGTCATTACACTCCGCCACCATCTTCGCCCGTGTGCGCCCCACGCCCAGTCCCGCCACGCCAAAGCCGATCACGTCATTGCTCATCCGAAATCGCTCCCTCGTGTTGCCTGCGCACTGTGCAGATCTCGCCGGCGCCCCGCCGTTCCTGACGCCTCACCGATTTCTCCGCGAATGTCCCCGGGACCTTGCGCAATCGCGGACAGGTGTGAGATCGCGTCGCGGAGAAATGCGCGTCGCTCATCAAAGGAGGCGGACGCGATGTCAAACGGCATGGACCGAAGGCAGTTCATCACCACGGCCGCGCTCGGGACCGCCGGCCTGATGCTCGCGGGCACACGGGTCATGGCGCAGGAGGCCGACGCGGGAAGATACACCTTCGCGGTGATGGCCGACCCGCATCTGCGCGAGAACCGCGACGGCGAACCGACAGGCGTCGAGAAGTTCCAGGCATGCCTGACGCGGCTCCAGCAGGAGGCGCCGCACGCGCAGTTCGCGCTGATATGCGGGGATATCCACCCGGAGAAGCTTGAGCCGCTGCTGCCGGCGATCGCCCTCCCGCTGCACGTGGTCCACGGCAATCACGAGCGTGTCTCACACCGCGAGATGCTCAGAGAGATGTTTCCGGAGGATTTCGACGGTCGAGATTTCTACAGCTTCGAGCACGGGGACGATCTCTTTGTCGGCATCTGCAGTGCCACGCCCGGCGATCACATCGGGCATTTTCAGTCGCAGTACATTACGCCGAAGACCGAGCAACTGGCCTGGCTGGAGGGCCTTCTGTCGCGCCGGGCGGAGTGGCGGAACGTCTTCGTCTTCGGGCACGTCCCGCCTGAGGAGCAGTGTCGCCCGAGCACGATGTGCCTTGCGCAGAACGATGCGCGCTGGTTACGCGACCTGGTGGGCGAGACGCGGCCGACCGCGCTTTTCTTCGGGCACAGGCACAAGCGGGTGGACTTTGACTTCGCGGGCGTGCCGGTCCATGGCCTGCGATCGATGAACTGGAATTCGGGCGGCGAGCCTGTGGGCGGGATGATCGTGGACGTGGACGGCGGGCAGGTCGAAACGCGTTTCGTGCCGACCGTGTAGACGCGCCGGGCACGCAACGTCGGCGGGACATCCGAATCTCGGTTAGTGACGCCGTTTCAGCCGTTGACGTTGTGGCCCCGGCGCCCTCGCCGGGGGACGTTCGGGGACGTTGACGTAACGTACACGAAAAGGGGCCGGATCCACCAGGACCCGGCCCCTCAAAGAAGTTGGTAGCGCGGGGAGGATTCGAACCTCCGACCTCAAGGTTATGAGCCTTGCGAGCTACCGGACTGCTCCACCGCGCGACGTGTATATAGATTACAGTACCGCCGGCTCGTTGTCAAGGGCGCCCCGCCCCTTTTCCGCGGAACGCACCTCCACGCACTCATACACCGCTACGGGCCGATCTCCACAACCGCAATCTCCTCCGGATCGGCCACCCCGAGACGGTAATCCTCCGCCGCCGGAAGCAGATAGTTGACCTCAAGTCCCGGAGCATTCCCCTCCTCGGCCTCCTCAGCCAGCTTCGCCTCCAGTATCTGCCGCCCCACCTCGTCCAGCGCCACCGGATCGACCGATGCGAGAACTCCGTTGTACGCCCACGTATCGTACCGCCCGCCGTCGCGGAAACGGAAGCCGGGGCTGAGCGCATCGACCACGTGCAGGGCAACCTTCCGCTTCATCGTAGGCCTCGCCGCCGGTTCGGGAAGCTGCTCCGGATTGCGTATCATCCGCTCGCGGTCGGCGTAGGGTACCACCGCGAGGCAGTTCGCAAGCGCGCCGTACATCCCGATCCGCTCGTCAACGCGCATGCGCGAGACGTTCACAATCTTCGTGCACTCATTCAGCGGGATGCGCGACAGACCGTGGCGGAAGCCGTGCGAGTCGGTCCCCATCACCCGGACCCCCGGCGTCCTCCCGCTGATGTCGTAGCCCGCGCGAAACAGCGCGCTCTCCTCGCCCGCGTAGATGATGATGCTGCGCATCGGCACGCCCCGGTCCATGATCTGCCGCACCAGCGCCTCAAGCAGCGGGGCATGCGGCTGAATCCCCGCCTCGTCGATCTGGATGCCGACACGATCGCCGGGCGTGAGCAGCAGGTCCCACGCATCGCCGACGTCCTCGACGCCGACCGAGGCCGCAACAGCGTCACTCAGCAGCGCCTCTATCACCTGATAGTCGATCCGCCCCTCCGGGTAGAGCCATCCCGGCGTGAGAGGACCTTCGGCCGTCATGATGCTCTCGGCCCGGGCGACTGCCACGGTTGACGGGCTCTGGGTCTTAGACTCAGCGAACCCGCCCGGCGTCATGCCCAACAGCAGCGCGGCGGCAAGCAGCAGGGCGCCGCGGAAGCGGCATATGCAGGATCTCAAGAGCGCTCTCTCCAGTTCAGCACGTATACATGATGCGGCATATGTACTGACAGACTGGAGCTGCCGGAGTTTCGCAATACCGGCGGAGAGCACATCACCCTGCGAGCCTGACGCCCGCGAGAAGCAACGCCGCGACGGTCTTTGAGTCAGTCAACTCCCCGTCCCGGCACATCCGCAGCGCGTCCCGCAGCGGAACCCGGACCACCTCGATGTTCTCATCCCCGTCGGCCTCACCATCGGCCGCCTCAAGTTCGGTCGCAATATACAGCCCGATCAGTTCCGTGCTGTAGCCCGGCGCGGTGTAGACCTCCGCGAGCAACTCGATCGTCCCGGCGCGATGGCCGATCTCCTCGATCAACTCGCGCCGGAGGGTCGCCTCGGGCTCCTCGCCCTCCTCGCGCGTACCCGCCGGGACCTCCAGCAGCGCCTCGCCGGCCGGGTGCCGCCACTGGCGTACCAGCAGCACGTTCCCCTCCGAATCGAGCGCCACCGCGGCCACCGCGCCGCGGTGCTCCACGATCTCGCGAGCAGACTCGCCGCCATCGGGCAGAGTCACGTCGTCCACCCGCACGCTGATCAGCTTCCCCTCAAAGACTCGCTCGGAGGCGGTGGTTGTCTCGCGGAGGTGTTCGCTGGGTTCGGTCATCAGGTTCGCTCCTTTGCGTGATGATGGACGGCGGCGGGGGCGCCCCCGCGGGTATTCATGATAGACCAGCGTTTGTCAGTCGGGCACGCGGGTAAGGTAGTCGTGTGCTTTGCACATCGCATCCTCGATCTCGTCATCGGTGCGGCCGGGGGCGCGCTCGCCGATGAGCGGAATGCTATCCTTCTCCGCCGGCCCCGCGTGGTCCTTGTAATGCGCGTGCGCGATGAACGGGACCGGTTCGTCGAGACGCTCGTGGGGCCCCGGCCTGCCGCGGGAAAGAGCAGGCCCGGCCTGATGCTTTCACACCGACCCCGCGTCCCGGCGAAGGTCGATGAGCCGGATTTCTCGAATACTCAGCGCGGCGACATCATGCGACGCATATTCGAGATGGGAGTCCGGTGATGGCAGGCAACCAGGTGCGGGTCGGGTTCGTCGGCTGTGGAGTTCATGCGCGTGAGACACTGCTGCCGGTGGTGCAGCGGGCGGGGATGGAACTGGCGGCGATCTGCGATCTCGACAAGCGCCTCGCGCAGCGCGTGACCCGGCGCTTCGGGGCCTTCAGGGCGTACCAGGACATCGGGGCGATGGTCGATGAGATGGACCTCGACGCGGTGCTCGCCTGCGGGCCCCCGGAGTTGCACGCAGAGGCCGCGGAGGCCGCGTTGCGCGGCGGCTGCCACGTGTGGACCGAGATGCCTGCCGCACCGACGTCGGCGGAGGCCGAGCGGATCGCGGAACTGGCCGCAGAGCGCGAACTCGTGGCGGCGGCCGGGCTCGTGATGCGCTGTGCGCCCGCGTATCAGCGCCTTCGGGACCTTTGCGCCGACGAGCAGTTCGGACCAGTCCGCAGCATCGAGGTGGCGTGGTGGCCGCCGCGGATGCACGCTCACGACGAGCCGCTGCTCTTCGACCTTCCGCACGCGCTGGACATCGCGTGGTGGATCGGCGGCGACGTCCGGACGCTGGCGGTCTCGCGCGCCGATGACGACGACGTGCTGCTGGTGACGATGCAGTTGCGCTCCGGAGCCGTGGCCGCGGTGAGCTTCGCGGCGCCCGCCGACTGCCCGCGCGAGCGGGTGACGGTCGCGAGCCTCCGCGCAACCGCGACCGCCGAGGGCCGGCAGACGGTGACGCTCACCCGCTGCGGGCGTGATGAGACGAGTGTCTGGGGCGGCCGATCGCTTGCGACAGCCGCCGACAGGCCGGAGCGCGCGCGGGGGTTTCTCCCGCAGATGGAGCAGTTTGCCGGGGCGGTCGGGGGGGAAAGTGAACCAACGGCGACAATCGGCGATGCAGCGTACGTGCTGCGTCTGGCCGAGCGCGCCCGCGACAGCGCAGGGGAGGCGGTTGAGATCTGATGGCCTCACACACGGCACCCGACGGCGGTCGCGCCGAAGGCGTCGAGGAACTGAGCTGGAGCGCCCGGCGGGCTGCCGAGCAGCCCGGCCTGACCGTCCTCGTGGCGATCTTTGAAGTGGTCCTCAGCATCGGCGTCTACGTGTACTACGGCCTTTCCTTTGCCCTGCTGACCTTCGGGGTCATCACACTGGCGCTGATCCCCTTCTACGCCTCCTACCGCTACGTACTTCGCCGCGATGGCTTCGAGGTGCATGGTCCTTTTTATTACACGCCCTACGACTGGAAGCAGTTTGAGGGCTGGCGACTCAGCGACGATGAGCTTCGCCTGATCTTCAAGAAGGGCCGCCGCTCGGTGCTCGTGCTCTTCGCGCCGCACAACATGCAGAAGGTGGTGCAGTTCGTGCAGGGCTCACTGCCGCGCATGACCGAAGAAGATCGGCGGCTCTGAGATGAGTGACATGAGACCGCGGCAGCGCGAGGTGCTGGAGAAGTTCGCACAGGAGATCGCCAGGCGCGGGATGTGCGCTCCGGCGATCTTTCTTTTTGAGTCGATCCAGCCGCTGGCGTTCGTGGCCGGTCAGGCGCTGGCTTTCATCGAGCCGCTGCTGAAGGTCATGTTCGACGCGCCGGACTATCACATCTTCCGCGAGGCCATCGAAGACCGCGAGAACGTGCGCTGGCTCGTCGCTCGCCTCGAGGAGCTTGAGGAGGCGCGGGCTGACTGACACGCGCCTGTTGTCGTCGGAGAGGCCGGCCCCGCACCAACCTGTGCCGTTGTCGTCGGAGGGGCCGGTCTCCGGCTCCCGCCCGTGCCGTTGCCGTTGTCGTCGGAGGGGCCGGCCCCGAAGGGGCTGAGTTCCGCC